>CANIRU010000001.1 GCA_947470025.1 Chloroflexota bacterium
GACCCCGGTGGTCGCGCTGTCGTTCTTGGACGCGGGAGCCGCCGAGGACGCGGACTCGCGCTGGGCGGTGGTGAGGACGACCGGGGTGTCGCCCGCGCTGCTGCTGTTGGTCAGGGCCACGACGAACAGCAGCGCGGCGACGCCGGTGCCCGCGCGCGTGGCCCACTCGAGCCGGCGAGGGCCGGTTCGGACGGGGGCCGGTGGCGCGAGCAGCGCGAAGGAGCGCGGGGCGCGCACGGTGCCGATCCCGGTGAGTGCCAGTCGCACCTGCCGGAGGTCGTCCACCTGCTCCCGAGCCACCTCGCTGGAGACGAGCTCAGCCTCGAAGGCCGCTCGCTCCGCTTCGGTGAGCTCCCCGTCGATGTATGCGGACGCACGCTCCTGGAGCCGCTCCAGCGGGGTAGTAGGAGCCTCCAGGGCACGTCGTCGCCACCACATCATGGGGTTCACCGCCTGTCACTCAGACGCTGCGCCATCTCGGAGAGTTCCCGGGACTCGAGGATGACCTCGCGCAGTCTCGATCGGGCGCGGCTGAGGCGCGACTTCACGGTGCCGAGCGCGACCCCGGTGGCCGTCGCGATCTCCGCGTAGTCCATGCCGTGGATGTCGGACATCACGATGACCTCCCGCCAGTCCGGGGGCAGCGCCGCCAGCGCAACCTCGAGGGCCGCCCGCATCTCGCCCTGCTCGGCGACGCCCTCCGGGCTCGGCCCCGGCTCCGGGGGGTCGATGTCCGCGCGGTCCGGGTCGTCACGCGCGGCGTCGAGGCTGGTGGTGGGCCGTCGGACGCCCTTGCGGAGCTCATCGCGCGCCCGGTTCGCCGCGATCGTGAACAGCCAGGAGCGGAACGAGCCGCCCCGGAACGTGTCGATGTGCCGCCACGCGGAGACGAAGGCCTCCTGCGTCACGTCCTCGGCGGCCTCGCGGTGGGTGAGCATACGCAGGACGAGCGAGTACACGTGGTCCTGGTAGCGCAGCACGATCGCGTTGAACGCGGGCAGTTCACCGCGCTGGGCGCGCCGCACGAGGTCATCGAGAGCAGGATCGGGCTCCGCGCCGGAACGCGGCTGGGCAGAGGACATGCTGCAGGACCGCCTCGCGTGGTACGCGGGGCGGAGGTTAGCATGACCCTCCTCTAGCCGAACGTGACCCGAACTGACCAGGTCGCACAGGAGGCCGTGAACATGCCGCTTGCAGGGGCGAACGAGTTGCTCGCGGCCGCGGAGCGCGGTGGGTACGCCGTGCCGGGCTTCAACGTCTCCAATCTCGAGATGACGATGGGCGTGATCGCCGCCGCCGAGGCGAAGCGCGCCCCGATGTTCCTGCAGTTCAACCCGAGCAACCTCGACCACTTTGGTGGCGTCGAGGTGGCGGCGGCCGTCGGGCGGACGCTGGCGACGCGGGCCACCGTACCGATCGCGGTGCACCTGGACCACGCGCCCACGGTCGCGCTGATCCGGCAGGCGATCCGCGCCGGGTTCACCTCGCTCATGTTCGATGGCTCCACGTTCCCGCTGGAGCGCAACCGCCGCGAGACGATGGAGGCGTACGCCGCCGCGCAGGAGGCGCGGCTGGGTCTCGAGGCGGAGCTGGGCCACGTGGGAGGACGCGAGGCCGGCGTGCGCACCTCGGAGATGGCGCTGACCGACCCGGAGATCGCGGCGCGCTTCGTGCAGGAGACCCGCGTCACCTCGCTCGCCGTGTCGATCGGCACGGCGCACGGCATGGCCGGCGAGGTGCGCCTGGACCTGCTCGCGGAGCTGCGGATCGCCACGCGGTCGCTGCCGCTGGTGCTGCACGGCGGCTCGGGCGTCACGCCACGCGACCTGCGGGCGTCGGTCCTCGGCGGCATCCGCAAGGTGAACATCAGCACGGAGATCCACGCGGCGTTCACGCGCGCCATCGCCGGCGCGACCGGTAACGACCCCCGCCCAGCGCTCCGCGCCGGCATCGCCGCCGTCGCTGCGGTCGCTGAGGAGCGCATCGACCTGCTGGGCGCCGCCGGACGCGCGTAGCCGCCTCGCGTTCACAGGTATCACGGCGCGAGACGACGTGTCGCCGCCCCCTCGAAGCCCGCAGGTCAGGATCGGGCGCGCGCGGGTATCCCGCGCATTAGCCCGAAGAACACGCGCATTAGCCCGGGGAGAATGCGTCGATATACTCGAACGGTGACCATGGATGAGCCATCGACCGAGTACGCCGACGACCCGCCGCCCCTCGAGGTGACGGAGGCGCGGTTGATGTTCACGCACGGCGGCCTCACCGCCGTCGATCCGTGGGCCCCCGAACGCCGCCCGCTGCGCGAGGCGCTCTGGCCGTGGGGCCTCCGCGGCCTCAGCGAAACCCTCGAGGTGATCGCGCTCGCGATGATCATGTTCGTCGCGGTCCGCGGCGTCGCCCACAACTACCGTGTCGACGGCAACTCGATGGTGCCCTCCTTCCACGACGGGGAGGCGCTGATCGTGAACCGCCTCGCGTACCGGACGCTGAACCTCGGCTGGGTGCCGGTGGTCGGGCGGGACGGGTGGCAGCCATTCGGCGCGCCGAAGCAGGGCGATGTCGTCATCTTCATCGCGCAGCGCACGCCGAAGGAACGCGACTTCGTGAAGCGGATCATCGCGTTGCCCGGACAGACCGTGGAGGTCACGAAGGGGCGCGTGGTCGTCAACGGGGTGGCGTACGACGAGCCGTACATCTCCGCGCCGCCGAACTACGAGTTCAAGGCGCAGACCGTCCCGCCGGGCAAGCTGTTCGTGCTGGGCGACAATCGCAACAACTCGCAGGACTCGCACCTGATCGGCATGGTCGACCAGGCCGAGGTCGTCGGTCGCGTGGACCTGCGCTACTGGCCGCTGCGCTCGGCCGAGATCATCCAGGGCGAGTTCGGCACGCCGGTCGCGAAGGCCGGGGTCCAGCCGGGCAACCAGAACAGCACTCAGAACAGCACTCAGAACGGGGTGCAGGCCGGCGTCTCGCCGGCTCCTCGTAGCATGCGGCTTCAGCCGGAGGTGTCACTATTCCAGTAGATCCTGAAGTCGTCGAAGCGCTCAAGGCGTCCGGCGCATACCTCGAAGGTCACTTCCAGCTGACGTCCGGGCGGCACTCCGGTCAGTACCTGGAGAAGTTCAACCTGCTCCAGTGGCCGCAGTACACCGAGCTGGTGTGCAAGAAGATGGCGGACCACGGCCGCCCGTTCGCCCCGACCACGGTCGCCGGCCCCACGACCGGTGGCGTGCTGCTGGCGTACGAGGTCGCCCGGCAGCTGGGGGTGCGCGGCATCTTCTGCGAGACCGATGATCACGGCGGACGCTCGTTCCAGCGCGGTTTCAAGCTGCAGCCGGGCGAGAAGGTGATGGTCGTGGACGACATCGTCACCACGGGCGGGTCGCTGATCGACACCATCGACGCGGTGATCAAGGCCGGCGGGGAGCCCGTGTGCGTCTCGGCGATCGCCGACCGGACGGGTGGGAAGGTCACCTTCGGGGACGTCCCGTTCCTGCCGGCGACCGAGGTGGTGATGGAGAGCTACCCCGGTGACGACTGCCCGCTCTGCAAGCAGGGCGTGCCGCTCAAGGTGACCTAGCGCGCCGGTCATTCGGAGCCAGCGCCCCAGCGAGTGATCCTGACAGACATGTCATGCGAGTTATCTCTCGGGCAGGGCGGCGAGCTCTGGGATGCCGACCGCAAGCGGTTGGTGTCGATGCCCGGTGTCTTCGGCAACTACGTCCGCATCTACCTGCCGGGCGGCAGCACCTTCGAGGAGATGAGCGGCTTCAGCGGCGCGCCTGGCCTCGTCGTGGCGGACGGGCTCTCGGTGCTGGCGGGCATGGTCGTGGTGCCGGACGGCAAGACGGTCTCGCTGCGATTCACCTACCTCCCCGGCGGCGACGCGTCGAAGCGCCCGAGCGGCGTCGACTTCTGGAAGCAGGGCGGTCAGACGCGGGACGAGCTGCGCGCGTTCCTCGCCGCCCCGCGCAACACGGAGGGCACCCCGTACAGCGGGGTGTTCGACCGGGACCTGTCGTTCGACTACCCCCCGCTCACGCCGTAGCGGCGCACGAGGGCGGGACGGGACGCCCGCGCTAGATGCGGTTCGCCCGGACGATCACGCGGTCGGCATACTCGCGGGTCTGGAAGTTGAACTCACCGCCGCAGGTATACAGCGTGATCGAATCGCGGCCGGTCTTCGATGACCAGATGCTCGACCAGTCCGTCTGACCTTCGGAGCCGACCTGGCGCCGCCATTCCACCTGGTAGCGCAGCGTCTGCCCGCGGTAGTCGATCTCGATGATGTCGCCCTGCGAGAGCAGGTGGATCTGTGAGAAGACCGCCTGACCTCGATAGGTCACGTTCGCGTAGCGGACCGGGTCGGCGTAGTCCACGTGACCGGAGAAGACCGCGTTCTGCCCGCCGCCCGGGCTGCCACCCAGGCCGTCCCACAGACCCATGTCGTACCAGACCACGTCGGCCGGGCCGGACGGCGCCGCCATCAGGCCGTCGCGGCCGACGGTCCTCGCGCCCACCTTCGCGTCGACGCCGATGCGGGGGATGCGGATCGTGGCGTAGTTCGTGTTCGGCGGGTAGCCGAACTTCGACACGAGGTCCTTGACGTTGGTGATGAGCTGGCTCGGTTGCCCCGTGGGGAACGGCGTGCCGGTCTCGGTGGGCGCGGCGGTCGCGGATGCCTGCGCTGTCGCTGTGGCCGTTTCGGCCGGTGGACGGATGACCACCTCGGCGGGGGGAGCCTGGCGAGTCGACATGAACGCCCCGATGGCGATCAGGACAACGACGAGGGTGCCGGCTGCGATCAGGCGAGATCGCGTCGAGGCGGCTTGCGCGCGCAACCATGCAACGACCATGGACATGGACTCTCACTCGGCAACTTGTGGGGCGTTGGTGGGGAACGCTGTGCATCCAAGATATCGCGCCGGGGTAGGGGCTGCCATCCCACCGGCGACAGAGCAAAGCGGCCAGCCGAGGTACCTCGGCTGGCCGCTGGTGTGGCGCTATTGGAGAGCGCCGGTCGCGTCTCGCGTGGCCCCCGCTCGAGGAGGCCGCGCGAGGTGCGCTGTTCGCTTAGCGGGTGCGGGTCATCGACCGCGCGCCAGCCGCCGCGACGAAGGCGCCGACGCCCAGCATCGCGATGAGGAGCATGCTCGTGCCAGCCGACTGACCGGCCAGGCCAGCGCTACCGGTCTTGGCCGGAGCCGGGGCCGCGCCAGCGGCGAGGGTCAGCGCGATTCCGGGAGGAAGCGGGAACTGGCCGTTCTGGAAGGTGACGGCCTGGTTGGTCGGAGCGCCGTCCAGCGTGAAGCGGATGACGTCACCGGGTGCCGCCTTGTCAGCGGCGATGTCCATCGACCAGTTGCCGTTCGCGTCGACCGTGGCGCGAGCCACCTCGGTCGAAGTGCCCTTGAGGGCCTGGACGACCTGACCAGCCTTGAGGCCGGAACCGTACGCCTTGTACGGCAGTGCGGGCTGCGCCATCGCGGAGGAGGCGAGCAACGAGCCCACCAGCACCGCCATGAGCGCCGCCGCGACACCCGCCGCGGTGATCTTTCGATACATCGACATGAGTTACCCCTAGCGTTCTACTGGCCCTCGCCAGTCCTGCGGTCCCGAACACCGGGGCCACAGCGATTGAAGCGCCTCTGGCGCTCAACTGTGTGTGCAGAGGCGTCACAGCTTCATTGCGATTTGTGATGCCGCGGACGCACGTTGGTGCGTGGGCCCCATCCGAGCCGGATCGCACAACGGTGCGTCGCCTAATGCTGCGGCTCGGGGTGCTCCCGGAACCAGTCGGTGAGCTGGTGCCGGGACGTGAGGTCGAGGCGGCCGAGGATGTGGTGCATGTGCGTCGTGACGGTGCGGCGGCTGATCGACAGACCCGCGGCGATCGCGGCATCCGTCTTGCCGTCCGCGGCGCTGCGAGCGATCTGCCACTGACGCGCGGTCAACACGCTGGTGGGCGTCGCGGTGCGAGGGGCGCGGCTGCCGATCTCGTGCAGCAGGTCGCGTACGGCCGCGACGCGCGGCTGTGCGCCGACGGCACGGAAGGTGCGGAACGCGCGGGTCAGGTACTCCTCGGCCCGGGGCTGCTTGAGGCGGACATTGGCCTCCCCGGCGAGGGCGAAGGCGTTCGCCGCCCGCCACATATAGCCGACGCGGATCATTTCGCTACCGGCCCGCGCGCTCTCGAAGGCGGCGACCTGCCAGTCCCCCTCCAGCGCCGCTACCTGTGCGCGAGCGAAGCGCACGAGGGGGCGGGCGATCAGCAGCTCATCGCCCACCTGCTCGGCCAGCACCGCCAACTCCTCGACCGCGGCGGCCGCGGCGGCCGCGTCACCCATCGCGCAGGCGGTCGTGACGGCGGCGGGCAGGAGCTCGACGATCAGCGCGCGGCTGCGGGCGATCGGGCCGCGGAACTGCGCTAGTGTCTCGGTTACCACCGCGTGCGCGTGCCGAGGACGTCCCGCGAGCATGGCGTGCTCGACGCGCGCGATGCAGATCGCGGCGGTGGTCGGGGGCGCGTCCGTCGAGTCGGCCTGCTGCGGCTCCGTGGCGTCCAGTGCCCACACCGGGTCGAGCACCCCGCGCAGTGCGCGGAGGCGCGCGTCGAGCGACCTGGATCGCTGCAGCGATCGGTCGCGGTGCAGGCTGCTGTCCAGGCGCACGGCCCGCGCGGTCCAGCGTGCCGCCTCGTCCCAGTCGCCGTGCTCGATGCAGCCCTCAGCCAGCAGTTGGCTCGTCCACGACGCGGTCGCGAGGTCCTCGGCGATCTCCGCCTCGCGATGCGCGCGACGCAGCCAGTGCAGCCCGCGGCGGATGCAGCCCGCGTCGAGGATCGCCTGTCCGGTCCCGGCGATCGCGCGGGCTCGGAAGCGGCCGCGGACCTCCGGGTGTGCGGAGCTGATCAGCGCACGGCGGCAGTGGGCCAGGGCGCGCTGGGCCTGCCCGGCGTAGACGTAGCTGACGTGCAGGGAGAGATCGGCCTCGGTCGTGGTCTGACGATCACGGAGGCTGCATGCCAGTTCGTATGCCTCAGTGCACAGCGTGCGGCCGCGCTCGGGATCGCGGTTCAGGATCATCAGCCGCGCGAGCTCGATCATCAGGCGCACGCGCGTTGAGCGGTCCAGGTCTTCGCGTTCGAGGGCCAGGCTCAACACGTCGGTGGCCGTGCTCGTGCGTCCCAACGCCACCGCGGTGCGCGCCTGACGGATCAGCGTATCCGCGGCGCTCCCGCCGGACTGCTCCGCGTTCGACGCGGCGTCCAGCGCACGGCTTGCCTCAACGTTCTCGCCCGATCGCGAGAGCGCCTCGGACAGCACCGTGAACGCGCGCGGTGGCAGCGTGATCGCCGGATCGACGCCGGCGCGCGCGATCGATCCCTCGAGGAGCCGGCGTGCGGCGGCGTAGCGGCTGTGCACCACGAGTTGCTGCGCGTGGTCCACCGTGCGGTCCATCCGCTCTGGTACGAGCGGCAGTGAGCTGGCGAAGTAGCACGCCACCAGGCGCTGCAGCCGGTCCGGATCCAGGTGCAGGTGATCGATGTTCTCGCCCTCGCGCATCTCAGCGGCGCGGCGGTTGAGCGTGCGGTACTGCAGCAGCGGCGTGGAGCGCCGGAGCGCGACCGCGATCAAGGGGATGTTGAACCAGGAGTGCGCGTCGTCCGCGGGCGCGGGGATCGTCGTCAGCACGTTGCGATCCTCCAGCGCGCAGAGCGCGCGCTCCACGGTGGCTTCGGGCAGGGCGGCGACGGTCGCGATCTCCGTGACCGTCGCGGGGCCGCGCAGGACGCCGAGTGCGCGGCCCACGGCGAGCGCGTCGTCGCCGATCTGCTGCAGCGGCGCGATGAGGTCATCGACGAGTGGCCCCGGAACGATCGCCGTCTCTATGAACTCGCTGCCCGTCATCACGCGGCCGCGATCCTGCGGCGGCAGGGCGTTCACGGCCTCGAGGATCTGCACGGCGTGTCCGGCGACGCCGTTGGAGAGCGCGCACACGTCGCGCACAAAGCGGTAGGTCATGAGGCCGGCGCCCAGATGCTCCTGCGCGATCAGCGCGACCTCCTCGTCGGTCAGCGGGCCCACGGAGATCCACTCGGGCCGTGCACGTTTGAGACCGACAATGCCCACGAGGTCGCTGGTGGTGCGGCGTGTGGAGGATCCGTCGCCGATGGTGAGCAGGCAGAAGAAGCCCCCGAGCGGCGGCGACACGATCAGGTCGTGGAGCGCCTCCGCATCGCCGGGCGCGAGCCACTCCGCGTTGTCGACAATCATCGCGACGCCCGCGCGTCCCGCGCCGCCACGCTGGCAGGCAAGCCGGAGGCCGTGCAACCGCGCAAGGTCATCTGCCGGTGCGTCGTTCCGGACCCCGAGTTGCCGCGTGAGGCGGGCGACTGCGTAGAACGAGAGGCTGGAGAGCTTCGCGTCCACCTCGGCCACGCGGAACGAGCGCCGTCGTGCTTCCTCCGCGGTCGCTGCGGCGAGGTGGGTCTTGCCCACCAGGGCGCCGCCCCGGAGTACGGCGACCGACGGGGTGCCGTCGGCCGCCACATCGAGGAGTCGCGACAGGCGCTGCGCCGCATCGGCACGCCGCAGAGTGGGGCCGGGAGAGTCCGCTATCAACGCAGTTGTCCCACTTACGTAACGGGGGCGATGTCATACGTATAGCATACGTAGGCATCGCTTCGTACCGGCTCCGTAGGTTATCAGGGCACCGGCCCATGCGGGCCTCGGGGGAGGGTCTCGATGTCGTTCCGCCAGCGGATTTCGCACGAGCTGCGTGCAGAGGTCGGCGCACGCCTGCGGCTCCTGCGGGAGGAGCGCCACATGTCCCAGGAGGAGATCGCGTTCGCCGCGGACGTCACGCAGGCCTCCATCTCGAACTACGAGAACGGCCGCAACGAGATACCCCTGTCGGTCCTCCTGTCCGTGTGCGACTTCCTCGGCGTACCGCTGACGGAGATGCTGCCGATGGCGAACCTCTACGGCGCGCCGCGCGAGGTGCCCGTAGGCGCCGGCAGCCCCGGATGGACGCCGCGCGCCGTCCCCGAGTCCTCGTCCGACGCGTTCTGGCCCGTCTAGGTTCGAGCCTCGCCCGCCGTCGGAGCGGCGGCGCGCATCGTGCGCGCTGGACGGTATTTCGCGCGCCCATCACCCGGCCTGATTGAACGCGAGCGCGTACCTCGTATCGTGACGGGTGCACGAGCGTCCCGCTCCTGCCCCAGGACTCCCCGACTGGGATTCGCCGGAAGAGAAGAGACCATGCGGATCAGGAAAGAATGGAAGCCCTGGGACCCGTCGGTGGACTTCAAGAAGGTCCCTGGCACGATGGGCGTCTACGAGATCGCGGACGAGCAGCACGCGTGCATCTACATCGGCTACGCCGGCGGCACCTCGCCCCATGGGCTTCGAGGTGAGCTGTACCGCATCTTCGGCATGCCGCCGGGCTCCGAGACGTGGAACTGGTCGCACCCGCAGCCGGACGGCATCGCGCCGGAGCTGAGGCAGCGCGCGCGCTACTACCGCCTCGAAGAGAACTCCAACGCGTACAGCCGCTGGGTCGAATGCCTCACGCGCTACCGCGAGGACTACGACGACGTACCGGAGCTGAATCACGACGCGCGCGCACCTCGCGTGCCGTACCTGGGCCGCTATCACTGGAAGAGCGAGGGGATCTAACGATGGACATGGCACGCTCCGAAGAGCAGCAGATGATCATCGACACCGTGCGGAAGTTCATCCGCGAGGAGGTGCGTCCGCTCGAAGCCGACATCGACCCCGACGGCTCCGAGGTCAGCCCCGAGGACACCGAGCGCCTTCGCCAGATGGTGAAGGACATGGGCATGTGGCAGATGAGCGTGCCCGAGCAGTACGGCGGGCCGGGCATCGACCTCGTGACGCGCACGATGGTCGCGGAGGAGCTGACGCAGCACAAGGCAGGCCTCTACGCCCCCGCGTTCGGCGCGTTCGGCGAGGCGCCCCCCGCGCACCTCTACGACGCGACCGATGAGCAGAAGGAGAAGTATCTCTACCCCGCGATCCGCGAGGAGAAGCGGCACTTCTTCGGCCTGTCCGAGCCGAGCGGAGGCTCCGACCCGGCGCGCGCGATCCGCACGCGCGCCGTGCGCGACGGCGACAGCTGGGTCATCAACGGCGGCAAGCTGTGGAACTCCGGCGCCGACACCGCGGACTTCGGGATCATCTACGTGCGCACCGACCCGACGAAGGGCCGACAGGGCATCACCGCGTTCATCGTCGACACCGACACGCCGGGCTTCAAGGTGAATCGCCTGATCCAGGTGATGCGCGTCTACCACACGACGGAGCTGTCGTTCACCGACATGCGCGTGCCGCACTCCGCGATCCTCGGCGAGGAGGGCGGCGGGTTCGCGCTCGCCAACGACTACCTCGCGCGGAACCGCATCCCTTACGCCGCGGAGTGCCTCGGCATTGCGCAGTACGCGCACGAGCTCGCGGTCGAGTGGTCGAAGCAGCGCGTGACGTTCGGCGAGCCGCTGGCGAGCCGCCAGTCGATCCAGTGGATGCTCGTCGACAACGAGATCGACCTGCGCACCAGCCGCTGGATCGCCCTCGACGCCGCCGCGAAGGCCGAGCGCGGCGAGCCGTTCCGCTTCGAGTCGTCGATGGCGAAGTTGCTCTGCACCGAGGCGGCGAGCCGCGTCATCGACCGCTCGATGCAGATCTACGGCGGCCTTGGCATGTCGAAGGACATGCCGTTCGAGCGCTGGTACCGCGAGATCCGCATCCGGCGCATCGGCGAGGGCACCTCGGAGATCCAACGCGTCGTGATGGCGCGCGACCTGCTCAACGTGCGATCCGGCTCGTAGTGGTCGGGAGCCGGAAGCCCTCACCCCAACCCTCTCCCACTTCGTGGGCGAGGGGGCCAGAGGCCGCGCGCTAGTGCCGTCCGAGTGGCTCGAGATCCACGTCCACACGCGCGCGGGGTCGGCTGACTCGAGCATCAGCACCGACAAGCTCGGTGAGGCAGCCGCCGAGGCTGGCGTGCGCGGCGTCGTGGTCGCGGAGCACTACCGCGTGTGGTCCGAGTGGGAGCGCGAGGCGTTCTTCGACCGCTGGGGCGTCCGCGTCTACCGCGCGATGGAGGCGACGACGGACGTCGGTCACGTCATCCTGCTCGGCGCGCCGGAGGGGATGTCGGCGCCCTCGAACGGCCGCGAGGTGCTCGCCCACGCGAAGGCCAACGGGATGTTCGCGATCCTCGCGCACCCGTTCCGCTACTACTTCGACGCGGTGCACGCCGGCGGGCGCCCCGTGTTCCCGCAGGGCGCGACGCCCGAGGACCTCGCCGCGCACGAGTTGTTCGCGCTGGTCGACGCGATCGAGATCGAGAACGGCGGCAGCAACGATCGCGAGAACGCGATGGCCGCGGAGGTCGCGCGCATCACCGGCCTCCCGGTCACCATCGGCAGCGACGCCCACCACGTCCACGAGCTGGGCCGCATCACCCTCCCCGTCCCCGCGATCCCCGCTGACGAACACGAGCTCGTCGACCTGATCTCCAGCCTCACGATCGCCTCAGTCACCTCGCCCGAGCGCAAGCCGCTTGCCCCCCTCGAGGGCCACGAGTAGGGACGAAGCGGCCTCCGAGGAAGCGCTGTGAGGTATGCGATCCCGGTCGTCGATGCGGTCGTCGGGTGGGCGACCCGCCGGAGGCACGACACCGCGGTGTCGCCCTTGTTGTCGGTGGAGTGCTGCCAGGCGTGCGGCCTGTCCCGCGCGTGAGGTGGTGAGTCGCGCCCTAGAGCTTCGTCCTCAGCACCGCGGGACTCGAGGGCTTCGGGCTGCCGCCGGCGGGTTCGACCGTCAGCGCGACTTCCTCGCCGCGGGTGAGGGTGAACTCGAAGTCACCCTTCCACCAGCCTTTGGCGTTGGTGTTGCAAGAGCCGAGGCTCACCCATTTGCCGTCGCGGATCGCCCAGACCTGGTACTGGCGGCCCTCGGGCTGCGCCGTGAGGCCGTCCATCGTCACGGTCACGCGGTCGGAGCCCTCGATGCCGGCGAAGCGGACGAGCTGGTTCGCGGGGCTGCGCATCTCGTAGGAGTAGCGCACGGCCTGCTGTGCGGCGGGCGCGGTGCGCTGGCCGACGTACCAGCCGCCGCCGAACATGACGAGCGCGATCGCGGCGGCGGCTCCGGCGAGCCACCACGGCCCGAATCGTCGCGGCACGCGCGGCATGACGAGGCGCTCGGGCGCTCCGACCTCGAAGTCATCGCCCTCGAACCCGTCGTAGTCGCCCTCGAGTCGGTCGTCGTCCAGGTCGGCGTCGAGCATGTCGTCCACGGTCACGCGACGCGGAAGACGCAGCGGGGTCGGGCCAGTGACAGACAGCACGCGGTCGCGCAGGTGCGGCGAGGGGCGTGCGTCGTCATCGAGCAGCGCGAGCGCCATGCCGGTGGTGCGTAGGTCGACGAGGTCGTCGTCGTGTTCGCGGCACTCGACGAGGTGCGCGCTGACCTCGTCCATCTCGTGGCGGTCCAGCGCGTCCAGGATATAGCCGGGCAGCAGCTCGCGGGCGTCGTCGCAGTTCATCGCTGCGCCTCCGTCTTCAGCGCCGCGCCGAGTCTCGACATCGCGAGGCGGAGGCGGCTCTTCACCGTTCCGAGCGGGATCTCCCGGCGCTCCGCGATCTCGCGCAGGGTCAGGGACTCGAAGTACACGCTGTGCACCACCACGCGTTGCTCCTCCGGCAGCTCCGCCATGATCGCGCGCAGGCGGGCACGGAGGGAGGCCTCCGAGATCGCGGTCACGACCTCGTCGAACGCGGCCTCCGCGCGCTCGTCGATCTGCGTCAGCAGGGCGGTATCACCCAGGGGCACGCGCCCTCCTCGACGGCGGCGCACGGCGTCGATTGCTCGACGATGCACCATGGTCATGATCAGCGAATCGATCCGCCCGACCGGCTCCAGCGTCGCCGCGCGTTCCCAGAGCTGCGCGAACGCCTCGTGCACGGCGTCCTCCGCCGCAGCGGGGTCGCCGAGCACCCGCCGCGCCAGAGCGTAGGCGCGCTGCCCGACGGCGTCGTAAAGCTCCCCCAGCGCCTCCGCATCCCCAGCGCGCAGGCGTGCGGCGACCAGGGTGAGCGACACGGGCCCGTCAGCACTATCTCGCACGGCCATTCGCTCTGGATCACCGTCCCGGCTGCGCCGTGGTTGTCAGGGCAGGAGTCTTGTCGTGCTCATGATACGCCGGTCCTTCGGCCGTGGTTCTCCTTCAGTGATCCATCAACAGGCGGCCAACGAGTTACCGATGCACAACGACGCTTCGACCGCTCCGGCGCACAGGGGACGTATGACGCTCGATCCGCTTCGGAGCCCGTCGACCTTCCCTGGCCACGCCACGGGCCCGGGGCCCCAGCTCGTGATCCTCGACTCGCGCGTCGTCTTCGGCCGGCTGGTTGAGTTGGTGGTCCTCGAAGGTTTCCCGGAGACCCCCGTCCGCACCTTCGCCGACCTGTCCGATGCGGAACGGTGGATCGCGATGCTCGACGAGCCGGTCGTCGTGCTGAC
The DNA here is from genome assembly GCA_947470025.1 of Chloroflexota bacterium. Taxonomy (GTDB): domain Bacteria; phylum Chloroflexota; class Dehalococcoidia; order UBA2979; family UBA2979; genus SHYQ01. Next base: position 13,554 of record CANIRU010000001.1, read on the forward strand.
CGACCTCGATGCGTACGCGGAGCTCGTCGTGGAGCGTGCCGCGTCGTGGTCGTCGCGCGCCGGAGCCGTCGCCGTGGTCGTGCTCGCGGACGAGGAACGTGCCGAGGCGTGCCCATACGCCTTCATGCCGCGACCGACGCACCTCGCGGGGTGGTACGCGTGCATCGCCCGAGCGCTGAGCCAGCCTGTCGCATGGCATACTGCGAGCCCATGGGTACTCCGTCCCAGCTCCGACGCGTAACGCTCCTCGCCATCGCGAGTGCGGTGATCACGGTCGCGTGCTCCTCCGGTGCCCAACGCTCCACACCGACCGCAACCTCGGTGGGCACCGCGAGCGCCTCCGCATCGACGATCCCGTCCGCCAGCGCAGCAACCTCGAGTTCCGCGGAGGCGCGCACGCCCACCGCAAGCGCCAGCCCGACGGCAACGAGCACGCCGGTCGCCGCGACGGCGGTCCGTGCCGCGCCCCCCGCCGTCCCCGCGGCACCCGCCGTCACCTCCGGTCGCGCGGTCGAGATCGAGCGCGGGACGCCCTCGAGGCGCGAGGTGGCGTTCACGTTCGACTGCGCCGCGAACTCCGGGCCGACGGCCGAGATCCTCGATGTGCTGCGCGAGGAGGGCGTGCGCACGACGTGGTTCATGGTCGGCCTGTGGGCGGAGCAGCACCAGGAGCTGACGAAGGTGATCGCGCGCGAGCACGAGCTGGCGAACCACTCGTGGGCCCACCCCGACTACCGCGACCTGACGGACGCGGAGATCGTCGCGGACATGGAGCAGCTCGACCGCTACCTGATCACGCTGACGGGGAAGGGCACGAAGCCGTTGTGGCGCGCGCCCTCCGGCGCACGGGATCAGCGCGTGCTGGAGGCAGCCGCCGCTGCCGGCTGGCCGCTGCACATCTTCTGGACGATCGGCCGGGACGCGAACGGCTACACCGTCACCGGCGATACCGGCGACTGGCGTGACATCCCCGCCGCCGAGGTGATGGCGAACACGGTGAAGGCGGCAGGCCTCGGACCGGGCGTGATCACGGTGAGCCACTGCGACAAGCCGTCCACCGCAGCGGTGATGCGCGAGACAATCCAGCTCTTCCGCCGCGAGGGCCTGCGTATCGTCACGGTGTCGGAGATGCTCCGCCCGTAGCCCGCGGTTGAGATCGAACCGGGCTGCGGCTTCGCGTCGTACCGTCGAGGTGATCGAGCGCGGCGGCCCACCCCTACCCCTCTCGGCGCGGGAGGGGTTCAGAAGAAGAGAACCAACCGTGAGGGGCTGCGCCCCTCACACTCCGGCGGAATCTGCCAGGCTCCGACCGCCTTCCGGATCCGGACCGCGCTGCGCGCGCCTGCCGCGCGACCGTGTGCGCTACGCGGGGACGCCGAGGTAGCGCAGGATGCCGTCCGCGATGCCCTTCGCGATGGCGTCGCGGACCGTGTCGCTCTTCAACATCGCGGCATCGTCAGGGCTCGAGATGAACAGCGACTCGAGGAGCGCGGCGGGCATGTTCGTCGCCTCTTTCGCAGCGACCGGCGGGCCGCTCTGCGCACCGCTCTGTCCGCCGCCCGAGGTCGGCGCTCCGCCGGGCGATAGGACGAAGAGCCCCACGCAGCGCCCATTGAAGTTGCGCCAGCATGCCGCGTCGATGATCCCGCGGTTGGGGGAGGGGTACCCGGCATTCGCCGCGCCCCTCAACGCACCGTCCAGCAGCTCCTTCGCGAGCCGGTAGTTCTCGTCCGCGAAGGGGCGGCGGCTCTCGTAGTAGACCTCGAAGCAGCGCATGTTCGGATCGCCCGAGCCGTTCGAGTGGAGCGACACGAAGATGTCCGCGCCGATGCGGTTCGCTGCGCTCACCCGCTGCTGCAGGTCGTTGCGCGTCGAGTTGCGCGTGTCGCCGTTCGGCGTGACCAGACCCGTCGCGCGCCCGTTGTCCTCGCGCGTGAGGTGCACCTGCACGCCCGCCGCGACGAGGTAGGCGCGCACACGCTACGCCATGTCGAGGTTGGAGTCACGCTCCACGACGCCGTACGCCGCCGCGCCGCTCTCGTCGCCCCCATGGCCGGGGTCGAGCGCCACCAGGAACCCGGAGCGATCCGTCCTCGGCGTGCGCGGCTGCGTCGCCGGAACGGGGATCGATCCGACGCGCGCCGATCCGGTGGTCAGCGTGGCGGTCGCCGTCCCCTCGGTCGCCGCTGCGCTGCTGGACGTGGCCCTGGTCGCGGCGGCGGGTGCGGTCGTCGCACCATCGCGCGGCGGGCTGGCTGTGGGGCCGCAGGCGGCGAGGAGCAGCGCGATGACCGGCGCCATCATCAGCGCGGAGGCGAGCGCAACAGGGCGACGGGAGCGTGTCATCGGTGAACCTTCGTCGTGCCGCTGGGCTCGGCGGTGAGCATCGAGTGTAAACAAACGTCGAGGGCAGGGTGTTGGCCCTGCCCTCGATCGGTACGTGCGGCACGGCGCGGCGGATGGCTGCGCGGATGTGCTAGCGAGCGCGCTACTTCGCGCGGGCGTACTGGACGGGCCACTCGTGCTCCGCGCCCAGCGCCTTCGCTGCGTGCATCGGCCAGTACGGGTCGCGCAGCTCCTCGCGGGCGAGCAGCACGACGTCCGCATCACCCGATGCCACGATGCCCTCCGCCTGGTTCGGCTCGGAGATCAGACCGACCGCTCCGGTCGGGATGCCGACCGCGTCGCGGATCGTGCGAGCGAAGCCGACCTGATAGCCGGGGTACACGGTCAGCTTCTGGTGCGGCAGGTTGCCACCGGACGAGCAGTCGATCATGTCGACGCCCGCGTCCTTCAGCAGGGTCGACAGCGCCACCGAGTGTTCGAGATCCCAGCCATCCTCGACGTACTCGCTTGCGGAGATGCGTACCAGCAGCGGCATGTTCGCAGGGATCGCGTCGCGCACGACCTTCGCGATGTCGAGCGTGAGCTTCGTACGACCCGCGAACGAGCCGCCGAACTCATCGGTGCGCAGGTTGGTGTGCGGAGAGAGGAACTGGTGCAGCAGGTAGCCGTGCGCCGAGTGGATCTCGATCACGCGGAATCCCGCTCGCACGGCGCGCTCTGCGCCCGCGGCGAACGCGGCGATGATGCCATGCACCTCGTCGGTGGTGTACTCGTGCGGCTGCGGGTAGCCCTCGTTGTACGCGATCGCGCTCGGGCCGCCCGGGACCCAGCCGCCGTCAGCCGGCGCGACGGGCTTTCCGCCGAGCCACGGGCGGTTCGTCGAGGCCTTGCGACCGGCGTGCGCGAGCTGGATCGCGGGCGCCGCGCCCTGCGACTCGATGAACCTGGTGATGCGGGAGAAGGCCGCGACCTGCTCCTCGTTGTAGATCCCGAGGTCCCAAGGAGTGATGCGGCCCTCATCGGTGACGGCGGTCGCCTCGGTCATGACGAGCCCGGCGCCGCCGCTCGCGCGCGATCCGAGGTGGACCAGGTGCCAGTCGGTCGGGATGCCGTCCGCGTTGTCGGCGGAGTACTGGCACATCGGCGCGACCCAGACGCGGTTGCGCATCTCGAGGCCGCGAAGACGAATAGGGGTGAACAGCACGCTCATGGGTGTCGGGTTCCTCGGTCGGGTGCGGGTGTCGGTGTGGAGCGAGCAGAGTACCACGTGGGGGTATGCGCGGCGTCCCCGGCGGAGCGGGGCGTGACCTCAGTGAGCCGAGCAGCGCATGAGATTCACCCGTTGGGCGGCCCACCCCTACCCCTCCCGGCTCGGGAGGGGTTCAGAAAGAAGAGAACCAACCGTGAGGAGCTGCGCCCCTCACACTCCCGGCGGAACTTGATGTGGCCGCGTGACGCCGGTGCGAGTGATTCGAGTCGTCTTGAGTCGAGGTGCGAAGCACCCTCGGTTCGATCGGGAGCACGAGGGCGGAGCCCTCGTTTCTCATCCCCTTCCCGTGCAGGGAAGGGGGCAGGGGATGGCCGCCTCACGGTTGACCTCGACCGCCCTCGTCGCGGAGGACGGTGCCTCCCCTCTTACCGCGGCAGCGTGGAGAGGAAGGCGTCGACCTCGCGGGCGAAGTCCTTGGGTCGGTCGCCGGGGATGTAGCCGGTGGCGCCGGCGACGGTGACGAGGCGTGCGTCCTTCATCTCCTGTACGACACGCTCCGCGACGTCCGCAGCAAGCCCGCGGCTGTGCTCCCCGCGCAGGACGAGGGTCGGCGCGCTGATTGCGTGGACGGCGACCCACAGCTCGGCGGCGCGGCGCTCTGACGAGGCGATGCGCTCCGCCTCCGGCACCAGTGCGCCGTTGTCGCGCGGACGCGGGTCCTGTTTCCACGTCCAGCCCTCGGGCGTCTCTTTGAGCGAGTGCGTCAGGCTGTACTCGATGTGCTCGCGCTTGCGCAGCGGGTTGAACTTCACGGCGCGGTCGAGGAAGTCCTCGAACCGTTCGAGGATGTCGGTCTCGCGATGGAACGCCTGCGTCGCCTGCCCCGCCTCGCGCATGCTCTCGGGGCCGACGTCCACCATCACGAGCGCCTCGACGCGGTCGGGGTGCTCTGCGGCGTAGCGCATGGCGGCGACCCCCCCGAGCGACATCCCGGCGAGCGTCACGCGCTCGTAGCCGAGATGGTCGAGGAACAGCTCCAGGTCGCCGTACATCAGGTCGTTCAGGTCGTCGTTGATGCGATCGTCGGGCGTCCAGTCGGTGTCGCCATGCCCGCGGAGGTCGAGGGCGACGAGGTGATAGCGGTCGCGCAGCAGCAGTGCGGCCATGTCCCACGTGTGCGCCGTCAGCCCGCCGCCGTGCAGCAGGATCACGTGCGGCAACTGCGCGTTCCCCCAGTCGAGGTAGTGGAACTGCAACCCGCCCAGGAGCACGACGTGGTCGGCGGGCAGCACGATCGCGGGCGCGCCCAGCTCGATCGCTTCGGCGCAGGCGCGCATGCGTTCGCGGTAGTCGGCGGCGGGATCGGTGGTCACGGGCGGCGCTCCTCTGTGTCGGTAGCACAGCGGGGCGGCTACCTCGCGGGGAGCATACACAGGACGCGGGGGGCGTTCGTGACGGGATGCGCTATGGCGTGATCTCCGTGTCCGTGGGAGATGGGGGGCTGGTCCAGTCGCCGCACACCGCCTCGACGTAGTACGTGTACACCGTCAGCGGCGCGAGGCCGCCATCCACGTACATCGTGCTGGCGCGGCCACCCTGGAACCACACGAGGGTGTAGGTCACGTCCGGGTCCGCGATGCGGTAGACGTTGTAGCCGGTGGTGCAGGCGCTCGCCGATTGCGCCCAGTTCAGCGTGATCTGCCCCGGCCCGGTGAGCGTCGCGACCAAGGCAACCGGCGCGAGGACGTTCGCGGACGACACGGTGCTGACGTTCGACTGGGTCGCCGTGAACAGGCCGATGCTGCGCTCGATCGGGATCACGTAGGTGCAGGAGGATGCGACGAGGATCGCGGACACGAGGAACCGCCACGAACTGATCGCGGCGGTCATCCTCGAGCGAAGGGCGATGGTCATCGACGTCACGTCGTGCGTCCGTTGGGTTCGTGCGGTGCGCTTACGGGTTGTTCGCCGTCTGCTCCGCGTCGAAGGTGAAGGTCGCCGTTGTGGTCGCGTCCTGGAACGCGTTTCCGGTCGCCAGCGGCAACTGGACCTTGAAGCACAATGTCTCGTTCGCCGCGGCGATCAGCGCGCGGTCGCCGGCCTGCGCGCCCTGGGCGTTGGAGCCGATGGCGCCGGTCGCGAGGGCGGCGGTCGCGAAGATGATCGCGCCGTCCTCGGCGGAGCAGGCGCTGGAGGTCTTGGCGCGGATCGTCAGCTCGAGCTGGCCCGCGAGCGCCTTGCCATCCGTGTTCGTGGTGTTCGTGGACATCGCGTAGCGCAGCGGCAGCGTGCCGTTGTTCGTGATCACGAGGGGGGCGATGACGGAGTCCCCCGGCGCCATATTCGCGAGCGTCACCACTGCCGAGGCAGGTGCGCCCGCGAGCTGGATCGTGCCGCTGCCGAAGACGTTCGCGGCGTTCACCTCGGAGTCCGTGAATACGGCGAGACTGTCGGCAGCGACAAAGCTGCCCATCGTGCCGGCCGTGAGGAGCGAGGCGAGAGCCAGTCGGAACAAGAACATGCGCGAATCCGCTCAGTAATCCCGTTGCACCGATTCTCGGTTGCCCCATCCGCGTCCGGCAGACCTCAACGTCGGGGCTCTCCCTAGTCTTAACCAACGTCCTCCCGCATCCCCGATCGAGGGTTCTCACCCGTCCCCACCACGTCCGTGGTGTCTCGGATCGGCCCACCGAGCCCAAAGATGCGGGGTGTCCCCGATACGCGGGGTAGGGGTTCCCCGGCACCCTCACTAGGCGAACCCTCATGGGGGTGCTCGAACGCTCTCAGGAGGGCCCGGATGGGCTCCTAAGGAGAGCGGCGGTAACCAGAGGTGCCGAGGATGGTCCAGGGCAATTCGATCGGCGATGGCCGCGTGGCCGGACGGCTGGCCGACGCGGGCTCCGTGCTGAAGTCACGCGACACGTGGCGCGTCGCGGCGCGCACGCTCCTGATGCTCGCGTCGACGCTCATCACCTTCAGCGTCCTCGCCGCCGCGATCCCCACGTTCCTCGGCATGGACTCGTTCATCATCGACGGCGGCTCGATGCGGCCGGCGGTGCCCGCGGGCGCCCTCGTCGTCGCCCAGCGCGTCGACCCGGCAATCGTGCAGGCGGGTGAGATCATCACGTTCCGTCACAGCACGTCGCCGAACTCCCCTGTGACCCACCGCGTCGTGAAGGTCCTGCGCGAGGCCAACGGCACCACGAACCTGCTGACGAAGGGCGACGCGAACGCGAGCGCCGACCCGGAGCCCGTGGCGACCGACCTGCCGGTGTCACGCATGGTCTACAGCCTGCCGTACGCGGGCACCGTCCTCGAGTTCTCGCGCACCAGTGCCGGGAAGGTCGTGCTGATCGCGGCCCCGGCGCTGCTGCTGCTGCTGAGCATCGGCCGGAAGTCCGGCGGTGCGCAGGTTGAATCCGTTGTCTATGCATCCATCCCTGACGAGTCGAGTGAAGCGGCCACCGAGGTGCCCGCGCCGGAGAAGGTTGTCCTCATGGCCATGGCGAATCCCGTTTCCGCTGTCCCCGGCGCGCCCAGCGCACCCGATGCGCTGACGCGACTGGCCCAGCGGCCGGCCTCGGCGCCGCGCCCCGGGCTCGCGAGGCGCCTCATCGCCGCGTTCCAGGACGAACCGGCGACCCCCGTGTACTACGAGGCGGCGCCCGCGCCGGTCGCGGCGCCCATCGCGCCTGCCCAGCCCGTCCAGGCGACGATGTCGCCGCGTCCCGTGGTGGTGCCGATGGCCGCCGCTCCGTCCGCGTCGATCTACGCGGCCCCGGCGATGGCCCCCGCGATGCCAGCTCCCACGGCGATGCCGATCATGCACGAGGCCGCATCGGCGCCACTGCAGATCGTCGCGCAGGCGGCGCAGGCCGTGCATGCGTACGCGCAGACGCCGGTGTCCGACATCGGCGACATGCTCGACACCGACAACGAGCCGCAACTCCTGCACCTCGCGCGGTTGCGCCTGCGCTCCGTCGCGCGGCTCGCGGACATCATGCAATCCTTTGACCGCGTGGAGACCGAGGCGGCTCCGCTGCTCAATCTCGTCACCGACCTCGACCGATTGCGGCAGCAGTTCGCTGAGAACCTCGACGAGGCGATGCGCCCCCTGACGGAGTTCGCCGACCGCTGGGATGACAACCTGCTCACGCTCGCGGAGCGCATGGACGGCGAGCTGCCGCAGCAGATCGACCTCGCCGCGGAGCGCCGCCGCATCGCGGAGATCCGAGCGCAGGTCCCGCACCGTCACACGCTGCTGATCAACCAGTTCGCGCTCGAGAAGCAGGCGATCGATGCAGCCCTGACCGTCTTCGACGACCAGGTCGCGCGCCTGGAGGCTCAGCTCACCGCCGCGCGCCGCACCGCCGAGGCGATCGGGGACGGCATGCGGACGGCCGACTTCGGCCGCACCGTCGCCTTCCTCCGCCGCCGCACGTCGCAACTCGCGAAGCTCGCGGAGCGTGGCGCGGCGACGCCGGAGGACATCGCTCAGGCGCTGCCCCCGGCCTCGTCGCTCGCCGCGAACGACGAGGAGCACCTCGCGAACTCGCCGTACCTCGCCTCGGTGATCGGCATCCTCGACGACTCGGCGTCCGCGAAGCGACAAGGGAGCGGCGCCGCGTAGCGCGGCTCGCGCTCACGAACAGACTTCGCCGCGAGCACCGTTGAAGTGCCAGCGTGGGGCCGCCCACCCCTGCCCCTCCCGGCGTGGGCGGGGTTCAGAAGAAGAGGAACCAACGGTGAGGAGCTGCGCCCCTCACACTCCCGGCGGAATCTGCCAGTCTGCGTATCCGTTTCGCGCGCGGTGTTTAGGATCATCGGTCTCGGGGAGCGCGAGGGCGTTGTCCTCGCTATTCGTTCCCCTTCCCGCGCAGGGAAGGGGGCAGGGGGATGGGCCGCCATACGCCGCCACCCCGACGGGACTCACCGGCGAACAGGACTGTCCCCTGCGCTGTCCTTCGGATGGCCCACGGCGTGTCCGCGGCACGCAGCACGACGCCGAATCGCGGGATCGTCGTGACGTATCCTCAAGGGGTGATGCGCGAGAGGACTGACTGATGACCGACGCCCCCACCGACGCTCCTGCGACCTCGACGGCCGAGGCGACCTCGGGTCGGATGCCCACGATCTTCCTCGCGCACGGGTCGCCCAGCACCGTCGCCGACGGCGCATGGATGGGGCAGCTCAACCAATGGGCGCACAACATGCCGCGTCCACGCGCGGTACTGATGATATCCGCGCACTGGGAAGAGCGGCCGTTCACCATCGGCGCGACGACGCCGCAGCCGCTGATCTACGACTTCTACGGCTTCCCCGAGGAGTACTACCAGCTCCAGTACGCCTCGCCCGGTGCGCCGGAGCTGGCGCAGCGGGTGAAGGAACTGGTGGGCAAGACCCAGCCAGTCGCCGAGGAGCCCGAGCGCGGGCTGGACCACGGCGCGTACGTGCCGCTGATGGCGATGTACCCCGAGGCGGACGTGCCGGTGCTGCAGGTGTCGCTGCCGACGCTCTCCGCGCCCGCGCTCTTCGACCTCGGTCGTCAGCTCGCGCCGCTGCGCGACGAGGGCGTGTTGATCGTGGGCAGCGGCTTCCTGACGCACAACCTGCGGCTGATGGACCGTCGGCCCGGTGCGATCACGCCCGGCTGGGCGCAGGAGTTCGACCACTGGGCCGAGGAGGCGCTCGCGACGTGCGACGTCGACGCGATGGTGGAGTACGAGCGCCGTGCGCCGGCGGTGGACTGGGCGCTGCCGACGCGTGAGCACTTCGTGCCGGCAGTCGTCACGCTCGGCTCCGCGGTGGACTCGCCGGGCGAGGTGACATTCCCGATCACCGGCTGGCTCGGCGGCGCGATGACCAAGCGCTCCGTCCAGTACGGGTAGCACCCGAGCGAGTTGATTCCGCCTACATCACGCCTGTTTCAGCCGTGCGGCGCCCCGCATGGGAGGATGTCGCACGCCTCGGTGAAGGTAAGCGAGCCCCGGTGCTATGCTGGATTGACGCTCGTAGACGCCCCGTTCGGGCGCGCGGAACGGTCCGGGAACCTCGACATCACGGCTGATGCAGTGACCGCCCGACCGGCGGGGGAGACGCACGCGCGATGACGACCTTCACGCGGCTCGCGATCACTCGCGCCGGTGCGACCGCCGCGATCTTCCTCGCGCTCGCGATCGCCGGGTGGGTCGCGTTCCGCGGGCTGCCGATCAACCAGTTCCCCAGCGTCGACATCCCCGTCGTGTCGATCGTCACCGTCTATCCGGGCGCCAACCCGAAGGAGATGGAGACGCAGGTCACGCGTCCCCTCGAGGATGCGGTGGCCGGTCTGAACGACATCAAGACGATCACCAGCGTGTCCGGGCAGGGCTTCGCTTCGATCGTCATCCAGTTCAACGACCGCGCCGACTCGGCGACGCTGGCGCAGGACGTCGAACGGCGCATCACCAGCCCGGTCAGCCAGTTCCCCAGCGGGGTGAACCGCCCGACCGTCACGAAGATCAACTTCGACCAGGCGCCGGTCATGCAGATCGCGGTGGCGGACAACACGCTCTCTCCCGAGCAGCTCTACCGCCTGACGAAAGACCAGGTGCTCCCAGGCGTCGAGCAGGTCAACGGCGTGTCGCAGGTGGAGCTGGTCGGCGGCCGCAAGGACGAGGTGCGCGTCGCGATCGACCCCGCCCGCCTCGCCGCATACAACCTCAGCCTCGCTCAGGTGCAGAACGCGCTGGCGGGTGCGAACGCCTCGATCCCCGGCGGCAGCGTGACGCAGGGCCCGAAGCAGTTCGAACTCGAGGTGACCGGGCTGTTCGCGCGAGCTGAAGACCTCACGCGTGTCGTCGTGGCGCCCGGCCCTGTGCGCCTCGGTGACCTCGGTACCGTCACGGTCGGCGCGACCGAGCTGACGCAGACGACGCGCGTCAACGGCGCGCAGGCGATCCTGCTGGCGATCGGTCAGCAGAGCGGCGCGAACCTGACGGACGTGACGGACGGCGTGCGCAAGGCGATGCCGGGGATCAAGGCGTCGCTGCCGGCGAGCAGCGAGCTCGTCGTCGTGCAGGACACCACGCCCTCCGTGCGCGCGTCGCTCACCGGCATTCAGGAAGAACTGACCTTCGCGGTCGTGCTGACCAGCGTCATCCTGCTGCTGTTCCTCCACAACGCGCGTGCTGCCGGAATCGTGCTGCTGTCGATCCCAACGACGCTGCTGACGACGTTCATCCTCATGCAGTTCATGGGCTTCACACTCAACTTCCTGAGCATGCTGGGCCTCACGCTCACGATCGGCATCCTCGTCGACGACTCGATCGTGGTGCTGGAGAACATCCTGCGTCACCTCGCACGAGGCGAGAAGCCATACCAGGCGGCACTGCGAGGGCGCGCCGAGATCGGCATGGCCGCGATCGCGATCACGCTGGTCGATGTCGTGGTGTTCGCGCCGACCGGGCTGGTCAGCGGGGTCATCGGCGGGTTCTTCAAGGAGTTCGGGTTCACGATCGCCGGCGCGACGCTGACCTCGCTGCTCGTCTCGTTCACGCTCACGCCGCTGCTGGCGGCGCGCATCATGAAGTCCGGCGAGGAGAAGGGCAACGACCTCCTCGGGCGCTTCGGCGCGCGCTGGGACCGCGGGTTCGCGCGGTTCGAGGAGCGCTACCGCGACATCCTGCGCTGGTCGCTGGGTCACCGCTTTCTCGTCTGCGCGGTCGCCGCGGCCAGCGTCGTCGCCGGGCTCTCTCTGGTCGTCTCCGGCCTGATCGCAGTCGAGTTCGTGCCCTCTTCGGATGAGGGGTACTTCGCGATCCAGACCGAGGCGCCGCCGGGGACGTCGCTCGAGTCCCACAACGCGGCCATGCTCCAGGTCGAGCAGATCCTGATGTCGATGCCAGAGGTGAAGACCGTCACGGCATCCGTCGGTGTCTCCTCCCGTGGCCTGATCGGCAGCGGATCAACCGGGCAGGCGCGCTACGGCAGCGTCACCGTCGAGGTGATCCCGCTCCACGACGGCCGACGCAGCATCAACGCGATCATCGACGACGTCCGCGAACGGCTCACGGTCGTGGCGGGCCTCACGCCGAAGGTCGGTGCGCTGGCTGGTGGCCCCGGCGGCGGGCAGGCGCCCGTCTCGGTGCGCCTCAGCGGCCCCGAGTTCGAGACGCTGTCGGCGATGGCCGCGCAGGTGGAGGCGTCGCTGGAGCAGTCACCGCGACTGGTCAACGTGGCGAACGGCGCGCCGGTCGGTCAGCCTCAGCTCCAGGTCGAGGTCGACCAGGCGCGCGCGGCGGAGCTCGGCGTGAACTCTGCATCGCTGGGACTCCTCGTACGCACAGCGTTCGCGGGGGCCGTCGCCACGAAGTTCCAGCGCCCTGACGGCACGCTGCAGGACGTGCGGCTCCAGCTCGCGGGCGCCTCCCGCAATAGCATCGAGGACGTCGGTAACCTGCCGGTGCAGACCGCGCTCGGCACAACCGTGAAGCTCAGCCAGGTCGCGAAGATCAACGAGACGTCTGGCCCGACCCAGATCGATCACTACAACCGTCTGCGCGTCGTGAACGTCAACGCCGCCCTGCAGACGGGCGTGGCACTGTCGGAGTCGCAGCCCGACGTCAAGAAGGCGATCGCCGGACTCAGCGTCCCGCCCGGCTACAAGGCGGAGGTCGGCGGGACGAGCCAGGAGCAGGCGGACAGCTTCGGTCAGCTGTTCTCAGCGCTGGGCGCCTCGGTGCTCCTCGCGTACCTGCTGATGGCAGTGCTGTACAACTCGCTGCTGGACCCGCTGGTGATCCTCTTCTCGCTGCCGGTCGCCATCGGCGGCGCGATGTTCGGGCTGTTCGTCTTCGGCTACCAGTTCAGCGTCTTCTCGATGATCGGCCTGATCCTGCTCGTCGGCCTCGCGATCAAGAACGGCATCCTGCTCATCGACCGTACGAACCAGAACCGCGAACGTGGCATGTCGATCCACGATGCGCTCCTCGAGGCAGGTCCCGCGCGCCTGCGCGCGATCATCATGACGAGCCTGACGATCGCGATCGCGCTGCTTCCGACGGCGTTCCAGCTCGGCGAGGGCGCAGAGCTCCGCGCACCGCTGGCAGCGACCGTGATCGGCGGCATCATCTCCTCGACGCTGCTGACACTGGTGTTTGTACCGGTTGCCTACACGCTGCTCAACGGGCTGAGTGAACGGGGTGCGCAACTGCTTCGCTGGACGTTCAACGCGAAGCCCTCGACCGATGAGGACGAGCGCGGCCTCAAGCAGCTCGAGGCGGAGATGCGCTCAGAGGGGAAGTAGCGGCTCGAACCGCTTCGGGACGGAGAGCCTACTCGTTGTCGGAAGTCGTGCCGACGGGGAGTTCCAGCGTCATCGTGGTGCCGTTGCGGCCGTCGCTCTCTGCGGTGAGCCGTCCGCCGTGCAACACCACGATCGAGCGCGCGATCGACAGGCCCAGGCCGGTGCCGTGCGCGAACCTCGCGCCGTCCGGGGTCCGATAAAACTTCTCGAATACCCGCTCGAGGTCATCGGGCGCGATGCCGATGCCCGTGTCGCGCACGACTACGGTGGCGCGCTGGTTCCACAGGTGCGTGCTCACATCCACCCAGCCACCGGATGGCGTGAACTTCACGGCGTTCTGGAGGAGGTTCTCGATCACCTGCTGGATGCGCGTCGCGTCTGCCGAGACGCGGGCCTCGTTCAGGTCGGTGCGCGGCGACCGGGCGGCCGTCCGACATGCGGAAGGTGGGGAACGAGCAGTCCCAGATCAGGCGACGGTTCGAGCAGTCGCTGAGGATGCTCGTCACGAGCGAGGTGTACCCGGCGGGCACCACCTGCTGATCCTGCGGCTTGAAGTCGAGGAGCGTGCGCCCGGTCGCGTCCGTCACCTTGCGCAGCGAGACGGGGTCGAGCGGCCTCGTGCCGGCCTGCTGGATCGAGGGCGCGCCGACCATGCTGCCATTCCGCGCGAGGGTGGTGTAGGCGTACGCCATGTCGAGGAGCGTGATGTTCGCGCCGCCGGTCGCGATCGATGGGCCGTAGTTGGACGGGTCGTCGAGGGTGGTGATGCCCATCTTCTTCGCAAGGTCGATGACGTTGCCGATGCCCGCCACGGCGGCGGCGCGGTTGGCTGGGCAGTTGAGCGAGGAGCCGAGCGCGATCTTGATCGGCACGGGGCCGTTGGTCTTGTTGCCCGCGCCGGGGTTCTCGCACTTGTAGCCGTCCGAGGTGATGAAGGGCTCGTCCCAGATGATCGAGCTGGGGCCGTAGCCCTGCTTCATGAACAGCGTGAGGTATACGAATGGCTTGAACGAGGATCCCGGCTGGAGGATCGAGGTGGCGTAGTTGTTGCTCCCGCGGATCTCGGGGCTGGTGTCGTCGTAGTTCCGGCTGCCGACCATGAGCAGGATCTCGACCGTGCGGGCGTCGATGCTGACCATCGACCCGTTGTGCGCGCCGATCGGGTCGGCGTGCTTCTTCAGGTTCTTCTCGAGCACCGCCTGCGCCTGGTCTTGCAGGGTGACGTCGAGAGTCGTGGTGACGGCGAGGCCGCAGCGCTGCACGCAGCGCTCGCCGAAGCGCGCGACCAACTCCTGGCGGACATACTCGACGAACCAGGGGGCGCGCAGCGGGAGCGCCTCCTCCTGGGCCTTCAGCTCGATGGGCTCGCGCTTCGCGGCGTCCGCCTGCTCCTGCGTGATGTAGTCGTGCATCACCATCAGGTCGAGGACCTCGCCCTGGCGCCACTTGGCGCCCTCCCAGCTCGAATAGGGGGAGTGCAGCGCGGGCGACTGGGGGATGCCGGCGATCATGGCAGCCTGCGCGAGGGTGAGCTCGCTGGCGTGGACGCCGAAGTAGCCCTGCGCGGCGGTCTCGACGCCGTTGTAGACGCCGCCGTAGTTGATGACGTTCAGGTACCACTCGAGGATCTGCTCCTTCGAGTAGTGGTTCGCGACCTCGGTCGCGTAGATCGCCTCCTGGAGCTTCCGGGCGACGGACTGCGCTGACCGGTCCTCGGGCGAGATGAGCGTCTGCTTCACGAGCTGCTGGGTGATGCCGCTGGCCCCGCGCCCGCTGAATGGGTTCCCGGTCGCGCGAAAGTTCTCGTACGCGGCGCCGAGCGTGCTGCGATAGTCGACACCGTTGCTGTCCCAGAAGTTCTGGTCTTCCGTGGAGATCGTGGCGTCGATCATCGCCTTGCTGACCTGGTCGAGGCGTGCGGGGAACCGGAAGCCGCCGTCGCTCTCCGGGAAGCGGTATAGCAGGACGCCGTTCCGGTCGTAGATCTGCGCGCCGCCATAGTTGGCGACGGCGGCCAGCATGTTCGCGGGGGTGTTCAGGTCGGCGACCGCGTTGTCGTAGAACCTCGTCGCGCCGATCACGAGCGCGGCGGCGGCCGCGAACGGGAGCAGGAGCATGGGCACGAGCATCATCAGTCCGATGCCGAGGCGCCCGTTTCCGCCCGCGGCGGTGCGACCCGCCCGGGCGCGGCGCCCAATGAACACGCTCCGGCGCAGCCGGCCGGCGTTACGATCCTCGAACCCTGCATGCTCCAGCGGAGCTGCCATGCGTTCCCTCTATCAATCCAATGTGCCCGCGAGGGCCTCAGCGTAGGGTCAGCCTCGATGCGTCCCGGTAACGAACAGCCGCGATGGGGATGGCAAAACCGTGCCGACCGGTGGTGCGAGCGATTTCGACGTCCGCCGAGCGTCCGATCGGGCGCTTTCGATAGATGAACGTGTCGGGGATGATGAACGTTCTCGTGGTCGCGTCCTGCAGAAGAGGAATCCCGTTGACTGGCAAACGAATCCTGGTCCTCCTTGGTTCCGTCACCCCGCCGGGGCGCATGCATCGCACGGTGAACGAGGCAGCCCAGCGCGCCACCGACGCAGGCATCGCGGCAGTTGAGGTCCTCGACCTCGCGACCGTGCGGACGGGGTTCGCGGGTGCCGCGCCCGTCGAGGGCGACGAGACGGCGGGCGTCGTCGAACGGCTGCGCGGCGCCGACGCGGTGCTCTTCGCCAGCCCGGTCTATCGCGGATCATTCACCGGCGTGTTGAAGAACCTCCTCGATGTGGTGCCGGTCGAGGCGCTGGAGGGGAAGCCGGCCGGGATCATGGCGATGGGGAACACCCGCGACCACGCGCTCGGGGTGGAGCGGCACCTGCGCGATGTCCTCGCGTGGTTCGGGGTGATCCACGCGCCGACGGCCGTCTTCCTGAGTGCGGCAGACTTCGAGGCCGGCGCGCCGAAGGCGGAGGCTGCCGCCGACCTCGACGCGCTGATCGCGACGATTGCCCTGCTCGTCGATGCGACCAACGCCGCCGGGCGGGTGCTGCCGCTGCGTCCGCCCTCGACGCGCGAGGGGTAGCAGCCTCTGTGTCGCGCACCGACGGGCGCTCGACCGGGGTGACGGTTATGGTGGACGCATGAAGCCCTGGGAGTTCCTCGACAGCGCGCGCACGCCTGATGGCGGCACCCTCGAGCTGCGCCGTCACGACGGCGAGTACGTGATCCGCGCTGAGGGCTACGACCTGATGACCAGCCGGATGCACGGCTCCGAGGACGCCATGATGTCGCTCGCCTGCCCGCATCCGCGCGGCGGCGCCAGCGTGCTCATCGGTGGCCTCGGGATGGGCTACACGCTCCGCGCGGCGCTCGATCTGCTGCCGGAGGACGGTCACGCGATCGTCGGGGAGCTGATCCCCGAGGTCGTCGAGTGGAACCGCGGCCTGCTCGGTCCGCTCGCCGGCAATCCCCTGGACGACCCGCGCGTGCAGGTGGTGATGGGCGACGTGGGCAAGACGATCCGCCAGAGTGAGGCGCAGCGCTTCGACGCCATCCTGCTCGATGTGGACAACGGCCCGAGTGCACCCACCCAGAAGGGGAACTCCTGGCTGTACACGCAGGGAGGCCTCGCGGCGTCCCACCGTGCGCTGCGCCCCGGGGGCGGGCTCGCGATCTGGGCGATCGACGACGAGCGCGGCTTCGAGCGGAAGCTCAAATCCTCGGGCTTCCTGCCCTCCACGCACCTCGTCACCGCGCACGGGACGAAGGGGAAGCGGCACACCGTCTTCCTCGGCGTTCGCCGCTAGGCCGGGATCCTCACCTCCGCCCTCTCCCACTGCAACGTTCGTGGAATGGTTCGCGCGTTCGTGTTACGAGGTGAGCGACAGCCGTACCCTACCGTTTGGCCCTCGGGTGGCCCGCGAATGCGCTGCCGAGGATGAACGGGGACGCCAAATGCTGTGGGGACTGATCGTGCTACTGCTGGTGTTCTGGCTGATCGGATTCACTGCGCACGTCGCAGGCAGCCTGATTCACCTCCTGCTCGTCGTCGCGCTCGTCGTGCTCGTGTTCAACCTCATCACCGGCCGCCGTACGTCATGACCGTCGCGCCGGTCACCTCGAGGGCGTGATAGCCCTCGGGGTGGTCAGGCGCGCGGCGGCCTCCTAGGATGCGCTCCAGTCGCGGCTCAACGTGCGAGCCGCCGAGGGAGCGCGCATGGCATCCGGTCCGCTCGTCGGCATTCGTGTCCTCGAGTTCTCGCAGATCATCGCCGGGCCCTTCGGCTGCCAGAACCTCTCCGACATGGGCGCGGAGGTGATCAAGGTGGAGCCGCCCGAGGGCGAGCCCTGGCGCCTCTATTCCCAGTTCATGCCGGGTGAGTCGAAGCACTTCCACGCGCTCAACCGTGGCAAGAAGTCGCTCGTCCTGAACCTCGAGGATCCGGCAGCGCGCGAGGTTGTGTATCGGCTGGTGCCGGACATCGACATCGTCGTCATCAACTACCGGCCGGATGTCTCGGCCAAGCTCGGCATCGACGACGCGACGTTGCGCGCGCTGCGACCCGACCTGATCTACATCGACAACACAGCGTGGGGCCGGAAGGGGCCGTGGGCGAACCGCCCCGGCTACGACATCATCGCGCAGGCCGTGTCCGGGCTGATGGCCGCTGATGGCAAGCTCGACGAGGGCGGGTCGCCGGGCACGATCACCGCGTCACCGATGGCGGACTACGGCACCGGGATCGCGATCGCTTGGGCGGCCTGCGCTGCGCTCTACCACCGCGAGAAGACCGGCGAGGGCCAGTTCATCGAGACCACCCTGCTCAACACGGCGCTGGCGATGCAGGGCATGTACGGCATGGATCTGCCGCTGGGCGACGCGCTGAAGTACCAGAAGATGGCGATGGTCGACGAGTTGCGCGCGCAAGGCGCTCCCTACGCCCAGGTTCTGGAGGCCCACGGGGCGGGCGGCGTGCCGAGAGTCGGCAACGTCTACTACCGCGCGTACGCCACAAAGGACGGCGCGGTCGCCGTGGGCGCGCTCTCGCCCTCGCTGCGGGCGAAGGTGCGCGCAGCGATCCCGACCGAGTACCTCGGGCTGTACGACCCTGAGTTCGACGCGCGCAACCCCGAGCACGTTGCCCGCGCCACGATCGAGGTCGGCAAGGTCGAGGCGCGCTTCCGCGAGTTCACCACGGCGGAGTGGCTGGAGCGCCTCGAACGGCACGGGGTGCCCTGTGGCCCGGTCAACTTCGTCGAGGAGGCGATGCTCGACCCGCAGACGCTGGCCAACGAGATGACGGTCAAGTTGGAGCACGACGTCACCGGCGAGGAGACACAGGTCAGCCCGCTGCTGCGCATGAGCGTGACCCCGCTGGAGGCGCAAGGCCCCTCGCCGATGCTCGGTCGCCACACGGACGAGGTGCTGCGCGGCGCGGGCTACTCGGACGACGAGATCGCGCGACTGCGCGCGTGTGGCGCGATCGGGTAGTCGCCGGGCAGGGGTGAGGGTCTGATCAGTGCGCGGAAGCGACCGGCGCAGGCGCGTCTCCGTCGGAGGCGACGGGTCGGTGCCGCTCGATCAGCGCGGTCGGCGGAGACGAGAGCAGCAGCAGCGGGATGGCGACGACGGCCATCCCGCTGCAGACGAGCCAGCCCTGCGTGTAGCTGCCGCTGACGTCGACCAGCCAGCCCACGACCCAGGGGCCGGCGGCGCCGCCGGTCGTCGTCACCAGCGTAGCGACGCCGTTGATCGTCCCGAAATGCCTCGTGCCGAAGTAGTCCGCGAGGATCGCGGGGCGCACCGGGATCAGCCCACCGAACGCGGGCGCGATGACGAGGATGCCGACCATCGCCATCGTGGCGGTGCTCGCAGACGCGAGGATCGTCCCCCCGACCACCGTCAGGACCCCCGTGAGCGCGAGCATCGATCGCTTCGAGTAGCGGTCCGCCAGCACACCGATCCCCAGTCGCCCGGCGATCGATACGAACGAGAACACAGCGACGCCGGTCGCCGCGAGCGCCTTGGACGTGCCGAGGTCGCGCTCAAAGTACGGGATCTGGTGGACGACGACGGCGTTGGTCGCGAAGGACAGCGCGATCAGGCCGAGCGACATCATGATGAAGGGCCGCGACAGCAGCGCCTCGCGAATCGGCACGCCCCACATCGCCGCTGCCGCGCGCACGGCCACGGACTCGCCGGCTGCGCCGTCGATCGGTTGGGGGTGATGGGCGGGACGTGAGCGCACGTTCGCCGCGATCGCCAGGCCGGCGAACAGGATGAACACCGCGAGCAGCCGCAGCGCGAGACGCCAGCCGAACTCCTCGACGAGCTGCCCCACGACCAGCGTCGAGACGCCGCCAATGCCGCCACCGACGGTGATGATGGCCATGGCGCTGGAACGGCGGCGGTTGAACCACGTCGCGACGGCGGCGAAGCATGCCGGGTAGCCACACGCCGAGGTGCCGATCGCCGCGAGGACCATGCCGGCGTAGAACTCGAACAGCGTGTGGACGATGGAGATGTACGCGAAGCCCAGTGCGGTCAGCACGACCCCGACGATGATCACGCGCTGCGTGCCGATGCGGTCCATGATCGCGCCGATGACCGGCGCGGCGACGCCGGAGACCTCCGTGCGGAGCGAGAAGGCGATCGCAGTCGCGGCGACGGTCCAGCCGAACTCGGCGATCATCTCGTTGAAGATCGCGCCCATGCCCCAGAAGAAGATCGAGCCGATCGCGAGGATCATGACGCCGCCGCCCGCGACGACGATCCAGCCCTCGTACACGCCGGGAAGCATCCGTCTCACCATCGGCGCATCCTACGCGGTCGGCTGGTTGCGAGCGCGGGGCGTCGGGCTATTCGATGCCGTAGACGACGGCGTGCATCTCCCAGTAGTGGTGCACCTTCGCGACCACGGTGATCACGCTCTTCACCTGGTCCTTGAGGGTGAACGAGGGGGCCGCCGGGACGAGCAGGCGCTCCTCGTCGTCGAGGCGCGCGTCGATGTTCTCGAGGATGATGCAGGCGCACATCCAGGCGGCGTGCTTGCGCGAGCGGCAAGAGATCGCGAGCCAGCCGGGGATCTCGGACGGCTCGGAGAAGAGGCCCGTGGTCAGGTAGATGCCCCGACGGATCTCCGCGATGGGGTCGAAGGCGCCGTTGGGGATGGCTCGAGGAATCTCGGCGAGCGCGCGGACGCGGCTGTCGTCACCTCGATGGGGTGGGCCGCCGAAGAAGGCGAGCTCACAGAAGGACTCCCACATCGCGGACCAGTCGGGGTTGCCCTCGTCGTCCGAGACCATCGCGGCGGCGGGCATGCCCTCCGTCTGCACGCGGAACGGGAGCAGCGTCTCCACGGGCGCGTCGCCGCTCATCGGCGCGACGGCGTCACGCGCGAGGCCGGCGAGCTCCGGGCGCGCCCAGATGAACTCGACCGGCTCGCCGAGGTACGCGGCATACGACTGGCACAGCGCACGCAGCTCCCGTGTGCGTTCCCACGGCAGGCTGTTGTCCCCGATCACCATGACTCGAGCCATCGCGGCGTCCCGTCGTGGCGGGTTAGCCCCGCCTTATTGCAAGTATTCGCAGATGCCCTTGATGATGCCGGAGGAGGAAGTCCGCCGCAAATGCCGATCTACCCGTTCCGCTGCGATCCCTGCGACGTGGAGTTCGAGGTGACACGCAAAGCCTCAGCGGCGCGTGACGCCGCTGCGTGTCCGGTCTGCGGCAAGCCCGCGCGCCGTGTGTTCACGGCGATCGGGCGCTCTGGTGCGTCGGCGAAGAGCGGTGCGCCCTCGGTGGGTGCAGCGCCGGCGGGCGGCGGATGGTCACACGGCGGCCATTCGCACGGCGCCGGGGAGTCGGGCCATTCGCACTAGGTTGAAGCCCGCAGGTCAGGAGCGGGGCGGGCCGGCTATACCCGGCATGGGCCCCAAGAAGAATCAGCGGATCGGGCGCAACCGCACGACGGGGACGATGCGAGGCGCGGCCTTCGTCTGGTGATCCGTGTACCGCGGCCACATCGCGACGAGCGCGGGCCAGAGGCGGGTGCGCTCGGCATCGTCGAGCACCTCGGCGCGCACGGGGACGCGATGACGATCCACGTCCACCCACGCCTGCGCGTTGGCCTCGATGTTGCGGTACCAGGCGGGGTGCTTCGGTGAGCCGGCCTTCGAGGCGACGATGATGAAGTCGCGGCCGTCGCGCAGGTAGAACAGTGCGTTGGCGCGCAGTTCGCCGCTGGCGCGACCGATGGTCGTGAGCAGCAGCGTCGGGATGTACGGGACGCCCTCGCGGTCCGTGCTCGCCCACGAGCGGAGCGAGTAGCCGCTCCACTGCACGGCGGCGCGCTCGATCGGCTCGAAGATGCCGGCCTTCGTCAGCGCGTTCACCAGCGTCGACGGATCGAACTCGATCTTCGCCATCCTCGTACTCCTCGTCTCATGCCCGCAGGACGATCCCCCCACCCCCAACCGCCCACCGCGACGGGGGAGGGTTAGGAGCGGAGTTACAGCAGCCCGGCTTGCCGTGCGCGTGCCAGCACGGTCTCCGCGCGGCCGATGTGCGCCGCGTCCACCATCTGGCCGCGCAGCGTGATCGCGCCGCGCCCCTCGGCGCGTCCGGCCTCGACCGCCTCGATCAGCTCGTGCGCAGCGGCGATGTCGTCAGAGGACGGGGTGAACAGTTCGTTCACGACGGGGATCTGGTCGGGATGGATCGTCAGGCGGCCGGTGAAGCCCATCCACACGGCCTCCTGGCAGTCGCGCCGGAAGCCCTCGGTGTTGCGGAAGTCGACGTACACGGTGTCGAGCGGCTGCACGTTTGCCGCGACGGCGCACAGCAGTGTCTGCACGCGGCAGTACCGAAACACGTCGAGGAGCGCACCGGCCTCGTCGCGGTTGCGGCTCGCGCCGATGGCGGACGACAGGTCCTCGGCGCCCCAGGTGAGGGCGGACACTCGGCTCGCGCGGGGCAGCTCGTCCAGCTGGAGCACGCTGCGCGGCGTCTCGGTGCCGAGGACGATGAACTTCACGCTGTCCAGCGGGTGCCCGTAGTACTCCTCGAGCTGCATCACTTCGCTCGCGAACGCCTGCACGTCTTGGCGGCTGTTGATCTTCGGCAGCATGTACGCGTCCGGGGGGAACTCCATCGTCGCGCGGAGATCCTCAAGCCACCACGGCGTGTCGAGGGCGTTCACGCGCACGACGCGCTCCTGCCGCCCGAAGTCGACGTCGCGCAGCCAGCCCGCGACGAGCCCGCGCGCCTCGTCCTTCCGGTCGACGGTCACCGCATCCTCGAGGTCGAGGACGAGGCTGTCCGCCTCGGTCGTCAGCGACTTCGTGAGCATGCGCTCGTTGCCACCGGGGACGAAGTGGACGGCGCGGCGCAGGCGGGCATCTGGCATTTGGAGAACCTCGAGGAGTGCGGAACGAGTCAGTCCTCGGACTCTACTACCGGGCGCGGTTCAGGAGCGCTTCATCAGGCTGATGAACACGTCCTCCAGCGACGGCGGGATCACCTCGACGGTTGCGTCCTCGATGCCCGCCGCCGCGAGGGCCGCGCGGAGGGTGGCCTCGTCGCCCGTCTGCATGAGGGCGTGGATCGCGTCGCCGTACAGGCTGACGTCGGCGGTCTCGGGGCGCGACTGGAGGAGCGTGAGCGTCTCGAGGATGTCCGGTGTGCGGATCGAGAAGAGCGTGCCGTGGAGGTAGTGCGCCTTGAAGTCCGCGGGCGTGGCGATCGCCGTCAGTACGCCGCTGTCGATCATCGCGACGCGGTTCGAGTGCTCAGCCTCGTCGAGGTAGTGCGTGGTCGCGAAGACCGTGACGCCGGTCGCGGCGAGCCCGTGGATCATCGTCCAGAACTCTCGGCGCGAGACCGGGTCGACGCCCGCGGTGGGCTCGTCGAGGAACAGCAGTGGGGGGCGATGCACGATCGCGCAGCCCAACGCGAGGCGCTGCTTCCAGCCGCCCGAGAGCTGCGCAGCGAGTTGCCCCTCGCGCCCCTCGAGGCCCGCCATCGCGATCAGCTCTGTCACGCGCGCGGCGAGGAGCGGGCGCGGCACCGTGTAGATGCCCGCGTAGAACTCGAGGTTCTCGCGCACCGTCAGGTCCTCGTAGAGCGAGAACCGCTGGCTCATATAGCCGATGTGCTGCTTGATGCGGTCCTGCTGCGTGCGGATGTCGTAGCCCAGCACCGTCCCCGTGCCCTCGGTCGGCGCGAGGATGCCGCAGAGCATGCGGATGGTCGTGCTCTTGCCGGAACCGTTCGGGCCGAGGAACGCGAACACCTCGCCGCGTTGCACCTCGAACGTCACGTCGTTCACGGCGACGCGATCGCCGAAGCGCTTGGTCAGGCCGCGCACCTCGATCGCCGCGCCGTTGCTGGGAGTGATCGCCCGTCCCGTGTCGGTGGTCATCACTCGACCGTCTTCTGGAAGCGCGCGACGGACACGCCGAGCGTGACGATCGCGAACACCGTCAGCGCGAGGGCCTGTGGCCACAGCACCTGGATGCCCACGCCCTTCAGGATCACGCCGCGCAGGATCTCGAGGTAGTACGTCATCGGGATCGCGAGGCTCAGCCACTGGAAGATCTGCGGCATGCCCTCGCGACCGAAGAGGAAGCCGGAGAGCAGGATCGAGGGCAGCAGCGTGAACATCGTCATCTGCAACGCCTGTGCCTGGTTCCTCGCGACGACCGAGATGGCGAGGCCGATGCCGAGCGTGCCAAAGAGGAAGGGCAGCGTCAGCAGCAGCAGCTCGATCGTCGAGCCAACGACGGGCACATCGAACAGCACGCGCGCGATCACCAGGGTCATCACGGTCGAGGCAAGACAGAGCCCGATATTGGGGAGGATCTTCCCGAGCATCAGTTCCCCGGGGCGCACCGGCGACACGATCAGCTGCTCGAGGGTGCCTCGTTCGCGCTCGCGCACGACCGCGAGCGCGGTGAGCAGCACGCCCTGCAACTGGAGCACGAGGCCGATCAGCGCCGGGACCATGAACTTCACGCTCAGCATGCGCGGGTTGTAGAGCACGACCGGGCGCAGTTCGATGCCGCCCCGGGCGTTGCTCGTCTGCCCGAGGCGATTGAGGGCCTCGACGGTCACCGTGGCGGACTGCACCTGCGCGATCAGGCCACCGCTGAACATCGCCGTCTGCGCGACGCTGGGGTCGGAGCCGTCCACGATCAGCTGCGCCGTCGCGGGACGCCCGCCGAGGATGTCGTTGCCGAAGTCCGGAGGGATGATCAGCGCGACTTTCGCCTCGCCGTTGTCGATCGCGCGCATCGCCTCCTCGCGGGTCGAGGTCCATCGGCGCACCGTGAAGTACCCGGTGTTGTCGAACGACGAGACGAAGGAGCGACTGCTCGCCGTGCCGGACTGGTCGAAGACGACGGTCGCGATGTGATCGGTGACGGCGTTCAGCGCGTAACCGAACATCAGCAGCTCGACGACCGGGATGCCGACGACCAGCGCGAGCGTGATGTGGTCCCGCCGCACCTGGATCAGCTCCTTGCGGATGATCGCCGACAGGCGACCGAGGTTCATCGCGCCGCGCCAATTCCAGACGTCGTCTCGAAGGTGGCGTCGATCGGCATTCCCGGGCGCAGCAGGCCCTCGCCGTTCGTCACGGTCGCCTGTACCCCGAACACGAGATTGAGCCGGTCGCTCTGCGTCTGCACGTTGCGCGGCGTGAACTCCGCCTGCTGGTTGATCGAGGTCACGACACCCTCAAACGTGCGTCCGGGGTACGGGTCGGCGGTGATCGCGAGGCGCTGCCCCGTCGACACGCGGCCCAGGTCGGCGAGGCGCACGTACAGCGTGAGCTTGAGCGTGGAGAGGTCGCTGACGGCGATCAGCACCTGGCCCGGCAGCGCGAGTTCGCCGGCGTGCGCCGGCACACGCGTCACGACGCCGGAGAGCGGCGAGCGCAGCGTGTAGTCCTGTGACTGGAGCTGCGCGGTCTCGCGAGTCGCGGAATCGGGAGCCTGCCGCAGCTGCAGCTGCACGGCGCGATCGTCGAGGCGAACGAGCAGATCGCCCTTCGTGACGCGGGCGCCTGCGTCCAGCGGCAGGTCGAGGATCTCGCCGTTGACGCGCGGCGCGATCACCGTCTCCTCCGCCTCGAGCGTGCCGGACGCGACGAGCACGTCCGTCGAGCCGCCGGGCCAGCGCAACGCGCCGCAGCCGGTGCTCATCAGCGCCACGAGGATCGTCGAGATCACGAGGAACGCACGTGTCATGCCGGTTGCTCCTCGGATCGCTCGCCATCGGGTGCCATCAGTGCGCGGAACGCGGGCGCGAGGCGGCGCACCAGCTCGTCGGTGGAAGCGGACGCCATCGGTTCGATGCCGACGAGGTGACGCACGATGAGGACGCCGATCATCTGCGCGCCGATCAACTCGAAGGCGAGCGGCGCCACGGCACGCGATCCGAGCTGCGTCGCCACGCGCTGCAACATCGTCTGGATCGTGTCGCGCAGCTGCGGCACGTCGTCCGGGTTGCCGACAGCGGTGCGTAGCACCGCGGAGAACGTCTCCAGTTGATGCACGAACAACTCGTCGAGGTACAGCCGCACCAGCCGCTCTGCCGCGTCGCCGGGGGCGGTGATGGCATCGGCGATCTGCGCCCCCACGCGTGGGAACTCGACGGCCGCCTCGAACAGCTCGGCCTTGGTGCCGAAGAAGTGGTGGATCAGCGCCACGTCCACGCCTGCCTGCTGCGCGATCTGGCGGGTCGTGGTGCCTCGGAATCCCCGAGCAGCGAAGAGCGACCGGGCTGCCGCGAGGATGGCGGCTCGGCTGTCGCCACCGGCCGCAGCCGGCCGACGTCCGGCACGAGGGGACGCGATGGGCGACTCGTTCGCAGAAAGGCGGGCGTCGACGTAATTCATCGTGCGATGAAATATCACCACGCCGGGCGAAGCGTCAAGCAGTGCCGCGGAGATTCCCTGAATTCCCTACCGATTTGGGGGTTGAATCGATCCGGATAGGTGCGTGTAAAGTCTACTAACTCGATAGGGATTATCAACTTGAAGCTCTCAACCCGTGGTGACTACGCCGTCCGGGCCCTGCTGGAACTGGCCACCGAGGTGGATCGGGAGTGGCTGGCGCTCGCCGAGATCGCAGACCGCACGGGGATCTCACCGAAGTACCTCGAGCAGATCTTGATGCGGCTGCGCACGGCGCGGGTAGTGAAGGCGAAGCGCGGCGCGCACGGCGGATACGCCTTCGCGCGGCCGGCGGGCGAGGTGACGATTGGCGAGGTGGTGCGCGCGATGGACGGGCCGCTGGCGCCGAGCCTGTGCGCGAGCCGCACGGCGCATGCGCCCTGTCCGGTCTACCGCTGTCCCAGCGAAGAGGACTGCGTCCTCCGGGGCCTGTGGGTGGATGTGCGGGATGCGATCTCGCAGGTGGTGGACGCGACGACCTTCGGTGACCTGGCTGACCGCCGCCGCCAGCAGGATTCCGCGAAGCGGGAGATGTACCACATCTAATGGCACAAGAACTCAAGTCGCAAGAACTGAAGTCACAGGCCGGCTCACAGACCTCGATCGCCACGGCTCACGAACAGACCGTGCTCGCCGAGGTGCTGACCGCGATGCGCTCCGTACGCTTCGGTTCCGTGCAGATCACGTTACAGGACGGACGCGTGGTGCAGATCGACACGCTGGAGAAGAAGCGCCTTGATCGCTAGCACCCGCGCCCCATTCCGCCGCTCCGCTCCTCGAACAGACCAGACCACTGGGCACGTCTCCCGGTGCACATTCGCGCGCTCGAGCTCACCAGGGCAGACGCGGTGTACCGGCGGATGTCGGTAGCCCCCACGGGGCTCCATCCACCACATCGACCCTGAACTATTCGAAGGACGCTGAACATGCACCGACCACGGAAGTGGCCGACTCTCTCAATCACCTCGGTCGTCGCGACGATCGTCGCGGCCGGATCGCTGTTCCTCGCCGCCTGCGGCGGGGGCCCGGCGGCTCCGGCGAGCGGCGCGAGCGCGACCGGCGCTTCGGGCGCTCCGGCGGCGGCGAAGAACGTCACGTTGCGCCTCGGTTACTTCCCGAACATGACGCACGCGCAGCCGCAGGTCGGCCTCGTGCGCGGCACGTTCGCTGAGGAGCTGGGCTCGAACGTGAAGATCGAGACCAAGACGTTCAACGCGGGCCCGTCAGCGATCGAGGCGCTCTTCGCGGGCGCGATCGACGCGACATACATCGGCCCGAACCCGGCGATCACGGGCTACGTGCAGTCGCAGGGCAAGGATCTGCGCATCATCGCGGGCGCCACGAGCGCCGGTGCGCTGTTGGTCGTCGGCGGCAAGTCGGGCATCGACAAGCCGGCCGACTTCGCGAACAAGAAGATCGCGACGCCGCAGCTGGGCAACACGCAGGACGTGGCGCTCCGCGCATGGCTCGCGAAGAACGGGCTGAAGGACAAGGAGCACGGCGGCAACGTGCAGGTCATCCCGACCGCCAATGCCGACGCGCTCTCCCTGATCTCGCGAGGCCAGCTGGATGGCGCCTGGGTGCCGGAGCCGTGGGCGACGCGCATCGTGCAGGAGGCCGGTGGGAAGATCCTCCTGGACGAGCGCGACCTGTGGCCGAACGGCGACTTCGTCACGACGCACCTGATCGTGCGGACGAAGTTCATGCAGGAGAATCCCGAGGTCGTCGAAAAACTGCTGCGTGCGCACGTGAAGACGACGCAGTGGATCAACGACAATCCGGACGAGGCCAAGAAGGTCGTCAACGAGAGCATCAAGAAGATCAGCGGCGCGGCGCTGCCCGACGCAGTGATCAACGCGGCCTGGCGGAACCAGAAGATCACCTTCGACCCGATCGCCTCGTCGCTGCGCAAGTCCGCGGACGACGCGTTCGCCCTCGGGTACCTCGGTGACAAGAAGCCGGATCTCGCGAACATCTACGCGCTCGATCCGCTGAACAAGGTGTTGAAGGAACTGAACCTCAAACCCGTTTCGCAGTAGACGGGGAAGCAGCAAGGCTGAACATGACAGGCATCGCCGAACGAAACGAGCCCGTCGCGACCGCACCAAGCGGAGCGACGGGCCACCTGCTTGCGCTGACGGATATCACGAAGCGCTTTCAGACCGCGCGCGCGGACACGCTCGCCCTCGACCATGTGTCACTGGAGGTGCGTCCGCGCGAGATCGTGTGCATTGTCGGCCCCTCCGGCTGCGGCAAGTCCACGCTGCTCAACATCGCGGCGGGCATCGATGCGCACTTCGATGGCACCGCGACGTTCGAGGGCGAGCCGATCAAGGGCATGGCCCGCGAGCGCGCAGTGGTGTTCCAGGAGCCGGCGCTGTTCCCGTGGCTCAACGTCCGCGCGAACGTGGAGTTCGGCCTCAAGCTGCGTGGCGTGTCGAAGGCGGACCGCAACTCGATCGTCGACCAGCAGCTGGAGATGGTGAATCTGACGAAGTTCGACCGCGCCTATATTCATGAGCTGTCGGGCGGGATGAAGCAGCGTGTGCAACTCGCGCGGGCGCTGGCGGTCGAGCCGCACATGCTGATGATGGATGAACCGTTCGCCGCGCTGGACGCGCAGACGCGCGACGACCTCCAGATGGAGTTGCAAGGTGTCGCGGGGCGCATCGGCGCAACGGTGCTGTTCGTCACGCACAACGTCCGCGAGGCCGTGATTCTCGGTGACCGCGTGGTCGTGATGTCGAAGAGCCCCGGGCGCATCCGCCGCATCATCGACATCCCGCTGGGCCGCCCACGGACGCCGGACGATCACGATGTCGCGGACTTCGCGGCGATGGTGCGCGCGGAACTGCAGGAATCCTCGAACGAGCCGCGCTATGCGATTTAGCGCACCCTCCCGCGAGAGCGGATACAAGCTGCTGCGCATCGCCGCGTTCTACGTGATCGTGATCGCCGGCTGGTGGGCGATCGCAAACGCCGAGATCTGGTCCCCGTACCTCTTCCCCGCGCCCGATTCGGTGTGGCGTTCGATGCGCGCGAACTTCGACAACGGGCAGATCCCGGCGGCGATCGGCGCGACGCTGCAGCGCATGGCCGTCGGCTACGTGCTGTCGTTCATCATCGGCATGGCACTGGGCATCCTCAACGCTTCGTCGAAGTGGGCGAACGAGACGATCGGGGGCATCGTCCTCGGCGTGCAGTCACTGCCCAGCATCACCTGGCTGCCGCTCGCGGTGCTGTGGTTCGGACTCACCGAGAAGGCGATCATCTTCGTCGTGCTCATGGGCTCAGCGTGCTCGATCGCGATCTCGGCGCAGGCCGGCATCCAGGGCATCCCGCCGTTGCTCCAGCGCGCCGCGGGCACGCTGGGCGCGTCGAGGTGGCAGGCGTACCTGTACGTCGTGCTGCCCGGCATGATCCCGGTGATGGTGCAGGGGATGAAGCAGGGCTGGTCGTTCGCGTGGCGGTCGCTGATGGCGGGCGAGCTGCTCTTCGTGAGCGCGGGCCTGGGCCACCTGCTGAACGTGGGCCGCGATCTGAACAACATCAGCATGGTGTTCGCGGTGATGATCGTGATCGTCTTCGTCGGCGTCGCGGTGGACCGCCTGATCTTTGGTCGCGCCGAGCGATGGGTGAAGGAACGCTGGGGCTACGCGGCGTAGCTGTTTCCGTTGCGGCGGATGGTCGGGCATACCCGGCCCGCGCTTCGGCAGGTCGCGGCGCGGGTCGGCCACTTGCGGAAGCACATCGACTACGACGAAGGGCCGCAGCGTTCGCTGCGGCCCTTCTGTTCGTGCAGTGCGCGCCGTCGAGGCGCGTGGGCTACGCGGCGGAGAAGATCGCCGCGGCGCCCTCGAGCTGCTCGCGCGCGTCCTTGTTGAAGAGCGTGCGCTTGCTGCTGACGCAGTGCACGCGGCCCTCGTCCGTCAGCGTGTAGTGGTCACCGTCCAGGACGAGCGCCTTGCGCCCCTCAAGGACAGTGATCGCCTTCTGGATCGCGTCGTCGGTCTGGGCAAACGGGGCCATCAGTGGGAAGTCGGCGGCGATCTTCGCGAAGGACGCTCGGAGACGGGTGTTGTCGGCGGTGAAGTCGGTACCCTCCACGGTCGCGAGCATGCCCGAGAGCAGCTCATCGGGTGAGAAGCGCATCGAGTTCGTAGTCGTCATCTGGATCGATCCCTCTGTCTGTGCTTCGACCTGTGTGGCGTCATCGGACGCCGCGAGTTAGCAAGCGAAGCACTGCTTCCACACTAGCAGCCTTGCAGTGCCCTCACAGAAACATCGGCACGAGGTTCGGGACAGGAATCCGCTTGCTGCTGCCCCGATCCGCTGACCTCTCCGATGTGATATGCTGAAAACCTCCTCAGTTTCTTCGGCGTACGTTCTCTAACCCGCACGTCCACCCTGGCACCTGAGCGAACGAACGGTTTGCCGTGCCTGTGGTTCGGCGTGTGCGCTGACATACGTCAGCTGGAAGTGTTGGTTGTGACTCAGAGAATCTACGTTGGAAACCTCTCGTTCTCCGCGACGGAGGCCGAGGTATCCGAGCTCTTCTCCCAGTTCGGCGAAGTTGTCTCGTGTGCCCTCCCGACCGACCGCGAGACCGGTCGCCCGCGCGGCTTCGGCTTCGTGGAGATGTCGAACGACGACGCCAAGAAGGCGATCCAGTCGCTCGACGGCAAGGACTTCGGCGGTCGCTCGCTGCGCGTCAACGAGGCTCAGCCTCGTGAGAGCCGCGGCGGCGGCGGCGGTGGTGGTTACGGCGGCGGCGGTGGTGGCGGCGGCTACGGTGGTGGCGGTGGTGGCTACGGCGGGGGCGGTGGCTCTCGCGGTGGTGGCGGCGGCTACGGCGGGGGCGGTTCCCGCGGTGGCGGCGGCGGTGGCCGCTACTAGTCCGCAGCCGATCTTCGGCAGCTGACTGATCGTCCGATCATCGATCGACTGATCACAGAAGGCGGGGTCGCAAGACCCCGCCTTCTGCTTGTCTCTCACGTTTCGGCTCGTCTCCGCGCACACGTGCTTGCACAGACCGATGCGCCCTCAGGCTACGGACAGCGCTCCAGCGTGCCCGGCGTGCCGAGCAGTTCGTCCAGGCGCACCGCGCGCAGGCCGCGCGCCTGCAGGCCGTCGAGGATCAAGGGCATCGCCTGCACCAGCACCGTCCGGTCCCGCCCGGGCTTGCCGTCGCGCCCGTCATGCAGCAGCACGATTGATCCCGGCTCCACCTTCGCGAGCACGCGCTGCGCGAGCTCCTTCGGGTCGGTCGCATCCCAATCGCGCACCTCGACGTCCCAGTTCACCACCTGCACGCCCGCGCGCCCGACCGCGAGCCAGGAGAGCGCGGTGTAGACGCCGTGCGGCGCGCGATAGAACCGCGGGCACTGCCCCACCGTCGCCGCAAACTGGGCCTGCCCGTCCGCGAGCTTGCGATAGAGCGGATCAAGGGCGGACGGCTTCTCGTGGTCGGAGGAGTGGTTCGCCAGCAGGTGCCCGTGCGCCACCAGCGCGCGCGCCACCTCGGGCTGCTCCGCGAGCGTGTGCCCCACGACGAAGAACGTCCCCGCCGCACCGCGCGCCTCGAGGGCGCGCGCCACGCCGAGCGTGTAGTCGCCGTTCAGGCCGTCATCGAACGTGAGTGCGACGGCGCCCGCGTTGCGCGCAGCGTGCCCGGTACCGCCCCCCACGGGCACCGCGCCCAGCGCGATCGTCAGCGCGCCCACGACCAGCGCCACGCCCAGCACGCCCACCGGCCGCGAGGTGAGGCGCCCCGCCTGGAAACCACGCAGCCACGCGGGGATCATCGACGCACCCGCGGCCCACAGCCGCTGGGCTCGCTGCCGGGGTGCAGCGTGTACTCCAGGGTGCCGGCGGCGCCCCGGTACGTCAGCGCTGCGCCGCCCTCCCGCACGAGGCCGTCGAGCATGCGCACCTCGTCGCTCCACTGGAGCGTGGCCCACTCGCCGCTCACGAGCACGCGGTCGACGCGCTTCTCGCCCAGGAAGCAGCGGTAGGTGTGTGTGTCACCGAAGGAGTAGCGCCACACGCTCTCGTCGAAGAAGTCCTGCCCCAGCGTCGCGCCCGCCCGCATCAGCTCGTACATCCCGTCCTCATGCCGTGTCGTCGTCAGCACGCGGTAGACGGCGTCCGGGCTCACGCGGTCGTCCGCGACGACGTCCGCGAAGCGCGGCTCGGACGCCTCCCACAGCCCAACCGGTGGCGCGTGACGGACGTCGTTCCCGACGGCGACCGCGGCGACGAGGAAGACGAGCGGCCAGGCACGGACGGCCGTGGACGCGAAGCGGCTGAGCGCCCACGCCCAGCCGACCACGCTGATGCGCTTCAGCGTCAGCCACAGTGGCTTGCTCAGCATCCCGAATCCTACGTCGCGCACCAGCGGCGTGGCGAACAACATCCAGATCGCCGGCGCGGCGAGGACGACGGCGATCGCGATGCCGAGCGCCTCGCGGTACGGCATGCGGCGCTCCGATTCGGCGTTCGCCAGCGCGGAGGCGAACAGCGCCGCGCCACCGATGAGCGGGTGGGCGTACAGCGCGAGGACCGCGAGGCTGGTGCCTCGCGCGGTGCGCGCGCGACTGAACTCGCCGGCGGCGAAGCAGGCAAAGCCCAGCGCCCAGAACGTGGGCAGCTGGAACTGCGCGAGTCCGCCGTAGAGCTGCGGGTTGAGCAGCAGGATCGCGGTGAGCAGCGGCGACCGCATGCGCGGCAGCCAGTGCCACACACCGGCGACGAGGAACAGCGCCCCGCCCACCAGGCTCGCCGTCACCGCCCAGTCGCCGAACAGGGGACGCACCACCGCCGTGGGGAGCCAGGGGATCATCCCGTACGGGAACGTCAGCGCACGCCCGGCCTCCAGCACAGGGATGCGCAGCGGAATCCAGTGATCGCGGTAGATCGCCTGCTGCAGGAACCAGACGTGCGCGTACGAGTGCGCGCTGTCGTTGCCGAGGTACAGCGAGCGCGTGAGGATCGCCCCGAGGAAGGCCAGGAAGCCGAGGATCGTCAGCCCGGCGACGACCTCGTAGAGCGTCCAGCGGCGGGCGCCGGGCAGGTCGCGCCAGCAGCGCTCGCGGTAAACCATGACCAGGCGGCGGACGGCGTCAGCCGGCGACGTGATGGGCGCCAGTTCGCGTGCCTCCGTCGAGCTCGGTGCCCCCATTGCGAAATCATCTCGCACATGAGGGCCTGAGTAACGCCGGCCTCCCCGTAGAGGTTTCGGAATCACCTCATTTCTAGGGGGCGATTATCCCAGCAGCGGGCGCAGCTCCCGCATATCCTTCACCCGCTCCAGCGTCCAGACGGCGTCGCAGAGCTTTCGTGCCTTCCGCTTGCCGAGCACCGGCGCGAGCAGGTGGTAGCACTTCTCATCGACTTCGGCACGGGCCATCGGGTTCTCGTCGGTGCCTCGGACGGCCTTGGTGTGGTGGCGGAGCCTACGACCGTCTTTGAGCGTCAGTTCGACGATGCCCTGGCGGGATGGGAACACCTTCTGGAGCTCCTCGTCCTTCACGAGGTCGATGCGGCGACGCACCTCGAGGACCTTCGGGTCGTGCATCCTCGGCTCGTCGTGGGCGGACTCGAAGGTGACGATGCCGTCCACGATCATCACGGCGCACATGTGCTGCATGCAGATGTCCGGCATCAGCCGGTTGTCCGTCGTCGTCGCCGCCGCCGGAGCGACGCGCACGACCACGTGCTCGATGTCGTCCGCCTTCAGGTCGTGCTCGCGAATGAGGTCGAGGAGCGAGTCGAGCGGCGCCTGAATCGGCGAACCGACGGACCATCGCTTGATGTTGGTGCGCATGACCTCGAACGTGCTGCCGAGCTCGCGCGTCAGTTCGTCGATGTTCATCGGACGGTCCGGTGCGCCGTAGGCCATGGCGAAGTTGCGCGGGCCCGCGAAGATGTCGTCGGTCGCGGTGAAGCCGGCCTTCAGGAACGACGCTGCGGTCACGCCGTTGCGCGCCGGCATCCCACCGAAGTCGAAGGCCTTCTCGACGTGCTCGAGGTCCCCGACCCACGAGCCGACGCCAGACGCCTGCTGGCCGGCGTAGGTGATCAGGTGCCGCGCCTGTCGCGCATCGACCCTCGCGATCGATCCGGCGGCCGCCGCCGCACCGAACGTCGGGCCGAACGAGTGGGTGGAGTGGCCCTCCTCGCGGAACTCGTACGCATTGAGGGACATCGTGAAGCGTGTGCCGACGTCGTAGCCGAGGGCGACGGCGCGCAGAAACGCTTTGCCGCCTCGATGCTCACGCTCCGCCATCGCGAGCGCGGCGGAGACGATGCCGCAGCCGGGGTGGGTCTGCGAGGCGGCGTGGGAGTCGTCCGTCTCGTCAGAGTGCGCGAGCATGCCGTTGGCGAGCGCGGCGGTCTCGACGTTGGTGACGATCTTCGTGCCGACGACGGTGGCTTCGCGCTTGCCGCCTCGACCCTTCGCGTAGGCGATCGCCCGCTTGCCGGGGAGCAGCTTCGTGCCGGACACCATGGCGGCGAGCGTGTCGAGGACGTGGTGCTTCGTCTTCTCCGTGACCTCGGACGGCAGCGCCTGCTTCGCGGCCCCGGCGATGTACTCCGCGAGCGCCTGGACCTGGGGCGTCACCGCTGGTGCCTCGTTCACTCGATCCCCCGTCCGGCGGTCGTGCCGTGCCGTGCCGTGCCGCTGAGTCTAAGCCGCGTAAGTACCGCCAGCCGGTGCTCTAGAAGCGCTCCGCGCCCCGCTTCGGTGCCACCCAACAACGACCAAGGCTCGATACTGCGCCGCCAATCCAGCGGCGGTTGAATTGTCAATACCGACGAGTAATTTCTGGCAGATCGTGATCTCTCTCTCGTTAGTGCGCGGGGATCGTCACCACCTGACTGCTTGGGAAGCAAGCTCGGCAAGCACTGTGCTTCGCGAATGATCTGCTCGTCGTTCGCGCCACCTGACGCTTCTCGGACGGCGCCGGGTGCGGGTTACCGCGAGATCCGCCGGCGAATCACACTCGCACCTCATTCACCACGTCGGAGGTTCTACGCAACCACATCGGCTCTGCATCATAGTTCGGACGCGCGGCAGCGCCTCATAAACAAACTCCCCTCTCTCGTCGGTTAAACAAGAGAGAGGAGTTCAATTCGCATTCCGCTTGCCTCGCCTATCGCGCTGGGATGGTGAGCACCTGGCCGTCGCGCACGGCGTAGGTCGGGCCGGCGATGTTGTTCGCAACCGCAATGACCTGCCAGTCGACACCGACTTTCACGCCGATGCCGGAAAGCGTGTCACCAGGCAGCACCGTGTACGACTGCACCGCTCTCGGCGCTGCTGCGGCGGCCGGCGTCGCCAGTGCAGCAGCCGGCGTCGCGGCGACGGACTTCGTCAGCGTCACGGCGGTCGAGACAGACAGTCCGTTGGGGAAAGCTGCCGCGAACGTGTCACGAAGGAACGCCGGGCCGCCCACGACGAGGAGGCGATACACGCCGCCCAGGCCCTGGACCCAGACGCCCGTCGCACCCTGCGCCACCGCCGCCGACTCGAGCTGAGTGACCGTGCCGCCGTTGAAGACGGCGAGCGCGAGGCCGGTCGAACTAAACGTCGCCGCGCCTCCGAATCCACCAGGCGCGGCCACAGGAGCCGGCGGTGCCTGGTTGATGCGCTGCACGGAGAAGAGCGTGAAGTGCGTGACACTCGCCGTAACCGACAGCGAACCGTCCGCATTGACCGTGACGACCGCGGGCGTCGTAACCCAACTGGTGCCGCTCCAGAAGGCGAGCGTGATGTTTCCCGCGGTGCTGCCCGCCGGGACCGAAGACGCCGGCACGGTGAACGTCAGCGACACGGGGACTGCGAGCGTCGTTACGGCGATGCCGGACGACATCGCGTTGATCTGGAAACCGGAGACGAGTGATGCACCGGAGGGCGGCGGAGCAGCGTTCGCCAGCGCGAGGTCGTTCGTGACTGACGCGACCTGCACCGTGGTGCCCGCGGGCAGGGCGCCTGCCGGGACCGACACGGTCGCCGACACACCGGTCGAGGACGTCGTGCCGACGTTCACGCTGGACGTGCCCGTGGTCGCGCCGACGTTCACATTCGACAGCGTGGCACCCACCACATCCGGACCAGCGGTGCCACCCGAGGGCGGGACGAACAAGCTGCCACCGCCGGTACCCGGGTCAGGTGTCACTATTGGCGCGCTGATCGTGAACGTCGGCGTAGCTACCACGCTTCCGGCGTTTCCAATCGCCGTCGCCGGAATCGTGACACTCACGGTCTCGTTCGCGCCAATGCTGTATGCCGCCGTCGCGGGTACCGTGACGGTAACGATGGTCGCGCTCGTGCGCACCACCGCGGCCACTGCAAGCGTGCCCCTGACGGCCGCGTTCCAGCCTGCCGCCTCGGCCCCGGCCGAAGTCAGGCCGTTGATGATGTTCTGGCGCTGAGCGTCGAAGGTCGCGCCCGCAGCGACCCACGTGCCGTTGGTCAGCGTCACTATGATCGTGCCGCCGGAAGAGGTCAGCGTGGACGACGGCACGCCGCTGCTCAGCGAGCCACTGAGAGACGCTGACGTTGGTACAAGGCTGAACGGCGACGAGGCGACCACCCCCGATGCGGTGCCGATCGCCGTCGCGGGGATCGTCGCGGTGACGGTCTCGCTCGCTGTGATGTTGTAAGTCGCGATGGCCGGTAACGTAATGGTCACGACCGTCGCGCTCGTTCGCACGACGTTGCCGACGACCAAGCCGGTCTTCACCGTCGCGTTCCAGCCGGCGGCCTCGGCAGCAGCCGAGGTCAGGCCGTTGATGATGTTCTGGCGCTGAGCGTCGAACGTCGCGCCCGCGGCCACCCAATTGCCGTTCGTCAACGTCAGGATGACGGTGCCGCCACCGGCGACGACGCCGGCCTCAGTGTTCGCGCCGCCCTGGATGGTGCCCGTCACCGCCGCGGAAGCCGGGAGGACGTTGAAGGTCGGGCTGCCGACGATGGCAGACCCACTGACCAGTGCGGCACCGGGGACAGTGACCGTGATCGTCTCGCTCGAGGCGATGTCGTAGGTCGCGACGGCGGGCAGGGTGATCGTGATGACCGTCGCGCTCGTGCGGACCACGTTGCCGACGCTGAGGGCCGGCTTCACGGTCGCGTTCCATCCGGCCGCGGCCGCACCGCCTGAGGTCAGGCCGTTGATGATGGCCTGGCGCTG
Source organism: Chloroflexota bacterium (assembly GCA_947470025.1). GTDB lineage: Bacteria > Chloroflexota > Dehalococcoidia > UBA2979 > UBA2979 > SHYQ01. The sequence continues at coordinate 50,535 of CANIRU010000001.1, forward strand.
AGCGTCGAACGTGGCGCCTGCGGCGACCAGCGTGTCGTCGGCGATGGTGACGATGATCGTCCCGCCCCCGGCGACGAGTGCGCCCTCGCTGTTCGCGCCACCCTGGATCGTGCCCGTGATTGTCGCGGTCGCGCCGACGTTGAACGTGTTGCTCGTGGCAGCCGTCGCGCCCGCGCTGGTGAACCCCAGCGTGTAGCCGTTGCCGGCCACGCTCAGCGTCAGGTCGTTGAAAGTGGCGATGCCCGCCACCGCGGCGCGGGTCGTCGTGCCGGCGAGGACACTCGCAGACGGGTTCGTCCCGACGGCAGCGACCACGTTGGTGGTGTCTGAGGCGCGGAGATTGCCAAACGCATCACGGATCTGCACGGTCATCGCCGGGGCGATCGCCGCGAGCACGGCGACGTTGCTGGGCTGCTGCGTGATGACCAGCGCGCTGACGGCGCCCGGGTTCACGGTGAACGACACCGAGGCGACGTGCGTCCCGGACAGGCCGACTTCCTGCGCCTTGATCGTCGTCGACTGCGCTCGGTCAAGCGTCGTCGCGAGCGTCGTGGTCGCGAGCCCAGCCGTGAACGACACCGAGGTCGTGAAGCTATCCGTACCGGAGGTCGGGCCGTTCGAGGCGCCCGAGAGCGCGTACGTGAGCGTCTTCGCACCGGCATAGGCCGTCGAGCCGTTCGCACCGTCGGCGACATTGCCAAAGAGGTCGACCGCCGTGATCGTCGTGAGGTTGAAGGAGACGCCCGCCGTCTGCGGACCGGCAGGCGCGACGGTCACCAGGTGGTCAGCGGCCGCGTGCCGGATCGTGAACGCCGGCGAGGAGTCGACCGTGCGCGAGACGGAGTTCAGTGTCGCGGTGAACCGCAGCACCTTGTCTGTGCCGACCAGATCGATCTTGAGGGCATTCGCTGAGAAGTCGGCGACGCCCGCCACTGCGGCTTTCGCGGCGGTGCCGGTCAGCGTGCCGGCGCCCGTCTGCAGGCTGGCGGTGACAGTCGCGGTCGCGTCGGTGCCCGTGGTAACGAGGTTTCCGGAAGCATCAAGGATACGAATGACGGGCTGTTGGGCGAAGGCCACACCGGCGACAGAGGTCGCGGAGGGCTGCGTGAACACAGTCATCGACAGACCGGCGCCGTTAGCGACCGTCAGGGCTGCCGTGGCACCGGTGACGCCGTTCGCGGGAGCCGCCAGGTTGGCGCCGCCGGCGTTCTGTACTGTCGCGGTGATTGTCGGCGTTTCGGAGGCGTTGGTGAGGATGAAGCCGGTCACGTTAGTGATGCCCGACGTGAAGGTCTTCGCACCGGATTGGGCGGTGACCGTCGGCGCGGTCGCGTTCGGCGAGTTGGTCGCCGTCGTCGTGAAGGAGAGATCGACCGTGCCGCCGTTAACCGACGTCGCGGTGTTGTTGAACTGATCACGCGCGGTGACGCGGACCGCAAACGCGGTACCCGCCGTCAGGGACGTGGTCGGCGTGCCGCCGCCGTTGTTCGCGTTCAAGGACTGCGTCAGGAAGTTGGTCGGCGAGCCCGCGATCTCCGCGAGCGCGCCCGCATTGCCGGACGCGGTCGAGGTGCCGCTGAACGTCAGTTTGCCGGAAGCGAGCGGCGTGCCAGCGGTCGGCTGAACCGTGACCCCGGTGTACGTGAGCACGCATGCAGCAGTGGAAGCACTTGCAACGGTAAACGTAATCGTCGAGGCCGCAGGGGTCGCGGTGTTCAGCGTCGCTGCGCCCGCTCCGATGTCGATGTCGCAGCCACCACCTGTGGGGGTGAGGGTAATCGTGGCGGACGTGTCGAACCGGAACCCGGACGGAGCGTTCAGAATAATCGAGCCCGTCCCGATGTCGGCAGCGCCCGCCTCAGTGAGGACGGGGCCGGTCAGCGACGTGAATGCGGCCCCTGCCGCACCCTGAGCCGTGTCAGCCAAAATCGCGCCGCCGCCCGTTGCCACGGTGATCGAGGGCGGTGCCGCGTGGACAACGCTGCTCCACAGAAGAAGCCCGGCCGCAGCAACCGAGAACCCGAAGACGGCCTTGGCCGCATTCGAGCGCAACCCAACTCGCTGAGGAATGCTTTCGACATCGTCACTCTCCCTTGGCCACCGGGTGCGACTCGTAAACGTTAGGGAACATTCACCAATCTCTCCTCTGCTTGTACCACTCTCTCAACGTGAGTCAAATGACCTTGAATAGGAATGTCAGCGATACACGAACGATCTCCGAAGTGGTCGCGCCCCTGGCGGCCGCGCACGCGTTTACCCGACGAGGCACACGGTAGGATGTGGCCCGCACCCGGAGCGCTCGATGAACCTCGACCACAACGAGCTGAACCCGATGTGGGCACGCCGCGCCGCGCTCGCCGCCTCGCCGCACGCCGCCCATCGCGGTGACGCACCGCGCGAGGGCGTGGCGTGCTGCCGCATCGCGATAGCCTCATCCGAGGTGCGTGCACTCCTCGACGCCCAGCGCGGCGCGGCGTGCATCACTCAGGTGATCACGTGGGACGCACCGCTGATGCTGCTCGCGGACGACGGCACGTTCGCCACGCAGGTCCGGACCGCGGGTGTTCCCGTCCTCGACCGCGGCGGTACGTACGCGGAGCGCCAGTGGGACGCACGTGAAGCGCTCGAGGAGGCCGCGCACCGCTTCTACGATCACCAGGAGACGTGGGGCGTGCGGGGCATGGTGACGCGCCAGCCTCGGACGACGGTTGCGATCGTCGAGGGTGCCCTGCAGGTGCATGCACTGCTATCCGCGCTCGTGCAGTTCGGCGCGTCGACCGAGGATGCCGGTGAGCAACGTGGCGCGGGGCTGGTGGTGGACGGACGCGATCCGCTCGACCTGCGCATCTTCGTCGTCGACTCGATCGACGCCGACCGCGCGCTGATCGTCCACCCCGCAGGCGTCGAGGAGTACCGCCGGGCCGAGGTACTCGAACGCCTGCTCGGCGAGACCCGGCGCGGCTAGAGGACGCTCGCCTAGTAGGCGCGTTCGCCGCCGTTGATGTGCAATGTCTGGCCGGTAATGAAGCTGCCGTGCTCGCCGCAGAGGAAGACGCACATCGCGGCGATCTCGTGCGTGCTGCCCTGGCGCCCGACCGGGATGCGCTTCAGCCGAGCGGCGAGGCGGGGCGACAGCTCTTCCTCGCGCGTGTTGATGAGGCCGGGGACGATGCAGTTGGTGAGGATGCCGTGCGGCGCGAGTTCCTCGGACAGCGCGCGCGTCAGGCCGATCACGCCGACCTTCGCCGCAGAGATGTGCGCGCCCTCATGCCCGCCCTGGAACGCGGACAGGCCACTGAAGTTGATGATGCGGCCCCAGCCGCGTTCCATCATCCCGGGCACCGCCGCCTTGGAGGCGATGAACGCGGCGTCGAGGTCGGTCGCGAGCACGCCGCGCCAGTCCTCGTACGTCATGTCGGTGAACGACTTACTCGGGCGCGTCGCCGCGTTGTTCACGACGATGTCGATGCCGCCGTACTCGCGCAGGCCCTCCGCAAGCATCGCCTCGAACGCACCTCGGTCGCCGACGTCCGCGATCATCGCGGTCGCGCGGCCGCCGTCGCGCCGGATGACCTCCGCGACGGCCTCGGCCTCGTCGCGATTGCTGCGGGCGTTCACGATCAGCGCCGCACCCGCACCTGCGAGCTCGAGGGCGATCGCCTTGCCGATGTTGCGGCCCGCGCCGGTGACGAGCGCCACCTTACCGTCGAGCTGCCCCGTGCTGAACTGCGTCATCGCGATCCTCGATCCGTGCTCCGGCAGGCGTGCGCGAGCCCGCGCGCCGACACTGTGGCGCGCGGGCTCGATTGAGGCAATGGTGCCCGAACGTCGAGGCCCGGAGGTCTGAGCGGGGCGGGCCGGGTATTCCGAGCATGAGCCCCAAGACGATTACCGCACGAGGGTGACGGCGGTGTCGCTGGTGAACGACCGGATCTTCGCGATGAACGCGTCACGAATGAACGACGCGCCACCGATGATGAGCAACTGGTAGGCGCCAGATGCATCCTGCGCCCACACGCCCGTGGCATTCGCCGCGCGGGCGGCTGCCTCGAGCTGGGCGACGGTGCCGCCGCGGAACACGACGAGTGCCTGCCCGCTGGGCGCGTACACCACCGGGGCGGCGAAGTTGCCCGTCCCGCCGGTCGGCGGACTCACTGTGGTCGGGACCGACGTGGGTGTCGGAGCCGGCGCGGCGGTCGTGATGTTCACGGTTACCGTGTCGCTGACGATCTCGGGCGACCCGTCCGAGACGGCGACACGGAACTGGAGCGCCGACCCGGTCATCGGCGGTGCGACAAAGCTCGTGCTGGCGCCGCCGTTCGAGGAGAGCGCGACCTGCGTGCCGGCTATCTGCGTCCAGTTGTAGGACAGGGCGGTGCTGTTCGGGCTGGACGCGGTCACGGTGAGGGTCACCTGCGCGTCCGGGCGGACGCTGAGGTCCGGGCCGGCATCGACGCTGAACATCTCGCGGTTCGTGGACAGGAATGCCTGACCCGCGTAGCCGTTCGAGGTCGTGATCGCCGGCAGTGCGATGTTCTCGAGCGTGTAGCTCCCGTCGAACGGCAGCGGACCGTTGTTGCTCAGTGCCAGGTGGATGTGCGAGACACCGTTGTTGCCGGCCTCGCCCGGAGGGGCCACGGTGCCGAGACGCTGCCCGCGAATGATGTTCTTACCACGCAGCGTGGATGGGACGAGGACGTGGCACATCATCACGGTGGTGCGTGCCGCGTCGCGGATGCTGATGCAACTCGTCGAGGCGTAGCCGACGGTACCGCTGATCGGCGCGAGCACGGCCGTGCCCGATGTCGCCGCGTCCGTGCGCTGCAGGTCGATCGCGTACGGGTCGTTGGAGTCCGCGACGGAGTGCGTCGCGGTGTTGTAGCCGGCGAGGATCGACCACGCGGTCCCTTCCGGTGCCGGGAACGACAGACCGGCCGCTGCGGCCGCGGCGGGGCGTGCGAACAGCAGAGTAGTCGCCAGCGCGAGGAAGGTCGCCGCCACGGCGATCGTGTGGAGCTGTAAGAGACCGCGCCCGTGGCTTGATACGTGCATCGTGGATGCCCCCTAGTCGGCACCCGATGCGCCGTACACCAAATTGAACGCGATCAGGCATGAATCGTTCGTCCCAGCGGCGCTGCTAGCGAACGGGATTCATCTTGATCCAGGCGTCGATGATCGCGCGTGCGACGGGGCCGGCCTGTGTTGAACCTGCCCCACCACGCTCTTTCACGACCACCACCGCGATGGTCGGCTTCTCAGCAGGCGCGAATGCGATGAATAGTGCATCCGATGATTCACCCGGGGCGACCTCTGCAGAGCCGGTCTTGGCGGCGACGTTGATGCCGGGGATTGCCGCCGTCGCGGCCCAGCCGTCGGTCGTGCCGCGCACCATCATCTGGGTGACCAGGCGCGCGGTCTCCGGCGACATCGCGCTGCGCCAGGCGCCCGGTGGGTCGTTCAGGAACAGGCGCGGTCGAGGCACCACGCCGCCGTTCGCGATCGCTGCCGTCGCAAGGCCGAGCTCGAGGGGGCTGATCTGCAGCTGGCCCTGCCCGTACGCCGAGGCGGCGAGCCCGGCGTTCGAGGAGAGGAACTTCTGGTCGGTGCTGAGACGGCCGGTGCTCGTGGGCAGCGCGAACGGCGGCGCCTCGGTCAGTCCGAGCGCCTGCGACATTGCGCGCAGCTTCGCCTCGCCGACGCGGACGCCGAGCTGCGCGAAGTAGGTGTTGCACGAGTACGCGTAGGCATCGGCGGCGGTCTTCGTCTGCTTGCCGGGCGGCTCGTTGTTGCTCGTGACCTTCGAGCCGTCGATCACGACTTCCTTCGGGCAGGTCGCCGCGTCCTCGGGCTTCACCAGCCCCGCCTCGACGGCGGCGGCGAGCGTCACGGTCTTGAATGTCGAGCCAGGGGTGTAGAGACCCTGCGTCACGCGGTTGAGCAGCGGGCTCTTCGGGTCGTTGAGCAGCCGGGTCCATTCCTCCTCGCCGAAGCTCGGGTTGAACGTCGGGTTGCTGATCAGCGCGAGAATGTCGCCGGTCCGCGGGTCGATCGCGACCGCGGCGCCGATGCTGTTCCCCATCGCCGCTGCTGCCGTCCGCTGCAGGCGATTGTCGAGGGTGAGGCGCACGTCGGTGCCCGCGCGCGGGACGTGCAGCAGGTCGCGCCATGTGTCGGCGGGGGTGGTGGTGGTGCGGCCCATCAAGGTGTCGGACACGGCTGCCTCGGCGCCTGAAGTGCCGAAGCGCGGCGAGGTGAAGCCCAGAGCGTGGACCGCGCTCGGGTCGGTGTAGCGCCGCAGCGCGCCCGCGGGGCTGAGCACCGTGTCCGCCAGCACTGTGCCGTTGCGGTCGAGCAACCGTCCACGCTCGACGCGCACCGCCTCGAGGTTCAGCCGCTCGCCGCCGACGCGCGGGTCGTTCGCCAGATCGGGCCGCGCCACCTGCCAGTACCCGAGCCCTGCCGCGATCGCGACGAACCCGGCGAGGAGCGCGTAGGCGATGTGCTGCGTGCGCCGGACAGCATCGCCAGCCTCGGGGGTGAAGCGCGCAGAGGGCGTCTCTCCGGTGCGCGACATCAGCGCGAGGATCACCCACGCCATCAGCATCGAGCTGCCGCCGTAACTGACAAACGGGCTCGTCACGCCGGTGAGCGGCAGCATCCGCAGCACGCCCGCCGACACGACGATGATCTGCACGCCGACGCTCAGTGCGAGCCCCGCACCCAGGTACTGCTCAAACCGCGAGTCGGAGAACTGCGCGCGCGTCAGCCCTCGCGCCACGAACAGCCCGTAGAGGAGCACGACGGCGAGCGAGCCGACGAGCCCCCACTCCTCGCCGATCACGGCGAGCGGGTAGTCGGTGTGCGCGGCGGGGATGACCCCGGGGAAGCCGTACCCCGGCCCGCTGCCGATCACGCCGCCGAAGACGAAGCCTCCGATCGCTTGCAGCGACTGGTACCCGACGCCCCGTGCGTCCGCCCACGGATCGATCCACGCGGTGATGCGCGTGTGCACGTGCGCCGACGCGGTGTACGCCAGCGGTGCGAGGACCACGAACCCGACGAATGCGAGCGCGATCGCATCGCGCCGCCCGGTGGCGATGTACAGCATGCCGAGGAACGCCGCGACGAAGAGGATCGCGGGGCCGAAGTCGCGCTGCGCGGCGACAGCGAGCAGGCTGAGCGCCACCATCCCCAGCAGCGGCAGCCAGTACACCCTCGACGGGATGTCGAGACGGCCGATGCGACCGAGGTTGGTGCGTGCCGCGGTCAGCAGATGGCCGCGCTCGCTCAGGTACGTCGCGATGAACGCGATCAGCGCGATGCGCAGCACCTCGCCCGGTTGGATCGTGAGCGGGCCGACGCGCAGCCAGATGCGCGTGCCGCTGCCGTTCACGTCGTCGGCGAGGAACAGCGTGGACAGCACTGCGAGGATCGCGAGGCCCAGCCACAGCGTGCGGAAGCGCCGCATCCACGACAGCAGCGGCGGGAACCCGACGAGCACGATGAACAGCGCCCATCCGAGCGTGATCCAGAGCACCTGTACGTTCAGCCTGGTCGGCTGCACGCGCGCGATCACCGCGAGGCCCATCGCGCACAGCATCCAGACGGGCGACAGCAGCAGGGGGTCCCACGTGCGCCGCATCGCGCGCATGAGTAGCGGCGTGACGAGCGGCAGCAGCGCCGCCAGCAGCACGGCGCGCTCGAGGTCGTTCGGCGGCGCGGTGCGCGTGGTCAGGACGACGGACATCGGCGCCGCGACGAGGACCAGCGCGGGCAGCAGCCACAGCACGACGGTGTACCGGCGCGGCCGCCTCACCGTCGCGATCGTGGAGGCGGCGAACGAGCCGCCCTCGAATGAACCAGGCAGCGCCGTCATCGCGCGCCGTTCTTCGCCGTGTCGCGGACAAGGCGCGCGACCACCGGGCCGAAGCGCACCTCGGTCGACGGGTCGAGGCGCTCGCGCCCAGAGACGCGACGCGAACCGATGTAGGTGCCGTTCGTGGAACCGAGGTCCTCGACCCACCATGCGCCGCGGTCGGGGAAGACGCGCGCATGCCGAGAGGAGACCTGCCGCTCCGGCAGCACGATCGTGCTCCCTACATTGCGCCCGATGAGCGCCGGCCCGCGCAGCGCATACGAGCGCCCAGCGAGCCGCCCCGGCTCGCCACCCTCGCCGGTGTACTCGAGCACCTCGAGGTGATCGCCCACGCGCGCGGGCGCGTCGAGGGGAACGACCTCCACGAGTGCGGTGGGAGCAGACGCGGACGGAGTGGCGACCCCGTACGTGGGGAGAGCGACCGCGTAGGGCATCGTGCGTGCGCGCACCTCGGCGCGGAGGGCGCGGATGGCGATCAGCAGGAAGAGGTACAGCGCCGCTGCCACGCCGATGCGCAGCCCGAGGAGCACCAGCGGCCAGTTGTCCTGCAGCATCCGCTCTCCCACACCAACCGATGGGCGCCCCCGCAGCGGCTATGATCGGTGGAACCAGTGTCGCACAGGCCAACGGGACGACCGTTGCGATCCCGAGTTGGTCTGGCCAGCGTTGGTTTGGCGGGAGTACACGTGACCGCGGACGGCGACCTCATCGGGCGGCGCTACCGGATCGGGCGGTTCGACCGCGCCGTCGGTTCGCTGCGCCGCGCGCCGGGCACGGACACGCGCCTCGACCGCCCCGTCCTGATCTGGATGAGCGAGACGAGCGGCGCCGACGAGGATGCGCTGCTCGAGGTCGCGCGCACCGTCGGCCAATCGGCCTCCTCGACCTTCCTTCGCATCCTCGACGTCGCGTACGAGGACGAGGGCGTCGCGGTGATCCTCGAGTCCGCCGGCGGTTCGCTGGCGGAGGCGGATGGCCTCGTGCCGATCGAGCTGCGCTCGGCGGCCCAACTGCTGGAAGCCGTCGACCGCGCCGCCGAGGACACCGAGCTCGTCCCGACGCGGGCCGCACGCATCGACATCTTCTCGGCGGGTGGCGAGGTGATCGTCGACCCGATCGCGCTGTTCCTTCCCGTCGTGCCCGGCGAGCGCGAGATCCCCGCGGACGTCCTCCGCGAACGCCTGGCCGCGTTGCTCATCGAGCACGCCGAGGATGGCACCACGCTCGCGCAGGCGCTGACCGAGGATGCTGCGTCTGGCACACGCGTTGCCGCCCGCGCTCGGGGCGCCCTCGTCGGTGCGGGAGCTCGTGTCCCGTACGTCGACGACGAACCGACGGTCGCATTTACGGCGCCACCGCCACCGCCCGTATCCACCCCCACACCGCGCGCCACCCCCATGCCGATCTCGCCGCCGACGGACGAGGGCGTCGAGGCGTTCGAGCCGGCGCCGGAGCCCGCGTCGACCGCCGAGGTCGTCGCGCCGAAGCTTCGTCGAGCCGCGCTGCCGTGGCGGGTGTTCGTGCCGCTGTATACCGGGCTCGCCGTCGTCGTCCTCGGCGCGCTGTTCTTCGCGCTGCGTTCGCCGGACGGGACGCCGACGGCCACGCCCACGACCGCGGCCGGCCAGCAGTCCGGCCCGCCCGCGGTCGCACCGGTCGCCGGACACGTCACGGTCGGCCTTGTGGCGACCGAGGACAGCGCCGTGCGCGTGACGGTCGACGGCGTCGTGCAGTTCGACGGCACGCTGGCTTCCGGGCAGAAGCAGTCCTATGACGGCAAGCAGCGCATCGACGTGTGGACGGACAAGGGCAAGACGCTGAACATCGCGATCAACGGCAAGAACGTGGGTCCGTACTCGCCCGCGATGGGCCACGCCGACTGGAACCGCATCGACTTCTCGTTCTGGCCGGGCTGGACGCCATGATCGCCCTCGGCATCCTCGTCGAGGATCGCTACGTGCTCGGCGCGACGATCGCCATCGGCGGCGCGTGCACGATCACGCGCGCGCACGACACGCGGCTGGGCCGCGACATCGCGATCAAACGCGCACGCACGGCGGACGTGGCCTCGGCTGCCCGCCTGCGGATCGAAGCGTCAATGCTCGCGCGCTGCGCGCACCCAGGCGTCGTGTCGTGCCTCGACCTGATCGAGGACCTCGAAGGCGCGCCCGCACTCGTGCTGCAGCTTGTCGAGGGCGCCAACCTCGCGCAGCACGCCGCACGCGGCCCGATCGACGAGCCGGTCGTGCGTACCTGGATCGACGAGGTCACGAGCACAGTCGAGCACCTGCACGCGCGAGGCGTCGTGCACGGCGACCTCAAGCCGGCGAACGTGATGATCACCACCAGCGGCTGCGCGATCCTCGTCGACTTCGACCGCGCCCGCGACGCCTCGCCCGAGGCGATCGAGCACGAGCGGCGCGCGCTGGACGCGCTGCGATCCTGGCTCCTCGGACGGTTCGAGGCGCCTGCCGCCGACTAGTCGGCCGCTACTCCCCGAGGTTCACGACAATGTTGTCGGGCGTGCGCACCAGCACGGCCTCGTACAGTTCGTCGTACGGGTTCTCCTCGATGTGGTGGATGTGCGGCGGAACCCAGATGAAGTCGCCGGGCTCCGCCTCCACGAACTCCGTGAAGCCCTCGCCGAAGTAGACGCGGAGGCGCCCCTTCAGCACGTACACGCCGGTCTCCGCTTCGCCGTGGTGGTGCGGCGGGCCCTTCTCGTTGGGCGCGGCGGTGACGTAGCCCATCCACAACCTCGACGCGCCGACGGTGTCCGGCGTAACGCCGGGGAAGCGCTCCATGCCCCGCGTCTGGATCGTCGTGTCTGAGGCTTGCCTTCGCACGATGCGCGGGCGGTCTTGAGGTGGCGTGGTCATCGAAGTTCCCTTCCCGCCCGCGGCGGATCGCTCACATGCTACCGCTACGATGCATCTGGATCGGGCTCCGCCCGGGTGCACGCGCATTACTGGCCTACTCGTGGAGGCACACCGATGGTCGAGACCACTCTGCCCACGCGCATCCTCGGGCGGACCGGGCTCGAGGTGTCGAAGCTGGGTTATGGCACCGTGGAGCTGCGCAACGCGCGGCCCGAAGCGCGGCGCGTGACGGACACCGTCGCGGGCGAACTGCTGAACGCCGTCCTCGACGCGGGCATCACGTTCATCGACACGTCGCCGGACTACGGACTCGCCGAGGAGATGATCGGACGCTTCATCGCGCACCGCCGCGAGGAGTACTACCTCGCGTCGAAGTGCGCGTGCCCGATGGTGGAGGGCGGCGCGCACGACTACTCGCGCGAGAACGTGATCGCGAACGTCGAGCAGAGCCTCCGCCGCATGAACACGGATTACCTCGACCTCGTGCAATTCCACGGACGGCCCGCGCTCGCGGAGCTCCAGCGCACGGGCGCGATCGAGGCCCTCGAGGAGCTGCGTCGCGCCGGGAAGGTGCGCCACATCGGTGCGTCGGCTTGGGGCACGGACCTCGACGAGCTGATCGCCACCGGCACGTTCGACGCGTTCCAGATCCCATACTCGCTGCTGGAGCGCGCGAACGAGGATCGCATCAGCGCCGCCGCGCACGCCGAGGCAGGCACGATCATCCGAGGCGGCGCGGCGCGCGGTGCGCCCGCGGACGACAAGAACTGGGCGGTCACCTCGGCCGCGGTGTCGGGCGAGCAGGCGCAGAGCATCTGGCAGCGCGCGGGTCTCGACGACCTCCTCGACGGCACGTCGAGGATGGAGTTCACGCTGCGCTTCACGCTCACGCACCCCGACCTGCACACGACGATTGTCGGCACCAGCCGCCTCGAGCACCTGCAGGACAACGTGGCGGTGCTCCGCAAGGGGCCGTTGCCGCGCGACATCTACACCGAGGCGAAGCGCCGCCTCGACGCCGTCAGGGGCTAGCGACTACTTCGCGTCCACGACCTCATCGAGGAACGTGCGGATCTCGCTGATGGTGCGCTCGGGGTTGTCGTGCTGAATGCCGTGACCGACGTCCGGGATCACCGCCGACCGCACCGCCCGCGCATGGGTGAACAGCCCGGCCGCGTCGTGGCGCTGCACCGCACGAGCCGACCCCCCGCCGCCGGCGAACAGCAGCAGCACGGGGCACTCGATCTCGGCCCAGAATCGTTCGAGCTCCTCGGCGCGGATCTCCATCGAGGTGCGCGTGTCGCCTGCCGCCCATGGATCGAACTTCCAGACGTAGCCGCCCTCGACCTCTCGCGCACCGAACCGCGCGAGGTGCTCCAGCCACTCGCGTGGCTGCTGCGGGTTCGAGCGCTGCAGGCGATCCGCCATCTCGTCGAGGTTGGGGTACACGCGCGGTGTCTGCGTCTCCAGTGCGCGGGCGTGGTCGGCCCACGTGCGCGCCCAGCGCGGCCCCATGCCGTCCGAGGCGAACTTCGGGTTCATCGTGTGCGTGCCCTCGATCGCGATCGCCGCGGCGAACAGCTCCGGGAACATCGCCGCGGCGACGAGCGTGCTCGACGCGCCGTACGAGTGACCGACGACGCGCGCCGGGTGCCCGGTGGTCTCGATGAGCCGCGCGATGTCGAGGGCGACGTCCGGGATGGCGTACTGGGAGCCGGGTGACCAGTCGGAGTCACCATGCCCGCGCACGTCCAGCGACAGCACGTGGTAGCCCTCGCCCAGGCCGCGCACGATCCGGTCCCACGACCGCGCGTGGTCGGAGCCGCCATGCACGAAGATCAGCGGCGGCGCGTCCTCGTTGCCCCAGTCCCAGTAGGACAGACGCAGGCGCTGCGACTCGAAGAATCGCTGCGTTGGTTCTCGGTCGACCATGCCTGCCACCTTCCTCTCGCGCGTCCTCGCGGATTCTAGGCACAACCTCCGCAACGTGTCGGCTGAGTGCTCCGCGTGCGACACTCCCGGCATGGCGCGTCTTCCTCCCGCCGACCTCCAGCAGGCGATCCCCGCGCCTCGACGCCCGCGCGCCGCCCAGCTCGTCGAGCACCCCGATGGCGTGTGGGGGCTCCGCCGAGGTCGCCTGTTCGCGCGCCGCTCGCTCCAACGGGCCCTGTTCCTCGATCGCGACGGGGTGATCGTCGAGGAAGTTGACCACCTCCACCGCCCCGAGGACGTGCGCCTGCTCGACGGCGCTGCCGCGCTGATCCGGCGCGCGAACGAACTGCGCCTGCCGGTGATCGTGATCACCAATCAGGCCGGTGTCGGTCGCGGCATGTACGACTGGGCGGCGTTCCTCCGCGTGACGGCCGCGATCGACGAGGCACTGGCCCGCGAGGGCGCCCGCATCGACGCGATCTACGCATGCCCGTTCCACCGCGAGGGCATTGGGCCGTACCAGCACCCGAACCACCCCGCGCGGAAGCCGAACGCCGGGATGTTCCACCGCGCCGCCGAGGAATGCCGCATCGACCTCGGCCGGTCGTGGTTCATCGGCGACCACGCGGGCGACATCCTCGCCGCGCGCGCGGGGGGGCTGCACGGCGCGATCCACCTGCTCACCGGCCATGGCGCGGACCACCGCGAGCGCGTCCTGCAGATGCCCGCCCGGGCTCTCCGCATCCTCGTCGCAAGCGACCTCGACGAGGCGTTCGGGCACATCCCTCTGCTCGCGGGGCCTGTCCCGGCGACCGGCGCATGAGTCGGCTGCGGCCGCAGGCGGTGTACCTCGCATCGAGGCGCCTCGCGGTTGAGCACGCCGGGGCGATGTACGCGTTCCTCGCGCGCGCCTGGGCCAGCGGCGCCGGCATCGTCCTCGCGCCGTCGTCCCACTGCGATCGGTCCGTGTCCGCATCGGGGACGCGCTCCGCTGGGCGAACTTCCGCACCAGCCCTGGCATCGACGCACAAACAGCCGCGGATCTCGCCCGCCGCTACGACGAGGACATGGACCTGGATGAACTGGGACGCCTGACCGGCCTCGATCTGTCGTCATGGCGGCAGCAGTGGGACGAGTGGCTGGGAGCCGGTTCGCCTCGTTCGTGACGCCTCGCGAATCCGATCCGAGCCCGATCGCGGCATCCACCACCGGGCTCGCCCGTGATTCGCAGATGGAGCGTCAGCGCAGCGGCTACGACTGGACGCGGAACCGGGGAATTACCTGCTCGCCGAACAGGCGCACTGAATTGAGCACGCGATCGGTGGGCATGCCGCCGGTGTTCATCCAGCAGAGGGTGTTCGTCACGCCGCTCGCCTCGTGCCAGTCCCGCAGACTGGCAGCGACGGTCTCCGGGCTGCCGAAGTAGCACGCGCCGTGCTCTTGCCACCACTCGAGCGGTGGGGTGTTGTTCGGGCCGTCGAACATGCGACGGTTCGCGAGCAGGTTGAAGTACCAGATGAACGGCGGGCCGGCCTCGGCGACCGCGGTCGCATCGTCGTCGGCGACGTAGATGTGTTTCACGACCCAGGACTGCGCGAGCGCGTCCTCGACCGCCTCGGCGCTGTGGCCTGCGGCGAGGCCCGCGGCGCGGAACGTGTCCCATTTCTTACGGATGTTCGCCGGGCTGCCCGAGGACGACAGCATCCGCACGAGATTGGCGCCGGCCCACTCGACGGTGCTCTCGCTGCCCGCGGCGATGTAGAGCGGCGGGTGCGGGCGCTGGATCACCTTCGGCACGGCCTGTACCTGCGGGATCGTGTAGTACTCGCCGTCGTAGGAGAAGGACTCCTGGGTCCACGCCTGCTTGATGATCGCGAGTGCCTCGTCGAAGCGTCCGCGGTTCTCCGTGACCGAGAGGCCGTACGACGCGTACTCGTCCGCGCTGTATCCACGTCCGATGCCGTAGTCCAGCCGTCCGCTGGAGAGCACGTCAATCATCGCGAAGTCGTTGGCGAGACGGAGCGGGTGGTGCAGCGGAAGCACGCTGACTGCGGTGCCGATGCGGATCCTCGAGGTGCGCGCGGCGATCGCCGCGGCCATCACCTGGGGCGACGCGATCAGTCCGTAGCGTGATCCGCTGTGCTCCGCCAACCAGACGGAGTCGAAGCCTGACGCCTCTGCCGCGACGTTGATCTCGAGCTCGCCCTGCACGAGTGCCACCTCGTTCTGCACGTCGGGCACCGAGAGCAGGGAGAAGACACCAAATTGCGCCACGGCCACACCTCCGGACTCGCTCTCTGAGCGCGCACCCTATCGGGATGCACGCAGGCGGGGAATCAATGTCTTGATTCGCGGTGCCTGAGCGCCCCGAGGTGCTCGGATGCATTCCTCGTCGGGGGACGCGCGGATACACTCCGCGGAGAACAGAGCCAGTGAGGTACGTGGGGGCCAACGATGAAGATGGGCATTCAGGTCATGCAGGTGCGCGATGAGCGCGCGATCGAGCTGGCGCAGGCCGCCGACGCCGCCGGGTTCGACGCACTGTGGCTCGCAGGCGGCGGCGACAACTACATCAAGGCCGCGCTGATGCTGCACGGGACCAAGAACATCACGGTCGGCACCTCGATCATCGGCGCGCTGCTCATGTCGCCGGTGGCGCACGCGAACATGGCGAACTACCTCCAGCTGATCTCGGGCAACCGCTTCATCCTCGGCTTCGGGTCGCAGACGAAGGGGCAGTTGCGGCTCGACCTCGGGCGCGACGTCGACAAGATCGCCAAGCGCGCGAAAGAGATCATCGAAGTCACGCGCGGCATCCTCGCTGGGCGGCCGTTCGAGTATCAGGGCGAGTTCGAGAGCTTCACCGGCGGCGCGCGGCGCATCCGGGGCGGCACCATGCCGCCGGCGATCTACCACTCGGGGGTCGGACCGATCAACCTGCTGTACGCCGGCATGGTGACGGACGGCTTCCTCGCGCACCCCATCTTCACGCGCAAGTACTACCAGGACGTGGTGTGGCCCCGGATCGACGAGGGCCTGCGCCGCGCCGGGAAGACGCGCGCGGACTTCGAGATGGTCGCGATGCCGATGACGCTGATCGCGGAGGACGAGAGCGAGCTGCCGGAGCTCGTGAGCGCCGCGAAGCGGAATATCGCCTTCTACTTCACGACACGCGCGTACGGCGACTTCCAGGACTTCAACGGCTGGTCGAAGCAGCGCGAGGCGATCTGGGAGGTCGCAGCACGCGTGGGCCGCGACGCGCGCCGCTTCGACTACGACGCGCTCGAGGCATGCGTGACGGACGACATGGTCGACGAGCTATGCCTCGTCGGTACGGCGGAGCAGGTGCGCACGAAGGCGATGGCCCGCTTCGGCGATATCGCAGACCAGATCGACTTCTACCCCATGCACGACGGCTCGCAGCCCGCCGACCAGGCCCAGGCGCACGAGTTCATGCATTCGATGCGGTTCATCAAGGCGCTGAAGGGCTTCAACAAGTAGCCCCTGCGGGCGCGGCTCAGGCATTGTCGAGGCGGCACGGGCCGCCTCGATTGCTATGCGGAGACGACTAGGCGGGGCGGATGATGCCGCGGAAGCCAATGTGTGACATGCCGCTGT
Organism: Chloroflexota bacterium; assembly: GCA_947470025.1. Taxonomy (GTDB): domain Bacteria; phylum Chloroflexota; class Dehalococcoidia; order UBA2979; family UBA2979; genus SHYQ01. Next base: position 66,840 of record CANIRU010000001.1, read on the forward strand.
CCACCATCTGCGCCTGGCGTGCGGCGGGGCGGTAGCGCCAACAGTAGTTCGGGGCGCACAGGTGCGACCCGCCCTTGATTACCTTGCGCGGGATGTGCGCCGCGCCGGGGTCGTGCTCGTCGAAGCTCTGCTCGACCGACATGACGCGAGGATTCGCCGGCGTGCAACAGCTGCACATCTCCTCGACGCCGTGTTGCGGCGTGTAGAAGTCGCTGGTCCACTCCCAGACGTTGCCGGCCATGTCACGCAGGCCGTAGCCGTTCGGCGGAAATGAGCCGACGGGGGCGGTGCGCGCGTAGCCGTCCGACTTGAAGTTCTGCCACGGGAACTCGCCCTGCCACGTGTTCGCCATCATCTTGCCGCCGGGCGCGAACTCCTCGCCCCAGGTGTACGTGGCGCCCTCGAGGCCGCCGCGCGCGGCGAACTCCCACTCGGCCTCCGTCGCGATCTCCTTGCCGCCCCACGTGGCGTACGCCTCGACGTCCTCCCATGCGAGGTGGACGACGGGGTGCTTGCGGCGCTTCGAGACATCGCTGCCGGGGCCCTCGGGGCGTCGCCAGGACGCGCCGGGGATGAACTTCCACCAGTTGCTCAGGTTGGTGATGTCGACCCGGCCGGGCGGCTGCTTGAAGACGAGCGAGCCGGGGAGGAGCTGCTCCGGCTTGAGATCGGGGAAGACCGCCGGGTCGATCGGGCGCTCTGCCACCGTGACGTAGCCGGTCGCGCGCACGAAGCGCGTGTAGTCCTCGTTCGTCACGGTGTGGACGTCCATCCAGAAGCCGTCGACGGTGACCGGGTGCGGCGGGTGCTCCTCCGGGAAGTGCTCGAAGCTGGAACCCATGGTGAACGTGCCGCCGGGGATCCAGACCATGCCCGGTGCGGGCGCCTCACCCGGCGCCTCAGTGGGCCGGGGGCGCGGGGTGCTCACGTCGGAGGCCATCGCCAGCAGTTCGTCCACGAACGTCCTCGTTTCGTCGGTGCGATGCTCCCACACCGCACCGACGGCGACCAGATCGGAATCTACGCCCCGGGGAGGATTGCCTTCCCCTCGCAGGTGAGGGTGCGGAGCGTCTTCTCGACGGGTTCGAGGGCCTTCGCCGGCAGCGGGGCGTAGTTCAGGTCGGTCGCCGTCTTGGCGGCCGACGGGTCGTGGAATGCCCACCACAGCATGTTGACCAGCGGCTTGCCCTTCGCGCAGGAGGCCGCGTCCTTGCGGACGAGGATGTAGGTGAACGAGGCGATCGGGTAGGACGTGTCGCCCCCCGCGTTGACGATCGAGACGCGGTAGTCCGCCGGCAGCGTGACGCCCGCGGCCGCCGCGGACGTCGAGGCGATCGTCGCGCCGACAAACTTGCCGGCCTTGTTCTTCAGCTCGGCCTGCGGCAGCTTGTTGGCGATCGCGTAGTTCAGCTCGACGTAGCCGATCGAGTTGACGGTCTGCTTCACGCCATTGGTCACGCCCGCGTTGCCGGAGCCACCCTGGCCGACGGGCCACTTCACCGCCTTCTGCACACCGATCGAGGACTTCCATTCGGGCGACACCGTCGACAGGTAGTCCGTGAAGACCCCGGTGGTGCCGGAGGAGTCGGAGCGGCTGACCACCGCGAGGTCGGTCGAAGGCAGCTTCACGCCCGGGTTCAGCGCCGTGATCGCGGCGTCGTTCCACTTCGTGATCTTGCCGAGCCAGATCTTCGCGATCGTGTCGCCGTCGAGCTTCAACGGTGCGGTCACGCCGTCGAGGTTGTAGGTGATCACCACCGACCCGAGGGCCATCGGCAGGTGCTGCACGTCGGACGCCTTGGCGACCTCGGCGTCGGTCATCGCGAGGTCCGTGGCGCCGAAGTCCACGGTCTTCTCGGTGAACTGCTGGATGCCGCCGCCGGAGCCGACCGCCTGGTAGTTGGTCTTCACGCCCGGGGCGATCTTCGAGTAGTCCTGGAACCACGCCTGATAGAGCGGCGCGGGGAACGTCGCGCCGGCCCCGGTGAGGTCGGCCTTGTCGTCCTTGCCGATCGCCGCTGTCCCGGCGGTCGCGCCGCCGCCGTTGCCGCCGCTGCAGGCCGCCGCGAGGGTGGCGCCGGTCGCTACGAGCATGAGGAGCGCGGCGCGCCACGCGAACGGTCGAATCATCATGGATATCCTTCGGATCGATGTCTTCTTGGCTTCATCGTCGCAAACATTGGTTTAACGTGCCGTTAAGGTAAGCCGCGATGATGGCGATGGTTCTGCGATGCCCCACACTCGCGCCGGATCGTTGGCTTGTCGGTGTCTTAACAATTCGTCGGTAGGGTGGAGCCGTGATCGAGGACAATCCCCCCGCCGCTCCGCTCGACCTCACCGCCGAGGTGCCGAGCGTCGACGACCTGTGGGCGCTCCCCCTGGCGGAGGATGCGGCTGAGCTCTACGCGAACCGGGAGTTGTCCTGGCTCGACTTCAACGACCGCGTGCTGGACGAGGCAGATGACCCGCGCAACCCGCTCCTGGAGCGTGTGCGGTTCCTCGCCATCACTTCCTCCAACCTGGACGAGTTCTACGCGAAGCGGATCGCCTGGCTGAAGCAGGCCATGCGCACCTCCCCGAACCGCCGCACCGTGGACGGCATGACGCTCGCCGAGCAGCATGACGCGCTGTTGCGCCGATGTGCCGACACACGCCGCGGCATCGAGCGTCGCTGGCGCGAGGTCCTGGCTCCCGCGCTGGCGGAGCAGGGCATTCTCGTCGTGGCGCATCACTCGCTCGGCGCGGCGGAGCGGCTGCGGCTCGAGCACTACTTCATGACCGCGGTGTACCCGGTGCTGACGCCGCTGGTCGTCGACCCGAGCCATCCGTTCCCGTTCATCTCTGCGAGCAGTGTCTCGCTGGCGCTGCGCATCCGCGATCCGCGCACTGGCCAGGAGCGGTTCGGGCGCGTCAAGGTGCCACAGAACCGCCCCCGCTTCGTCGAGGTGGCGAACCAGCGCTTCGTGATGCTCGAGGATCTGATCGCGGCACATTTGCACGTGCTGTTTCCCGGCGTCGAGATCGTGGAGCACAGCATGTTGCGCGTGCTGCGCAGCATCGAGATCGAGACCGCGAGCGGCGAGGCCGCCGAGGATTTGCTCGACCTGGTCGAGCGCGAGGTGCGCCGCCGCCGGCTCGCGGAGGCAGTGTGCCTCGAAGTCACCGGGCCGCAAACCGCAGACCGCGAGGAGCTGATGCTCGAGGAGCTGAACCTCGACCCGGACGACATCGTGGTGTGCGAGGGGCCGCTCGGGCTCGCGGACCTGCACCAGATCGCGAACCTCGCTATCCCCGCGCTGTCTTTCCCGGCGATCTCGGCGCCTGCCGTGCCGCCCGCGTTCGCCAACATCACGGACCGCGCCGCCTTCTTCAGCGCGCTCCACGGCGAAGACATCCTGGTCCACCACCCGTACGAGTCGTTCGATGCCTCGGTGGTGCGCTTCTTCCAGGAGGCGGCGCGCGATCCCGCGGTGCTCGCCATCAAGCACACCACCTACCGCACGTCCCCCGATTCGCCGATCCTGCGCGCGCTGATAGAGGCCTCGACGCGCGGCAAGCAGGTCGCGGTCCTCGTCGAGCTGATGGCGCGGATGGACGAGGAGAACAACATCGACTGGGCGCGCCGTCTTGAGGAGGCGGGCATCCACGTCGCGTACGGCGACCCCGGCCGCAAGATCCACAGCAAGATATCGCTCGTCGTCCGCGAGGAGCCGGCCGGCGTGATGCTCTACGGGCACATCGGCACCGGGAACTACAACTCGCGCACGGCGCGCGTGTACACCGACCTGGGGCTGATCACCGCCGACCCCGAGATCTGCGGCGACCTGCTGCGCGTCTTCAACTACCTCACCGGCTTCTCGAACGGCCTCGACGCGACGGAGCTCCTCGTCGCGCCGGAGAGCCTGCGTTCGGGGCTCGAGGCGCGCCTCCACCGCGAGATCGAGCACGCCCGTGCAGGGCGCCCGGCGCATGTCATCTTCAAGATGAACGCCCTCGAGGACAGCGAGTTCACGCGGCTGCTCTACATCGCCGGGCGGGCGGGTGTCCGCGTCGATCTCATCATCCGCGGCATCAGCCGGCTCAGGCCGGCCGTGCCCGGGTTGAGCGACAATATCCGGGTGATCAGCGTGATCGGGCGGTTCCTCGAACACTCCCGCGTGTATTACTTCGCGAACGACGGGGAGCCCGAGTACTTCATCGGCAGCGCCGACCTGATGAAGCGCAACCTGGACGAGCGGATCGAGGTGCTCACGCCCGTCCGTCAGCCCGCGCCCCAGGCCCGCCTCGATGCCTTGCTGCGGATGCTCCTCGCCGAGCGGCGGCAGGCGTGGGAGTTGCACGACCGTTCGTGGTCCCGCTTGTCCACCACCGCCGAGCCCGGCATCCACGAACGGCTCATGGCCGTCGGCAGCGGGAGCGATGCACCTCCGTCACTCGATCGCGTGCCGTAGGCCATGATCCCGACGCGCGGTAGGCTGTGCACCGAGGTCGAGGTCACCTCCGAACTGGATTGTGACGACCGGGGACGTGCGGACGCGGGAACGTGGGGTCAGATGCCGGTACCGATCGCCGCGATCGATGTTGGGTCCAACTCGGTCCGGGTCGCGGTGATGTCGCGCAGCGACCACGGCAGCCTGGAGGTGCTCGACGAGGCACGCGACGTACCCCGCCTGATCCGCGACGTCGAGGAGCACGGGAAACTCCGGCCGGAAACGATCGAGCACTTGATGGCGGTGCTCGCCGACTTCCGCCTGCTGGCGCATGCCTCCGGCGCGGAGATCGTCGCCGTCGCCACCTCGGCGGCGCGGGACGCCTCGAACGGCCCAGAGCTGGTGGAGCGCATCCGCCGCGAGTTAGGTATCGACCTGCGCGTGATCAGCGGCGACGAAGAGGCTCGGCTTGCGTTCCTCGGCGCGACGTACACGCTGCCTGTGTCGAACGGGCTGGTGCTGGACATCGGCGGCGGCAGCATGGAGGTCGTGCGCTTCGAGGATCGACAGGCGGTTCAGACGTGGACGCTGCCGCTGGGCGCGGTGCGGCTGACCGATCGGTTCCTCACCAGCGACCCGCTCTCGACCTCCGAACTGCGTGCGTTGCGCACGCACATCCAGAAGCAGATCACCGGCGCGAAGATCGCTCCACTGCGTGATGACGAGACGCTCGTCGGCACAGGCGGCACGATCCGCAACCTTGGCAAGATCGACCGCGCACGACGGGCGTACCCGCTGTCCCGACTGCATGGCTACGAGGTCGCGCGAAGCGACCTGCAAGGAGTGGCTGACCTCGTGCGGCAGGGGTCGGTCTCGGAACGTCGATCGATCAGCGGACTCAACGAGGATCGCGCCGACACGATCGTCGCTGGCGCACTCGTGGTCGAAGCGATGATGAACGCCCTCCAGGCGCGGTCGCTGACCGTGTCCGGGCAGGGGCTGCGCGAGGGCATGGCCCTCGACGCGTCGCCGGAAGCGCTGCCGGGGCTCGCGGCGCTGCGGGCCGCGTCCGTGCGGGATGCGGTGAGCCGCTTCGTGCCGCTGCGCTGGGAGCTCGCCGAGCGCCGGCGCGCGCTCGTCGGAGCGCTGTCCCTGGCGGTGGGCTTCGCGCCCGACGCCGAGTTCGTCGAGGTACTCGACGCCGCGGCCGCCGTGCAGGACATCGGGCGAAGCGTTGATTACTACAACCGCGAACGCCACACCGAGTTTCTCCTCCTGGAACACGGTCTGGATGGCTGGTCGCACCGGGAGCTGGCGCTGATCTGCGCGCTGGTGCGGCAGGGGCACCAGGAGAAGTACACACCGACGGTCTATCAACCGTTGATCGCCACCCGTGACCACAATCTCGTGAGTGCGGCCGGTTGCTTGCTCGCACTCTCCGATGCGATCGCGAGCCGCCGGTCTACCGACCACGCCGCCGTCGTCGTGTGGCGTCGCGAGCACAACCGACTGCTCATTGCCGACGAGCAACTGGGACGCTGGGAACCCGTCGCGCTCGCGACGCGCTTCAAGCGCGCCTTCGGCCTCGAACTGTGCTTCGAGGGCCGCGGGAGCTAGTCGCGGTCGTTCGGGCGACGCCTCACAAAGCGCAACAGCGCCCGCAGTGCTCCGCCGGGCGCCCGACGTCGTCGCACGGGGGAGACCGGCACCAGCGCCATCGACGAACCCGCGGGGGCCGAGGCCATCTGCTCCGTCGACGGGTCCGGGTCCTCGGTCGGTGCGTCCACGCGCTGCGGAGGGCGCATGGCGCGCTCGAGGCGCACGAAGTCGCGCAGCACCGCGCGTCGCGCGCGCGGGAACGCGTCCACGATGGCGGCAGAGCGGTCGACGTGCCGCTCGAGCAGCCGCCCCACCATCACCAGCGTGTCCGCGGGCAGGGCGGTCGGCTGCGTGCCGACGAGATCGCGCAGCCGGATGTCCGTCGTGGCGAGGTCCTGGAGCTCGCCGAGCAGATCCTGCACCGCGCGCAGCGACGCCAGCGCGCGCGCACCGGCCCGCCCGTACAGGTCGACGAACAACTCGAGGGAGTAGCGGAGCCGCTTGCCGCGAATGCGGAGCGCGTGGAACTCGGCATGGGGAGAGTTGCGGCGGAGCGCGGCGGCGTCCTGGCGGAACCGGCGGTAGCGCTGCCGCACGATCGCGCGCGCCGCATCGCGCGACGACACGTCAGGCGCATCGGAGAGTGGGCCGGCGAGGAGCGTGGAGCGCAGCGTGCCCACCATCCGCGCGTAGCGTTCGCCGCTCATCGCATCGAGGAGCGCCGCACGCCCATCGACGCGTTGCGCCTCGAACTGCGCGACGAGCGGCGCGAGCGCGGTGGCCTCCGCCCAGGCCGCCTCGCTGCGCAGGCCCTCGAGGTGTTCGAGTTGCACGTCGAGGTCGCGCACCGCACCGAGCGTCTGCGCGAACCACTGCAGCTCGTCGCGCGCCGCCATCAGAGACGGCGGCAGGACATCCTCGAACACGCGGAGCGCGGCGCGCAGCCGGCGCGTGGCGACGCGCATGTCGTGGAGCTGCTCGACGTCCTCGCCGAGCGCCGTGCCTCCCTCGGTGACGAGGAAGTCGCCGGTGCGGCGGCGCAGCACCGCGTACGCGCGGTCGACGACGCGATCATCCGGGGCGATCGAGGTGGGGCCAAGCTCGGGAGGGCCGGGCGTCCAGCCTGCTGCGATCAGTCCCGCCTCGAACTTGCTGGTGGAGGCCGGCGTCAGCCCGCACTCATCGCGGATCGCGGCCACGAAGGTCTCGATCGTGACGAGACTGCCGCGCGTGACCTCCTCGATCTCCACGCGCTGGAGCGTTGAGGTCGCGCCGGAAGCGGATTGCACGGCGGTGTCGTCGAGCGCGATCTCCGCGAGGACGACGCTGCCCGCCTGAGCGAGCCAGACGCCGCGGCGGGTGGTGACAGTGAAGAGCGGACGCAGCGGCGCGCCTCGACGGATCAGACGCAGGCGGCGGCCCACATTCCCGTCGCTCTCGAGCGCAGCCGGCAGGTCCAACGGCTCGTTGAACTCGGCGCGGGAGATCGGGCCATCACCTCGGCGCGCCATGCCCTTCAACGTCGTCTCGCGGCCTTCACCCACCTCGCGCACGCGGAGCGTGTATGCGGCGTGCTGCACGTGCCATGACTCGGTGTCGAAGTAGGTGTCGCGCTGTAGCTTCTCGCCTCGATGCGTCAGGGTGAGTGCGGCGTGCGCGGGCTGCGCGTGGAGCCAGCGCTCCACACGATCGAGGTCGGGGGCGTCGAATTGCCATTCGACCTCGAGCGGACTGTCGCCGGCCATCGTTTCCTCCCCGCGCCGCGCCGCGGCGATCCCCGGCCATCATCTGGACGGGATGTCATGAGCAGGTAAAGAGTAGCCGGGAGGCAGGCGCAGCGACCGGTCGGACCGCATGAGGCATTGCAAATCGGGCGCTAGCGCCCGATTTCAGCGCACGGCCGTCCGAGATCGCTCAAAGTTGCGTTTGCCAGCCCGAACCTGACTGATATGGTTTCTCCACACGGAGAGGGCACTCCGCGATGCAATCCCAGCACCGCGTACAGAGAGCCCCTGCATGTTCCAGCCCTTCGCCATTGGCGTCGTCCTCGTTGCCTCCATCGCGACGCTCACCGGCACGTCCACCGAGCCCCTCCAACTCCCCACCGCCGCGGTCGAGGAACAGGCGGACGCGGCGTCCGCTGGCGAGCAGCTGATCGGCCTCGAGGTCGCCGAGGCGACTGAGGCGGATGTGACCCCGCCCGAGCTTCCCGCCCCCGATCCCTTCGAGGGCACGGGCATCCCGGCGGCCGCGCGCGCCGCTGTGGTGATGCCGGTAGCCGAGCCCGCGCCGAAGACCTGGACGAGCGGTCCCCCGCTGATCGAGAGCAATACGATCCTCGCCGCCGCGATGACGATGGTCGGCGTCCCATATGTCTGGGGCGGCAACACGCTCTCGGGCCTCGACTGCTCGGCGTACATCAGCAAGGCGTGGGGCATCTCCCGGCAGACGACCGACACGATCCACGCGTACTCGACGCCGATCGACAAGGAGTCGCTGCTGCCGGGCGATGCGATGAACCTGACGCGCACGCAGGACCCGCGTGGCTACGGGCACATCCGCCTCTTCGCGGCGTGGGCGAACCCGGAGCACACGCGTGTCTGGGTGTACGAGGAGACGCCGAGCCGCGCGATCTACCACGCGATCCCATACGACGCCCGCTACACGCCGATCCGGCGCACGCGCATGGCGACCGAGGGCCTCGTTGCGCCGCTGATCATTCCGCCGGTCGAGGCGAAGCCTGCGGCAGCCGTCCAGGCGTCCACGAGCACCGTCGCTGGCGCTCGGGCGACGGCCACGGCCTCGCGGACGCCCACGCCGACCAATGGCGCCTCACCGACGCGCACCCCGTCGCCGACGCGAACGCCCTCGCCCACGCCGACGAGGACGCCGCCACCTCCGTTCATCTCGATCGTGCCGTTCTCGGAGCAGAACAGGCTGGCGCCGGTGATCCCGACCGCGGTGCCGACGCCCGCCCCCACACCGGTCTGGACGCCCACCGCGACTCCGACGACGACGCCGGCCCCGACGCCGTCGCCAACGAAGACGCCGACTCCGACGGCTATTCCGACGAAGACGCCGACCGCAACGCCGTCCCCAACGGCTACTGCAGCGCCGACGGCGACCGTGGCGCCGACCGCTACGCTGGTGCCAACCTCGACGCCGACTCCGGCTGCCACTCCGAAACCCACGGTGACGGTGACGCCCACGGCGACGGCGACGTCCTCGAGCGTGCTCGGGTTGCTGCAACGGCGGGTGCGGGGGCACTAGCCGTTCGCGCGCGCATCGAACGTGTCGACCGAGCTGGAGACGACAAGAGGCCCGCGCGTGAGCGCGGGCCTCTTCGTTCGAGCGCGTCGAGCACTCTAGCCGAGGGTGATGCGCCCCAGCACGGCGTCGTCGTTGCCGCCATTGGTGGCGTCCGTGCCCTTGTATCCGGCCACGATGACCGACTTCTTGTCGGCGCTCAGCGCGATGCCGTACCACGCGTCGGCCGGGCCACCGAGGTCGGAGATGAGCGCGCCGTCAGCGCCGAAGCTCTTCTCGGGCGCGCCGTCCTTCGACAGCAGCACGATCATGCCGTCGACGTTCGTGGCGGTCTTCTTGCCGCTGCCTGCGGCCATGATGCGGCCGTCCGGCAGCACCAACACGTTGCGCGCGCGGTCGTCGTCCTTCGCGATGTCGAGGCGGTAGACGCCCTGGCTACCGAAGGCGGTGTCCAGCGTGCCGTTCGCCTTGAAGCGGTAGACGACGAGGTCCACCTTCTCGTTGACGTCCGCGCCGCGGCCGTAGCCGGCGAGGATGTAGTCGCTACCCTGCTGCGAGACGCTGTACGCCTCGGTGACGCCGGCGAGCACCTTCGTGGTCGCCACGCCGTCCTTGCCGAACTCCTTGTCGAGGACACCCGCGGCACTGGTGCGGATGAGCACCGGCTGCACGACGCCCGCGATGTTCGAGTAGCCGCTGGCGACGATCTTGCCGTCCGTCTGCACCAGCACGTTACGCGCGCCGTCGAGGCTCGACGCCATGTCGACGACGACCCTGCCGCCCTGTCCGAACGCGGGGTCCAGCACGCCAGCGGCCGTTAGGCCGACAAGCGCGAAGTCGGGGTCGGTGCGGCCCGCGCCCGTCGCGAGCATGGTGCTGAAGACGACGAGCTTGTCGCCGGCGAGGTTGCCGAGACCCCACGGGCTGTCGCCCACGATGGCCGACCCTACGAGCTTGCCGGCGCCGAGGTCGATCGTCGCGACGCCGTTCTTGCCGAACGTCGGGTCGAGCTTGCCGCTGGTGTCGAAGCGCGCGAGGCCGATGTCCGTGTCGCGGCCCGCATCACCCGCGGCGGTCGGGTCGTGCTCGACCGGGCCCGCGATGACGATCTTGCCGCTGGACTGGACGACAAGCGATCGGGCGAGCTCGGCGGCCTTGCCGCCGATGGCGATGTTCACCGAGGCGACACCGTCCTTGCCGAACGACTTGTCGAGGGCGCCCTTCGCGTCAAATCGGGCGAGGGCCATCGCCTGATCGCCGGCCTCGGTCGTGAAGCCGGCAGCGTAGGTCTTGCCGTCCGGAGCGACGGCTACCGCCATGAAGCGGTCATGACCCGAGGCCGACAGCGGGATGGTCGCGATGCCGTCCTTGCCGAAGGTGGCATCCAGGGCGACCTTCGCGGCTGCTGGGGCGGGGGCGGCGGCAGTCGTGCCGCTCGCAGACGGCGCGGCGGCCGTAGAAGGCGCGGCTGGCTTGCTACTCGTGCAGCCCGCGAACATCAGAGCGGCGGCACCGAAGGTGACAGCCAGGTGGAAGCGAGAAGGAACCATAGGTCACTGCTCCGTATGTATCGACACGTCACAAGAGAATTAGTCTGTACTAACAATAGTGTCAATGCTAATCGCGTCCATCATCACTGTTCTGCCTATTCCTCGCGGGTAGTTTGGCCCGTAGCAGGACGGCAGGGCAGAATATGTCGACATGGCAGGACTCCCTCGACGGCTTTCTCGCGGGCTGATGCCGCGCCTCGCGCTCACGCTGGTCGTGGTGGCGGGACTCGCGGTTGCCCTGGATGTCGACCGGCTCGTGTCCGCGCTGTCGAGGATCGGCGCCGAGCCGGGCATTGTCTGCCTGGCTGCCGGGGCCTACACGGTGGCCTTCTGGCTCCGCGCGGTCGCACTGCGCCGGCTCCTGGCGCGTGACGGGGGCGCCGCGCCCCCGGTTGGATCGCTCTTCTCCGTGATCCAGGCAGGGCTCGTGCTGAACCACCTGCTGCCGGCCAAGGCCGGCGACATCGTCCGGCCGGCGCTCCTCGCGCGGTACGGCGTCCCCGTGACGACTGGGATCGCCTCGACGGTCGTGACGCGCGTTCTCGACCTCGGCGCGCTGCTGCTGATCACGATCGTTGTGAACGCGGTCGTCCTCGACGTGCGCGAGGTAGCCGCGCAGCTGCGCGACGTCATCGGCGCGCCGCCCGTGCTGATCGCCGCCGGGCTGGGCGTGGTGGCCGCGGCGGCGATGGCACGCGCATGGCCGCAGCTCACGGGGCGCTGGCGGGAGGTGGCCGCGTCCGCGATCCGTTACACGCGCTCGCTGACGCCAGCGACGCTTGGCATGAACGCGGCGCTACTCGCGGGCGCGTGGATCCTCGAGAGCGCGGTGCTGGTCGCGGGGGCGCGGCTGATGGGCCTCGACTTGCCGGTGCTTGCCGCGATCGGCGCGACGGCGTTCGCGGTGACGTTCCAGGCGATCCACGTCACGCCCGGCGGCCTCGGCGTGTACGAGGCGAGCATGACGGGCATCCTCGTGCTGCACGGGCTGCCGCCGGAGCAGGCGCTCGCGCTGGCCGTGCTCACGCATGGGCTGAAGTTCGCCTACGCGTTCACGATCGCCGCCGCCTGCGCGCTCCCGGCCGCAATCGCCATGCTCCGCGGACGCTCCGGCGGTGCCCCGCGTGTCGCGTCACGCCTCGAGGTGATCGCCGCGCGCTCGTGGAACGTGCTGAACGAGGGCAAGCCGTTCACGCCTGTCTTCGCGCTCGGCGTCATCGCGCTGCTCGTGTTGTCGAGGCTCGGCCAGCCGGGGATCCTCGTGCGGTCCGTGGTGGGTATCGCGGCGGTTGTGCCGCTCGCGCTGCTGTGGTGGCGCTACGACTTCCCGCTGCGGCTGCGCGCGGTGCTGTGGGTCGCGCTCGCGGCGTGGGTGCTGGTGTTCCGCTCCGTCAGCGTTCCAGCGCTGGTCCTCGTCGTGTCGCTGTACTTCTTCTTCACGGTGGTCATGTGGGGGACGGTCTACTACCACCTCCGGATCGGCACCCGGTGGACGAACTTCACGCGCTTCACCCGTCTCGTCCTCGAGAACCCCGATCCGACGAGCGGGAACGCGCTGGAACAGCTGCCGAAGGCGATGCTGCTGACGTGGATGTTCGAGCTCGTCAGCCGCGACGCCTCGTGGTCCTCGGTCGCGGCTGTCGAGGTGTTCACGGCCGTTGTCGCGCTGGCCGCGCTGGCGGCGCACCAGTGGTGGTGGACGTGGATCCCGGCGCTGCCGCAGCGTGGGCTGCGAGGAGCCTCGACGCCAGCTGCGCGCGTGAGCGACCGCGTGATCGTGATCGCGATCGACGGCTGCCGCGCCGACCGCCTGCGCGAGGCGCACACGCCGTTCCTCGATCGGCTGCGCGCGGAGGGCGCCGACTTCACCAACGTCAGCACCGTCTACCCGGCGCGCACCGTCACCGCGTTCGCCTCGATGCTCACGGGCGCCCCTCCCGAGGCACATGGCATGCGCTCGAACTTCGTGCCGTACCTCGGCGTGCGCTGCGAGTCGGTGTTCGACGTGCTGCGCGCGCGCGGGATGAAGGGCGTGCTCGTCGGTATCGCACATCTCATTGACGCGTTCGGAGAGCGCGACGTGCGCACGGTCACCGCCGTCATGGACAACGACTCGATCGACGGCGCACTGGTAGCGCGCGCAAAGCGTGTGCTGGAGGAGGAGGCGCCCGAGCTCCTCGTGCTGCAGCTGCTCAGCGTCGACCAGACGGGGCACTCGCGCGGGAGCTACCGCGAGGAGTACCTGCGCCAGATCGAGGTCACCGATTGCACGATCGAGGAGTTCGTGACGTGGTGCGGGGAGCGGGGCTACCTCGACAACGCGACGATCCTCGTCACCTCCGACCACGGCCAAGGGATCGGGATCGGCGGGCACGGGCACATGTCGCCGCCGGAGATCACCGTGCCGTGCGTCTGGTGGGGTGCGGGAGTGCCCTCCACGCCGGCGAACGACGGCCAGCGCTTTATCACCGAGATCGCGCCGACGATCGCCGGGCTCCTCGGCTGCCCCGAGCCCGCGGCGACCGTGGGCCGCGCGATGCTGCCCGTCGCGACGTACGACGTCCCCGGCCCCGTTGTCTTCGTGCTCCCCGCCCGGAACGAGGCGCCCCGGCTGCCGGGCGTCCTCGCGGCGATCGCGCGGAGCGGCGTCGACGGCCGCGTCGCGATCGTGGTCGACGACGGATCGACGGACGGCACAGGACGGATCGCCGAGGCAGCCGGGGCGACGGTGGTGCGCCACGAGCTGAGCCGAGGGCTGGGCGCGGCGCTGCGCACCGGCCTCGCCGCCGCGCGCGACCTGTGCCCCCGTGCCGTCGTCTACCTCGACGCGGATGGCGAGTACGACGCCACCGAGGCCGCCGCACTCCTTGCGCCGATCGAGCGCGGCGAGGCGGACTACGTCATCGGGTCGCGCTTCCTCGGCAAGCCGCAGGGCATGACACGCGCGCGGCGGGTGGCGAACACCCTGTTCAGCGCGCTGCTATCGCTGTGCGCGGGCCGGTGGACGACCGACGGCCAGTCGGGCTTCCGCGCGTTCTCCGGTCGCGCCGTGGACGTCGCGGAGATCGTGCACGACTACAACTACGCGCAGGTGCTCACGCTCGACCTGCTGCACAAGGGGATGCGCATGGCGGAGGTGCCGATCACCTACCGCAAGCGCAGCGCCGGAGCCTCGTTCGTCAACGTGCAGTACCTGTGGCGCGTGCCCCTGGGCATGGCGCGCGAGATGCTGAAGGGGTAGCAGGATTGGACGAACAGGGACGCATAGCGATGCGAACAACCTCGAGGTACGCGGTGCGGATCGTGCTCGTGCTGGTGACGGCCTCGCTGCTGCTCACGGCCTGTCGAGGCGAGCAGCGGCCAAACGTCGAGATACTCGGCGGGGCGAGCGCCTCGGTCTCGGGTGCGGACGACCCGGCGCTGAGCGCGGCGGGCACGCCGAAGTACCGCACGTCGTCCCAGCAGGACGTCGCATTGCAGATGTCGCTCGACCTGCGCGATATGCGCTCGATCATCAACCTCGCCATCGACGGACGCCCGGTCGAGTGGGAGCGCGCCCGCGTCATCTACGAGCAGGGCAAGAACCAGAAGCGCCCGAACGGCACGCTCAGATCGTTCGCCAGCCTCGCCGATGCCGACGGGGAGTCCGCGTTCCCCAATGGCGCCGCCGTCTACGGGCGCTCGGGGTTCCTCGACGGGATCATCCGCGATGGGCTGACGGGCGCCGGTCGCGCACAGGGACTGTCCGATGACAGCCGCCGCGCCATCGTCGACCGCGGCGTGCAGATGCTGTTCTATGCACGCGCGATGCACGGGATCACGCTGGCGAAGGCGCGCGTCGAGGCCAAGAGCCCTGACGCGCCGGCCGCCCTCGACGAGGCATGGGCGATCATCGCGGGACCGAACAATGCCGACGGCGTCCGCACGTATTCGATCCTCAACGCCGCAGTCGCGCGCGAGGCGGAGTTCAAGCTCACGGGGCGGCTCGCGCAGCCGCTGGAGAACGCGTTCATCGCCGCGCTCGCGGCGATGCAGAAGGGCGACGCGGCCACCTTCAACCGGAACGCCACGGACGCCGCCGGCTTCCTCAACGCTACGTTTGCCCTCGGCGTGCTGCGCGCGGCGAAGCAGGCCGAGGGCGCTGGATCCGAGGCGACGCGACAGACCTACCTCGTGGAGGGCTGGACGTCGTATCAGGCGATCCGCGCCGCCATCGCGAGCGGCGCGCCCGCGCAGGCCGCGACGCTCGAGGCCATGCTGTCGCGCTCATCGAGCGAGCCGTTCTCCGCCACGGAGACCGCGAAGGTGTACGCGGCGCTCAACGACCCCGCGGTACTGCGCGCGCTCGGCTGGCCTGCCGCCGTGCAGGTCGCTACGCCCCCGACCGGATCGTGAGCACGTCGATGATCAGGAGTCTCGCAGTGAAGCAACGAGTGTCCACGTTCCTCGTCGCGGTATTCGTCGCCGTGGCCGCGATCGCCAGCCTGAGCTGCGGCGGCAGCGGGCAGCAGCCGCTGATCATCTACGCGGGGCGATCGCAGACGCTGCTCCAACCGCTCTTAGAGCAGTTCTCGAAGGACACGGGCACGCCGATCAAGGTGCGCTACGGTGACGGCACGGACCTCGCGCTCGGCATCCTCGAGGAGGGCAAGAACTCCCCGGCGGACGTGTACATCTCGCAGGACGTGGGCGCGCTTGGCGCGCTGAAGGCAGAGCACCGGCTACAGAAGCTGCCGGAAGACGTGCTGAACCGTGTGCCCGCGGCGTTCCGTTCGCCCGATGGCCTGTGGGTCGGTCTCTCGGGCCGTGCGCGCGTGATGGCGTACAACACGGACCGCATCGACCCGAACAAGCTGCCGAAGACCGTGTTCGACTACACGAATCCGGAGTGGAAGAACCGCCTCGCGATCGTCCCGCGCAGCGATGGCTTTCCCGAGTTCGTCACCGCCATCCGGCTCGTGAAGGGCGACGCGTTCGCGAAGGACTGGCTGACGAAGTTGCACGAGCAGAACCCGAAGTTGTACCCGAACAACATCGCTGCGATTACGGCCGTCGCGAACGGAGAGGTCGATGTCGCGTTCCTGAACCACTACTATCTGTACCAGTTCCTCGCTGAGCGCGGCGAGGGGTTCAAGGCGCGCAACTACTACTTCGACAATGCCGACATCGGCGGCATCTTCCTCGTGGCCGGGGCGGGCGTCCTCGACACGTCGAAGAACCGCGAGGGGGCGAACAAGTTCATCGAGTACCTGCTGACGAAGAGCGCGCAGGAGTACTTCGCGAACAACACGCACGAGTACCCGCTGGTCGCGGGGGTGTCGCCGGAGGCGAAGCTGCCGCCGCTGAACACCCTGAAGACGCCGAACGTCGACCTGAGTAACCTGACGGACCTGAAGGGGTCGCTGGAGCTCATGCGGCAGACAGGCATTCTCCCCTAGCGATGGCAGTCCTCTCCCCGCCCGCCTCCCCATCCACTTCGAGGTACGGCGTGCGCCTGCGGGCGCGGCGGCCGCACGTGTCCGCGTTCATCCTTGCCGGGCTGGTGACGGCGGCGGTGCTGATGCCGCCGGCCTACCTGCTGTTCCGCGCCGCCGAGGGCGGTCACACGATCGTCGATGCGCTCACGCGGCCCTCCGCGATCGCCGCGCTCGGACGGACGGTGCTCCTGACGACGACCGTCACGGCCACTTGCGTCGCGGTGGCGGTGCCCCTCGCGTGGATCACGATGCGCACGAACCTCCCGTTCGCGCGCGTGTGGATCGCGCTGCTGACGCTGCCGCTGGCCGTGCCCTCGTTCGTTGGCGGGTTCGTCATGGTGAGCGCGCTTGCCCCTGGCGGGCTGGTGCAAGACTTTCTGGAGCCGCTCGGGGTGCAGCGGCTGCCGTCGATCTACGGGTTCTGGGGCGCCTGGCTCGTGCTGAGCGCCCTGAGCTACCCCTACGTCTTCCTGCAGTGCGTCGCTGCGCTCCGGCGCGAGAACCCGGTGCTCGAGGAGGCCGCGCGGGGCCTCGGCAAGGGGGCATGGACGACGTTCTTCCGCGTCAACCTGCCACAACTGCGGCCGGCGATCTCGGCGGGCGGGATCCTCGTCGCGTTGTACGTGCTCAGCGAGTTCGGCGCGGTGTCGATGCTGCGCTATGACACGCTGACGCCGCTGGTCTACATCCAGTACACGACGCAGTTCGACCGGACCGGAGCTGCGGTCATCGGCCTGCCGTTGATCCTGATGGCGGTCGTGCTCCTCGCGCTCGACGGCCTCACGCGCAATCGCTCGAGGTATCACGCGCAGGGACAGCGACGCACACCGAAGCAGCTGCGGCTCGGCGGCTGGCGCTGGCCGGCGATCGCGGCGTGCCTCGTGGCGCTCGTGCTCGGCGTGGTCGTGCCGACCGGGGTGATCGTCTACTGGCTCGTCACCGGCCTGCGCGAAGGCGCACGCGTGTCGTTGCCGATGTCGGTCGTCGTGAACACCGCGCAGGTCGCGGGCGCGGCGGCCGTCGTCAGCGTGCTCGCATCGATGCCCCTCGCGTGGGTGTCCGTGCGGCATCGAGGATGGCTGAGCACGCTGATGGAGCGAGTGTCGTACTCCGGGCAGGCGCTGCCGGCGATCACGATCGCGCTCGCGCTGGTGTTCTTCGCCACGCGCTTCGCCGCGCCGCTGTACCAGACGCTGGGGCTCCTCGTCTTCGCGTACACCGTGCGCTTCCTGCCGGAGGCGCTCGGCGCGACGCGCACTGCCCTGCTGCAGGTGAATCCGAACGGCGAGGAGGCCGCGCGCAGCCTCGGCGCCGGTACGGTGAAAACGCTGGTGCGGGTGACCGCACCGCAGATGCTGCCCGGCGTGTCCGCGGGGGCGCTGCTGGTATTCCTGACGGTGATGAAGGAGCTGCCAATCACGTTGCTCCTCAGCCCGACCGGGTACGACACGTTCGCGACGATGATCTGGGCGACGGCCAGCGAAGCCTTCTTCGCCCGGGCCGCGTTACCCTCGTTGGTGCTGTTGTTACTGTCGGGCATCGCCGTGCTGGTGATGCTGCGCCGCGAGGAGTCCGCGTGAGCTTCCTGGCCTGTCGTGACGTCGTAAAGCGCTTCGGCACGGTTGTCGCCGTCGATCACGCGAACCTCGAGGTCGAGCGCGGCGAGATGCTCGCGCTCCTCGGCCCCAGCGGTTGTGGCAAGACGACCCTCCTGCGCATGATCGCTGGCTTCGAGGTCCCCGACGCGGGCGAGATCCTGCTCGACGAGCGCCTGCTCAACAACTCGCGCGTGTTCACGCCGCCCGAGCGGCGGCGCGTGGGGATGGTGTTCCAGGACTTCGCGCTGTTCCCGCACATGACCGTCGCCAAGAACGTCGCGTTCGGGCTGCCGAAGGGTGCGAACCGCGCCCAGCGCGTCGGGGAGCTGCTCGACCTCGTGGGCCTGGAGGGGCTCAGGGAGCGCTTTCCGCACGAGCTGTCGGGCGGGCAGCAGCAGCGCGTCGCGATGGCGCGCGCGCTCGCGGCGGAGCCGGCCCTGCTGCTCTTCGACGAGCCCTTCTCCAACCTCGACCCCTCGATTCGCCAGCGCGTGCGCGCCGAGGTGAAGCAGCTTATCCACCAGGTCGGCATCACTGCCGTCTTCGTCACGCACGACCAGGAGGAGGCGTTGAGCCTCGCCGAGCGCGTTGCCGTGATGATCCAGGGACGCGTGCGGCAGGTCGGCACGCCTCGCGAGATCTACATGCACCCGACGGAGCGCGCTGTCGGCGCGTTCATCGGCGAGGCGAACTTCCTCCCCGCGCAGATCAGCGGCGCGCGTGCGGAGTCCGAGCTCGGCTCGATGGCCGTGCGCGCTGACTTCGAGGGTGCGGGGGAAGTGATGGTGCGGTCCGAGGACATCGACATCGTCCCCTCGGGCGTGGGGATCGCCGCGGAGATGGTCGGCGTCGAGTACTTCGGACACGACATGCTGGCGACCGTGCGCCTCGACAGCGGTCGCCTCGTGCGGCTGCGTCGAGGCACCAGCGAGGCGATCGAGCCCGGCGCGCGCATCGCCCTCGCGGTCAACGGGACGGCGCTCGCCTTCCCGGTCGCGTGACGTGCCCACCGTTCGAGGTGAGCGTGAGCGGCTGATCCTCGGTGCGGTCACGCTCTTCGTTCTGCTCGCGACGTGCTACCTCGGATCGATCGGGCTGCGGGCGACCAGCGGCGCGTCGATCACGGGCGACGAGCCGTTCTACCTGATCACCACGCAGAGCCTGATCGACGACGGCGACCTCGACCTGCGGCAGCAGTACGACCGTTTCTCCTACCGCGTGTTCTTCGACCACAACGAGCCACTGTGGCGACAGTCCGGGCCGATGCCCGACGGGCGCGTGCTGTCGCCGCACGACCCCGGCCTCTCGGTGTACCTCGTGCCCGGTGTCGCGCTCCGTGGGCTGCTAGGCGCGCAGGTGCAGATCCTGATCACGACCGCGCTGCTGTTCGCGCTGACGTACGTCCTCGTCGCGCTCGAGACGCGCGAGGCGCTCGTGTCGTGGCTGGCGATGATCGCGGTCGGGCTCAGCGCGACCGCGTTCGTGTACGCGACGGAGATCTACCCCGAGGTTCCCGCGGGCCTCTGCCTCGTGCTCGCGCTCCTCGTGCTGCGTCGAGGCACCTTCGGCCGGCCCGACGTGGTCGCCCTCGCCGTGCTGGTGACCCTGCTCACGTGGTTCGGGACGAAATACGCCGCGCTCGGTGCACTCCTCGTGCTCTGGGGAGTCATGAGGGCGGGCCGGCGCGAGGGCGTGCTGCTGCTCGCGCTGTGCGCCATGTCGGGCGTCGTATACGCCTGGTGGCACCTTGTGACGTTCGGAGGGCTCACACCGTACGCGGTGAACCTGGTCTACGAGGGCGCACCGACCGTCGAGGTGGTGCGCGAGCATGTGTCGATCCTCGACCGGGCGTACCGGCTCACGGGGCTGTGGGTGGACGCGCAGTTCGGCATCGCGCGTTGGGCGCCGGTGCTGCTCCCCGCCGTGCCTGCGCTGGTGCTGTTGCCGCGTCGTTGGTGGGACATCGGGAGCCTCGTCGTCGCGCTGGTCGTGCTGCAAGTGCTGATCGCGACGTTCGTCGCGATCACGATGCGCGGGTGGTCGTTCCCCGGACGCACGCTGATGACGGTGCTGCCGCTGCTCGCGTGGCCGCTCGCGGAGTTCGCGCGGCGCATCCCGGGGCGGGGACGGGCCGTCCTCGGCGCGCTCGGGATGTATTCGGCGCTTGTCACCCTCGCGCTGGCGCGCGCGGGCGCGGCGGGCGAGGTGCGCATTGCGGTCGACCCGTTCGCGATGTCCTCGATGCTGTTTCGCGAGCCGACGGTGCTATTCCCGGACTACACCGCGTGGACGGCGCACACCATGGTCGCGCATGTTGCGTGGTCGCTTGCCACACTCGTTGCGGTCGCGCTCCTCGTTCGGTCGAGGTGGAGCGCGAAGAGCTAGCGGCGCAGACACGCCTCGATCGCCGAGGTGAGCCGGGGTAGGTGCACCTCGAGCGGGACGGCGATGCGCACCCACGCGGGGAGGCCGAGCGAGGTCGCGTCGCGCACCGCGAAGCCGCGCGCGAGCATCGCGCTCCGGAATGTGGGCGCATCGCCGACCTCCGCGAGCACGAAGTTCGTGACCGACGCCGTTGTGCGAACACCGAGCGCTGCAAAGGTCGCTGCGAGGATTCGGTGCCGGTGCTGGAGATCCGGGAGCGCGCGTCGTCGCCCCTCGATCGTTCCGATCGCGGCGATGCCCGCCGCGATCTCGGGCGCGCCGACGGGCCACGGCGGCTGGCGCATCCGGATGCGATCGGCGAGCGCGGGCGGTGCGAGGATGTACCCGACACGCAGTCCCGGCATCGCGAAGAGCTTCGTCATCGAGTGGATCACGATGGCCGACGCCCCGCTACGCACGAGCTCCGTGGAGTCCCACGCATTCTCGACGGTCCACTCGTACGCCGCGTCCAGCACGAGGACTCGCGCGCGCGCGGCGATCGCCTCCACTTCGGCTCGCGCGAGGTAGCGACCGGTGGGGTTGTTCGGATTGCAGAGGATCGCGAGATCCACGGCGGCGTTCAACGAGGGTACAAACACCGGAGGGGTACTTGCGCATTCCACGGCAGTCGCACCGGTCGCCTCGATGGCCCTTGCGTACTCGCCGAACGTCGGGGAGAAGATCGCGCAGCGATCGCCGGGTGCGGCGAGCGCGGACAGGACGAGATAGATCGCCGCCGACGCGCCGGGAGTGACGATCACGCTGCGTGGGTCGACCTGGTGCAGCGCGGCGATCGCCTCGCGCAGCGGTGCGGCGTCAGGTGAAGGGTAGCGGGAGACATCGGCGGTGCGGAGCGCGTCGATCACCGCGGGCGGCGGGCCGTCGGGGTGGAGATTCGCCGAGAGGTCGAGGACGCCCGCGGGGTCGATGCCGAGCGCGCGCAGCTCGCCGTCATCCAGTCCGCCGTGGACGACCTCGCTCACGCGCCGCGTTCCTCGGACGGTGCGGTCACGACGATGAGGCCCGCGAGTACTGCCGCCACCAGCGACGCAGCAACACGCGCGATGCGGATCGCGCGGACGATGTCGCGCGCCTCGGGATCGCGTCCCGGCGCGCCGAGGACGTACGCGCCGCGCTTCCTTAGTACCACGCCGAGCGCGCCCGCCATCGCGGCCATCGGATGCCCCGCGTTCGGGCTCTCCGTGTTCCCTGCGTCGCGCTGCCAGACCGACGTCGCGGTGTCCTCGGAGCCCTCGAGGATCCTCGACGCACCGATGATCGCGAGCGCGGTGACGCGCGCCGGGAGCCAGTTCACACCGTCGTCGCCGCGCGCGGCGGCCCAGCCGAAGGTGGCGTACTGTTCCGTGCGGTAGCCCCACATGGAGTCGAGCGTGTTCACGGTGCGGTACGCGAAGGCGCCCGGCGCTCCGAGCGCCGCGTACGCGAGCCACGGCCCGACGACGCCGTCGCTCAGGTTCTCCGCGACGGACTCGATCACTGCACCCGCGACTTCGGCGCCCGTGAGGTCGCTGGTGTCGCGGCTGACGAGGTGGCGCGCGAGCAGCGCGCGGGCCTGCGGCAGGTCGCCGGCGTCGAGCGCCGCGTGGACCTCGCCGGCGCGGGCGAGCAGCGTGCGCAGTGCGAATGTGGTCTCGAGCGCGACGGCGGCGC
>CANIRU010000002.1 GCA_947470025.1 Chloroflexota bacterium
GCTTGCCGCGCGGTTCCCCGAGTACGCGGCGTATGCCTCGACCGTGCCGAGGATCGTGCCGCGCCCGTGAGGCCCGCAGGTCTGGAGCGGCCCAGCCGGGTATCCCGGCGTAGGAGAAGCAGCGCCGGGTATTCCCGGCATGAGGGCAAAGAAGACGTTTGTGAAATGTCGCACCAACACGCGGGCCGATCGCGCGTACGCTGCCGCGCGGCGCGGCGACATCGGCGCATGACGCCATTCACCACATATTGCTAGAGGTAGGGGTTCCCATTGACCATCGCAGGTGACCTGGCGGCGTTTGTCACGAGCACAACGGCGGACGCGATCCCGCCGCTCGCGTTTGAGCGGGCGCGCATGAGCATCGCGAGCACGATCGCCAGCGCGGCGATGGGCGTGGACATCGGCTCCTCCGCGATCACGCGCGACATGGCGAAGGAGCGCGGCGGCACGCCTGAGTCCAGCATCTGGTTCGACGCCGGCCCGAAGATCCCGGTCGCGGACGCCGCGCGCGTGAACGCCGTGATGAGCGATGCCGCCGCCTCGGACGACAGCGACATGCGCAACATCGCGCACATCGGCACGATCATCAGCACCACCTCGATCGCGATGGCGGAGCGCCTCGGCAAGTCGGGACGCGACGTGCTGCACGCGATGACGCTGGGCTACGAGGTGGCGGGCCGCATCGATGAGTCGCTGACGCCGGGCCGCGGCACGAAGGGCTTCCACGGCTCGGTCTCCACGGTCTTCGGCAGCACCGTCGCGACCGGCACCCTGCTTGGCCTCGACGCCGCGCAGATGGAGCAGGCGATCGCGACCGCGGCGACCTCCATCGGCGGCATCGGCATCGCGGCGAACACCTCGTGGGCGCGCGAGTACCACGCGGGCCTGTCGGCATGGCTCGGCACAAACGCCGCGATGGCCGCACAGAAGGGCTTCATCTCAGAGGCCACCGTCCTCGAGGCGCCGAAGGGCTTCCTAGACGCGATGGGCGGCATCGAGCGTGACGACATCACGAAGGACCTCGGCAAGGAGTGGGACATCGTCACCGACATGGCGATCAAGCTCGTGCCGGGCGGCCACCCCAGCCACGCCACCGCCGAGGCAGCGCGCGACGCGGCGATCAAGGGCAACGTGAACCCCGACGACGTCGCGAACATCGAGGTGTCCATGCACCGCATGCGTGCGCTGAGTGGGCCGCTGCACCCGCGCGACCTCATCGGCGTCGCGCACAGCATGTCGTTCTTCATCGGCTGCGCGATCGCGGAGCGCGGCTACGGTTGGATCCACGCGACCGACCCGTCGAAGATCGACGACCCCACGATCAACCGCCTGATCGACCTGATCACGGTGGACCAGAACCCGAAGCCGGACCCGGACCGCTTCCCGCACCGCCACGGTTCCACGGTGACGATCACGATGAAGGACGGCACGAAGCACTCCGCGCACGTGGACATGCCGCGTGGCTCGAACGTGGGTGGCGTGGACTGGAACGACGTGGACTCGAAGTACCACACCCTCGTCCCGCTCTGCGGCCTGTCCGAGGCGAAGATCAACGCCAGCCTCGAGGTCGTCCACAACTTCGAGTCTGTGAAGGCGATGTCCGAGCTGATCGAGACGCTGAAGCGGTAACCGGAGGTCCATCTCCCGTTCCGGCCCCCTCTCCCCGTTCGGGGAGAGGGTTGGGGTGAGGGCCACACCACATCGCCCCAACCTCGAACGCGTCGAGGCCAAGCAAAGGGGCCGCGAGTGATCGCGGCCCCTCGTGTGTGTCGAACCGAGAACCCCCACCCCTGCCCTCCCCCCAACAGGGCGAGGGGGCCAGAGGCGAACAAGGAACCGCCGCTACTGCTTCGGCGTCCGGTCGAGCCGCACCACGATGCCCTCGAGGTCGGGCGAGGGGGCGGGGTAGCGGTCGAGGACCATCGGGTCGTGGCCGGGGACGATGTGCTGCTCGGAATCGGCGAGCGCGTAGAGCGCCTTGAAGGCCGCGAGCGAGCGCTCAGGCTCCCACGCGATCGAGAACGGCCGCTGCTTCTCGAAGTTCTCGTAGTAGTGGCTGGAGTCCGAGGCGAGGACGACCCAGCCGCGCTCCGTGTGGACGCGCACGACCTGCGTGCCACTCGTGTGGCCGCCGACGTGGTGGACGCTGAGCCCGGGCGCGAGCTCCTGCGAACCGTCGATGAGGTTGACGCGTCCCTCGTGCAGCGCGGTTACGACGCGGTCGATCTCGTCGGTCTCGAACGAGTGCCTCGCGGGCGTGAACATCGCCGGGCCAACGACGAACTGCAGCTCCTTCTCCTGGATGTGGATCTTCGCGTTGGGGAAGTCCTGGATCGTGCCGATGTGGTCGAAGTGGAGGTGCGTGATGATCACGTCCTGTACCTCGTCCGCGTCGACGCCGAGGAGCTTGAGCCCGTCCGCGGGCTGGCGGATCCACGGGCGACCACGGCGCGTGCCGACCTCCTCGGTGTAGCCGGTGTCGATGACGAACGTGTGCTCGTCGCTCTGCGCGAGCCATACGAAATAATCCATCGGCATCGAGCGATCCGGATCGGGATCGCCGCCAAGGAAATGGTCGCCCCGTCTCGCCTCGCGGTGGCCGTACTTGATCGCGTAGACGCGGTACGTCTCGGTCATGTTGTTGCTCCTGGATCAGCGCGAGGCTGCCGGGCAGCGCCCAACAGCCTCGCGGGGACGTGATCGATACGGGCTAGAAGTCGCCCTTGGCCTTCATCGCGTCGACATCGGCAGCGTTCTCGTCGATGAGGACGCCCGCGCGCTCCTCCTGGAGGAGCATCGCGACGCGCGAGTCCTTACTCTCCCAGCCGCGGTTCATCGCCTCGGTCAACTCCTCGAGCGCGAGGTTGGTCAGGCGCATCGGCACGCCGACCTCGCGCGCGAGCTGCGTCGCGAGCGAGACGTCCTTGTGCGCGAGGCGCAGCGCGAACGACGCCGGCTCCCACTTGTTCTGCAGGAACTCCCCGCCGAGGCGGTCGAAGGTACGCACGCGCCCGTTGGCGCCCGCGCGGATCGCGTCCCACAACTGCAGCGGCTCAACGCCGGCCTTCACGCCCATCGTGAACACCTCGGCAAGCGCCGCCTGGATCGTGTAGCCGGCGGCGTTGTGCACGAGCTTCGCGACCGAGCCCGCGCCGATCGGGCCGATGTACTTCGCCTGATCACCGACGGAGTCGAGGACGGCCTTGTACTTGTTGAACGTTGCCTCGTCGCCGCCGACCCAGATCGCGAGCCGGCCGCTGGCCGCGCCCGTGGGGCCGCCGCTGACCGGCGCGTCGAGGAACGAGATGCTCTTCGACTGGAAGCGCGGGTAGATCTCGCGCGCGGAGGTCGGCGAGGAGGTCGACAGGTCGAACCACGCGCTGCCGGGCTTCATGCCGGAGAGCAGGCCATCCTCGTTGAAGGCGACCAGGTTGATCTCCTTCGGGCCGGGGAGCGACGTAAAGACCACGTCCGCAACTTCCGCGACCTTGCCGATGGAGTCAGCCCAGGTGCAGCCGGCCTCCACGTGGCGGTCGGCCAGCTCACGACGCAGGTCGTTGACGACCACGTCGTAGCCCGCCTTGCGGATGTTCAGCGCCATCGAGCCGCCCATGGTGCCCAGTCCGATGAATCCGACGATCATGCTGCTATCCCTCGATCTAGAACTGCTCGCGAGGACAGGCCTCGCGAGGTGACCGCATGCAAGCACGCTCCCCGTTACGTCGGGCTGGCGGGCACGCGTCGGATTGTACGGCGCGACGCCGTCCGGCGAACCGCCGCTTTCGAAGCAGAGTGGTTCCGCGTCGAGGCGCGTCGATGACCAGAGCGGGGCGGCCCACCCCAGCCCCTCCCGGCGCGGGAGGGGTCAGAAGAAGAGGAACCCAGTGTGAGGAGCTGCGCCCCTCACACTCCCGGCGGAACTCGTTTGGCCGCGCGATGTCGGTGCGAGAGATTCGAACCGCCCCCGGAACAAGGCCCAAACGGGGCAGGGGATGGCCACCCCGCGGTTGAACCTCGATCACCCGCGCGTGGGGAAGGCCCATCCCTACTCCGACCAGCGGTCGAGGCAGATCGCCTCGTCCAGCGGGGGGCGGTGATTCGGCCCGTAATTCCGGTCCGGCCAGCCCAGCGGGATCATCGCGGCCGTGTCCCAGCCCTCGGGGACGCCGAGGATCGCCTTCACCTCGGCGTTGCGGATGCGGTGGCTGGTCGTCAGCACCGTGCCCAGGCCCAGCGCGCGCGCCGCGAGCATCAGGTTCTGGCACGCCGGGTAGATCGAGGCGCCCGTCTGGAACCCCACCTGCCCGGTGCGCTCCGGGATGCGCACGCACGGGACGATGAGCACCGGCGCCTTCGCCATCACGCCGGGCGCATCCCCCGGCTCGTTGTGGGCGATCGAGTACTCCCGGTCGAGCGCCGTCTTCACGGCCTGGTCGCGCACGACGATGAACTTCCACGGCTGGGTGTTGGAGCCGGATGGGCCGTGCACCGCCGCCTGCAGCACCTGCCGCAGCGTCTCCTCCTCGACCGGACGGTCGGAGAACGCGCGAACGGCGCGCTGGGCGCGGAAGAGCTGCATCACGTCGGTCACGGGCTTCATCGACGACCTCCTCGACACCCCGCGACGCGCGAGGCGGTGCGCATCATCGCACCGCGCGAGGCCGCCGCGGGGCGCGGGGCGCCTCGGGAGAGCGGAGTACACTGGCGCCCGCGCGTCCGCCCAACCTCCGTCCAACAGATCGGAACTCCCTTGGCTCTCTTCCTCAGCAACGACGATGTCCGCGCCCTGCTCCCGATGAAGGAGTGCGTCGACGTCCTCGACGACCTGTTCAAGCAACACGCGCGGGGCCTCGTCGACAACCGGCCGCGCGAGCGTCTGCGCTTCCCGGACTCGCCGTGGACCTCGACGCTGATGGGCGGCACCGTCCTGAGCGAGGACGCGATCGGCCTACGCACCTCCAGCGTGACGCTCATGTACAACACGAAGTCCGGCAAGTTGGACGGCGTGATCGAGCCGGGGAACATGGCATGGATCCGCACGGGCGCCGCCAGCGGCCTCGCTGCGAAGTACATGTCGAAGCCCGATGCCTCGGTCGTCGGCGTCTTCGGCACCGGCCGACAGGCGGTGACGCAGGTCGAGGGCATCGCCGCGGTCCGCGACATCTCGCTGGTGAAGGTCTACTCGCGAAACGAGGCGAACCGCACGAAGTTCGCCGACACGATGCGCGAACGCACCGGCCTCGAGATCGTCGGGGTCGGCACGCCCGAGGAATGCATCGAAGGCTCCGACATCATCGATGTGATCACGAGCGCGTGGGAGCCCGTGTTCGACGGCAACCTGCTGGAGCCGGGCCAGTGCGTGATCGCCGCCGGTGTGAACTCGTGGCAGAAGCGCGAGATCGATGAGACGACGATCCGGCGCGCATCGCTGATCGCCGTCGACAACCTCGACAACGCGAAGGCGGAGTGCGGCGAGTTGATCTGGGCCGCCGAGCAGGGCTGGTTCCGCTGGACGACGCCCGTCGAGCTGTCCGCGATCGTCAGCGGCGCGGTGGACGGCTACCCCTCGCCCGACGCGATCACGCTCTTCGAGAGCCAGGGCGTCGGCATGGAGGATGTCGCCGCCTCGGCCTACATCCTCAAGAAGGCGCGCGCGCAGGGCGTCGGCATCGAGCTGCCGTTCTAGACGAGGGCGCCTCCGAGGCGCCTCCAGGGCCAACGATCATCAGAATTGTTGTAGGATCGCGGGAATCTGAGCCCGGATTGCTGGGCGACGGGGCACCTCGGTGGTACCTTGTCGCCCTCCAGCCGGTTTGTGCCGAGCAGACGACCTGACCCGAGGCGAGCCGCCGAGCTCACGCCCCAGCGCCATCGTTGCCTGCGCGACCGTCATCCGCCCTCGACTCGAGGGCACGTGTGTACGAGGGGACGTGCTTTATGACTGCGGGACCTCTGGACGGCATCCGGGTCTTCGACATGACCATCTTCATGGTCGGCCCATGGGCCTCCATGCAGCTGGGTGCGCTGGGTGCGGACGTCGTCCACATCGAGCAGCCTGACATCGACTGGGCCACCCTGGGCGCCGGCGTCCCGCCGACGATCAACGGCACCTCGATCGGCTACATCGCCTGGAACATGAACAAGCGCGCGTTCTCGCTCGACATGAAGCTCGAAGAGTACCGCCGCCGCGCGTACGAGCTGCTGAAGACGTGTGACGTGTTCCTGGTGAACATGCGCCCCGGTGTCGCCGAGCGCCTCGGCGTCGGCTACGAGGATGTCCAGAAGATCAACCCGCGGATCATCTACTGCACGGTCACGGGCTGGGGCACGACGGGCCCGATGGCGGACCTGCCGGGCGCCGATGGCCAAGTGCAGTACGTCACCGGCTTCGGCTCCGCCACCGGCGAGCGCGACGGCGCGCCCGAGCTCTACCGCCACCTGACGCAGATGGACGGCACGACCGGCAACTACGCCGCGCAGGCGATCACGATGGCGCTCGTCGCGCGCGAGCGCACCGGCCAGGGCCAGCGCATCGACCTGTCGATGCTGCGCGCGGGCACGGCACTTCAGTCCGGCCGCATCGCTGAGTACTTCGCCAGCGGCAAGGTCGCGGAGCGCCTCGGCGCCTCCGGTGCGGCCGCTGCCCCGGACACCGCGTTTTTCTGCGAAGACAAGGCGTGGCTGGGCGTCTCGGCCACCTCGCAGTCCGAGTGGGTCGCGCTCTGCGACGCCATCGGCAAGCCCGAGCTGAAGGACGACGCGCGGTTCAAGACGAACCCCGACCGCGTCGACAACCGCGACGCGCTCGAGGAGATCCTCGCGGCCCGCTTCGCGGAGCGCCCGACGGATCACTGGCTCTTCTACCTCCGCCGCGCGGGCGTGCCCTGCGGCTACACGATGCGCTGGGACGTCCTGCGCAACCACCGCCAGGTGCTGGAGAACAACTACCTCGTGGACGTGGAGACCGGCGGCTGGGGCGAGGTCACGACGGGCGGCCCGGCATGGCACTTCAGCGACACGCCGCAGCGCTGGTTCGGGACACCGTTCCCGGGTCAGCACGACGCAGAAGTCCTCGGTGAGCTGGAGGCCGCGCGTGCCTCGCAGCCCGAGTCCGTGAAGCAGGGGAGCTAGGCGTGGCAGGTCCGCTTGATGGTTTGAAGGTGCTGGAGATCGCGGAAGCGGTCGCCGGCCCGTACGCAGCGATGGCCCTCGGCGACGCCGGGGCCGAGGTGACGAAGATCGAGTCGCTCGACGGCGACCGCTCGCGCGACTGGGGCTCCCACAAGCGCGGCGACCACGGCGCGGTGTTCGCGGGCCTGAACCGCAATAAGCGCTCGGTCACGCTCGACCCGTCGAAGCCGGAGTCGAAGGACGCCGTACGCCGCCTGGCCAAGGACGCGGACGTGATCATCTGCGACGCCGGGTGGGACAAGAAGATCGGCCTGACGTTCGAGGACGTGCAGGCGATCAACCCGCGCGCCGTCTACCTCTCGATCTCCGAGTGGGGCGACAAGGGGCCGTGGGCCAACCAGCCGCCATACGGCGAACTGGCCGCGCAACTCGCCTCGGAGGCCACGCTTTCCCTCGGCAACATCGGCGAGAAGCCGGTGCGCGAGGGCACGGACATCGGCTCGATGTACGCGGGCGTGTACGGCATCCAGGCGATCAACGCGGCGCTGTACGCGCGCGAGCGCACCGGCAAGGGCCAGCGCATCGACGTGTCGCTGTTCGGCTGCCTGATGGCGCTGCGCTCCACGCTGTGGGTCGCGCTCTCGAACCCCGACTACTGGTGGGGCTTCCACCTGGACTCCTACATCAAGCCGCCGGACCACGGCTACAAGGCCAAGGACGGCAAGCGCATCTTCATGTCGCTCGCGCGCATGACACCCGAGGAGCGTGAGCAGCTGCACACCGCGCTCGGTGGCCTCGACTTCCTCGAGGGGGAGCCGCGCAAGCAGATGTTCCTGGAGGACCGCGGTGGCGGTGGCACGCGCTACGGCTACCTGATCACGGACCTGTGGGAGAAGCTCTTCTCGAACATGGACTCCGAGCCGCTCATCGAGCTGCTTCGCAAGCTCGGCGGCTGGGCGTTCCCGCTGAACGACTACCAGACCCTGTTCAACTCCGACCAGGTCGAGGCGGTCGGCATGCTCACCAAGACGGAGTACCCCGGCCTGGGCGAGCGCCCGACGATGCAGCCCCCATGGGAGTTCGCGGACACGCCGGCGAGCATTCGCTTGCCCCCGCCGGCCCTCGGCGCGCACACGAAGGAAGTCCTCGCGGGCGTCGGCCTGTAGCCAACGCCTCGCGGCGATGCGAGCACAGAGAAGGGGGAGCCGATGGCTCCCCCTTCTTCTTGTCGCGGCTACAGCGGCTCCGATCGCGCGTCGTCTGGCCTCGTGTACTTGCGCGCGCCGAGGAGGCTCCAACGATGTGGTTACGGGTGGTGGTGCTGACGCTCGCGGTGGTCGGAGCATCGGCATGCCGAGCGATCGGGCCCGGCTCATCGGCTCCGACGACGCAGTCGATCACCTCGCCCAGCCCGTCTGACGCTGCGCCGCGACCCGAGACCGAGCGCGGGCCCGCGTTGCCGTCCCCGACACCCGCCGTTCCGCCGCCGAGCCCGCCGCTGACCTCATGCGCAGCCGGTCGTTCTGCGATCAGCGACGGGCTTCCGCAACTGCCGTCCGGGGCGCTGGGTGTCGCGGTGATCCGACGAGGGAAAGACCTCTGGCTAGTCGCGATGGATGATCCCGCCAACGAGGTGCGGATCACCTCCTGCCCGCTCGCCGAGTATGCAGGCAGCCTCAGTCGTAACGGGAACGTCGAGGTCTATTTCGCCTCGCAGATCCCGACAGATCGCATGGATCGGGCGACCGTATATCGAGCCGTCCTCGGCGGAGGAAAGGCAGATCCGCTCGTCGAGTTCGACTGCGGTAGTCCCGTGTGTTTGAGCGGGAGCAGGTCGTCGGTCGCCGTGGCGCCGGACGGCGTACGGGTCGCCATCGCCTCCGCCGGCAGCATCCTGCTACACGACCTTCGAACCAAGACAACGGTGAACGTCGCCCAAGCCGGGCCATCGGTGGGCTTACACGGCGGACTCAAGGCGAGTCGGCCGAACTGGTCAGCTGACGGTCGGTACCTGGGGTTTGGACAAGGGATCGAGGTCGACGACCTGTACGCGTATGACACCGTTACCGGGACACGGACGAAGATCGCGAATCAGACCGCGCTGCACTGGTCACGAAGCGGGGCCAGCGTGTGCTCAGGTGGCCCGACCAACGGGCGGGATGGTCAGGTCTTCACCTTGCCATCCAACGACTCGCGGTTGTTTCCGACTCCGGACGGCAATTCTCCCCAGGGCGGCTACTACTACGGCTGCGCATGGGCGAAAGATGGTCGCGTCGCACTGGGCTTCACAGAGGCATCAGATGGCCTCGGAAGGCGCGGCACCAGCGTCATTCAGCTCTTCGATCGGCAACTGCGTCCTATCGGGGAATGGGGCGGGGAGACATCACCGATCGTCTGGGCAGCCGACGACCGATCGCTCATTGCGGCCCGGTACGAAGTCGCCGATCCTCGTTACTCGGGTCTACGAATTTCCGGGTACGTGCTGCTTCAGCCCGGTGGCACCGTCATGCCGCTGGCACTCCGGGCCGGGGACGAGATCCTCGACGTGCTGCCGCCCCCCTGACGCGGTCGCCGTGCGATTCTTCGACGCCAAACGCGACGCCGAGGAATCCGCCCGCGTTCCCCTACGTCCGCGCTGCGTGGTGCTCCCGGACCGCCGGTAGCACATCGGCGGCGAGACGGCGCATCTGGTCCTCGACGTCCTTCGGGTCGCAGGCCCAGTTGAAGACGAACTCCGTGACGCCGAGGTCGATGAACGAGTTCATGCGGTCGATCACCTGCTGCGGGTTCCCCGCCAGCACGAGGTTGCGCATCACGTCGACGGTGGAGTTGTAGCCGCGCGCCTCGTTGATCGCCGCGACCTCGATCGCCTCGGAACCGTCACCGTCGCCGACGTTCACCATCTCGACGATGCCGTAGCGCAGGTCGTCCGGCGCGCCACGCTCCTTGAGCGCCTCGATGCCGCGGGCGTAGCCGCTCGGCGTCATGATGTACGGGAGCCAGCCGCGCCCGTACTTGATCACGCGGTCGTACACGCGCTGCTGCTGCGGCGTGCGGCCACCTCGAGCGCCCAGCAGCACCGGGAACGGATTCTGCATCGGCGTGATGCCGAGGTTCCCGGAGATGTCGTAGAACTTGCCGTGGTGGTCGACGTCCTTGCCGCTCCAGAGCTGCGTCATCACCTCGAGGCACTCGTCCATCAGCGCGCCGCGGTCCTTCGGG
Organism: Chloroflexota bacterium; assembly: GCA_947470025.1. Lineage (GTDB taxonomy): Bacteria > Chloroflexota > Dehalococcoidia > UBA2979 > UBA2979 > SHYQ01. The sequence continues at coordinate 10,354 of CANIRU010000002.1, forward strand.
CTGATGCCGTTCAGCGTGAAGTCCGCGCCGCGCTCGCCGCCCACCCCGACGCCGAAGAGGAAGCGCCCACCACTGAGCCGGTCGAGGCTCGCGACCTGCAGCGCGGTCGTCGTCGGATGGCGCATCGGGAGCAGGAACACCGAGGTGCCGAAGTGCATCTTGGTGGTGATCGAGGCGGCGTGCGTGAGCATCGCGAACGCGTCCGGCCCGCCGAGGGCGTACGAGTTGCCGGTCCAGATTGCGTCGTACTCCAACTGCTCGGCCAGCTCGACGGCCTTGGTGAACCGCTGGTAGCCCGCGGACTCATCGCCACGCAGCGTCGTCAGCAGCATCACACCAATGGAAAGCGGGTATCCGGCCATCGTGGTCTCCTCACCGTCGCGTCATCGAGTCGACGCATGTCGTCGCTCTGACCAGCGCGAGCATAGGACGCCCGCGCCACGCTGGGAACGGACGCTCCAGACGACTGCTACGCCTGCCGCTCCCATGCCTCGACGCCGTCGAGGAAGTTGAGCAGGTGGCGGCGCCACGCGTCCGGCTGATCCCAGTACAGCGAGTGTCCGCATTCATCGAGCATCACGAGCTGGGAGTTGCGGATGTTGCGGTGCATGATCACCGACCCGCCGGGCGGGCACATGGTGTCCTGCAGGCCCTGCAGGATCAGCACCGGCGTGTCGATGTTCCGCAGCTCCGGCGTCCACGAGTACTGCTTCATCGCGCGGACGATGTGCGCGTAGATGTTGCCGGGGATGCCGAGGGTGCGCTCGCGCTCCGCCTGCGCGCGGTCGGGCGGCATCGGGCGGACGTTCATCGTAGCGTTCGCCAATCGCGCGCTGCCCTCGAGAACCGCCGCGACACCGCCGGTCTCGGCGAGCACGGCGCGCTGCTCCCATGCGTCCGCCATGCGCTCCGCGACCTGGCTCGAGGTGGACATGAGGAACGCACCGGCCGCGACGCCGGGGAAGTCGATGAGGAACCGCTGCGTGATCGCGCCGCCCATCGACACACCGCCGACGAACGGCCTCGACAGCCCGAGCGCCGCGATCAGCCCGGCGAGGTCGCGCGCGTGCATCTCCGGCGTGTACGGCACGTCCGGCTTGTCTGACTCGCCGTGTCCTCGCACGTCCCATGCGAGGACGGCGTAGCGCTTCGACAGCTCGGGGATGTCGTCGTCCCAGTTGTGCAGCGTGCCGCCCATGCCGTGCGTCAGGATCAAGACGCGCTGCGTCGAGGGATCGCCGGTGAGCTCGTAGTTGATCGAGATGTCGTCGTTCACCGGCACGCGCATGTGTAGCCTCCCTCAGGCGAGAGGCAGCGTAACGGTTCGGCCGCGGGATCGGGAACGAGAGCGGAGAAGGCCCTCACCCTACCCTCTCCCCAAACGGGGAGAGGGTTCTGCCGTGAGTTAGCGGGTGCCGCCCGCGTCGGGCTCGTCGCGCTGCTGGCGCAGGAAGCTCTCGATGCCCTCGAGGATCTCCTCGCTCGGCGGCAGTTCCGCGGCAGGGGGCTGCGGCTCGGAGCGCATCGCGGTCGACTCGTCGGCGTCGTAGGTCTCTTCCATCTCGCGGATCTGCTCGCGGAGCAGGTCGGGGTCGGCGACCTGGCCGAGGGCGTTCGCCGTCTGCTGGTCGAACGAGGCCACCTCGCCCAGCAGCGGCTCGATCGGCGTGTGCGCGCCAAGCGCACGGTCAAGGTGTTGGACCAGCGCGACGATCGCGCGGGGGTTCGGGCCGGTGTTGATGTACCCCGGCACGAGCGCGGTCAGGCGACCCGTGGCGTAACCCAGCGAGCGCAGGTGCAGCATCAGCACCGTCTGGATGCCCGTCGGCCCCTGGTACTGCGACCGCTCCGACGGGCGGCCGATGAGCTCCTCGAAGTACGCGTCCGCGTCGCCGAGGAGCACGGGAGCCGGGCGGGTGTGCGGCACCATCGCGGGCCGCGAGCCGAGGGCGATGAAGTGCTTCGAGCCAATGGTCTGCATGAAGTCCGCGACGACGTCCGCGTATTCCTTCCAGGCGAGGCTCGGCTCACGCCCGGCGATCAGCACGACATCGCGGCTGCTCCCGGTCGGCGTGGCGATGTGGAACCGCGTGCCCGGCCAGCGGATCGACCGCTCGCCATTGCGCAGGCGCACGCGAGGGCGCGCGACGGTGAGGTCGTAGAACTTGTCGGGGTCGACGTTCGCGACCTCCGTGCCGTGCCACTCGGAGCGGACGTAGCGGATCGCGCCCATCGCGGAGCCGGAGCCGTCGCTCCAGCCCCAGAACGCGCCTACCACCAGCGGGTCGCGCAGGTCCTTCAACTCACCGGTCAACTGCAGCGATTCGTGCATGGGAGGCACCTTACGTCTGCGAGGGGTGCGAGTCGTACGCACGCTACTGTCATCTTCCCACGCCTCCCGATGTCGAGGGAGCCGCCAGAAGTCCCGACACGGTAACAGGCGTGCCGCGGTCGGGCACGGGGCACACCTTCCATCTGCGCCGGACTCCCGGCAAGATGGCAGTCCCCGCCCAGGCACGCTGCCGGGCGCGGAGAGCGGTGGCGAGCGTGTCCTCGAACGACTCCAGTGCCACCGCCGAGGCGTCCGAGGCCACCTCGGGCGCCACCGCGGAGCAGGTCGAGCGGCACCCATACCGCTGGGTGATCATCGGGCAGATCTGGCTGCACTCGATGCTCGCCCAGATCACCACGACCGGCCTCGGCGTCCTGCTCCTCGGCATCTCGACCGAGCTCGGCTTCGGCCCGGGCGAGTCGGGCTGGCTGGGCGCGACGCGGACTGCGGGGGCGCTGATCGTCTTCCCAGCCTCGTTCGCGCTGGTGCGCTTCGCCCCGAAGCGGCTGTACGGCGCGCTGACTTTCGGGCTGGGCCTGTCGATGGTGCTCGGTGGCTTCGCTCCCGGATTCTGGACGCTCTTCGCCTGCCAGGTAGCGTTCTCGCTCTGCTTCGCACTGGCCCAGGTGCCGGGCAGCCTGCTCCGGACGCAGTGGATCCCATCCCGTGAGCTGGGCCGCGTGTGGGGGACGGGCAACGCGCTGAACGCCGTCGCACAGATGGGAGTGCTCATCGGCGTCCCGCTGGTCCTCGGCGTCCTCGGCGGGTGGCGAGGGGTGCTGCAGGGCGGCGGCGTGATCATGCTGATCGCCGCGGCCGCCTGGCAGGCAACCGGCCGCGAGCGCGCCGAGCAGCACGCGCCTGGGCCGCAGTCCAGCTTCGCCGCGGTCCGCCGCCCGGAGTACTACGTCCTCGGCCTTGCGTCCGTCGGGGGCGCCATGTCATACCTCGCGTGCCTGTTCTTCCTGCCGGTGTTCCTGGTGCAGGAGCGGGGGCTGTCGCTGGAAACGGCCGGGCTGATCTCCGCGATCCTCCCGGCGGCGGGGCTCGTGTCGAACGTCTCGGCGGGCTTCCTGTCGGATCGCGTCGGGCTGCGCAAGCCGTTCATCTGGCCCTCCGGCCTGCTCCTGCCACCGCTCTACTTCCTCGCCGTCTCGCCCATCCCGGTCTGGGCGCTCTTGCTGGTCGTGAGCCTGGTCGGGTTCTTCGCGTGGCAGCCGTTCCCCGCGATCAGCTCGATCTCATTCGAACTGCCCGGCGTGCGACCGTCGGACATCGCCGTCGGGGCGGCGCTGATGCAGATGATCTCCGGCATCGGGATCATCTGCGGGCCGATCATCGTCGGGCAGATCGCGGAGGCGACGGGTTCGCTGCGGCCCGGGATCATCGCCGTTGGCCTCTTCCCGGTGCTCTTCGCGGTGACCTGCCTCTGGCTTCCCGACACCGGCCCGAAGGCGCGCGCCACGCGCTAGGATGCCCCCGCCCCCAACGTGCACACGGAACAGGACACATCGATGACCCGCGGCATCGACATGCACACGCACTTCGTCCCGAACTCGTTCCCTGCCTACGCGGGCACCGAGACCGCGTGCCCGTGGCCATCGATGCAGATCGAGGGCACGAACGCGAACGTGATCATCAACGGCGCGAACTACCGGACGGTGCCCGACACCTCGTGGGACGGCGCGAAGCGCACGGCCGAGATGGACGCGAGCGGGCTGCGCCGGCAGGTCGTCTCGCCGATGCCCGAGCTGCTGTCGTACTGGATGACGCCACGCGATGGCGCCGCCCTGGTCGGCCACGTGAACGAGGAGATCGCCGCGCTGGCGCACGCATACCCCGACCGCTTCACCGGGATCGGCGGCGTCCCGCTGCAAGACGTGGACCTCGCGGTCCGCGCGCTCGAGGAAATCCGCGGGACGGACCGGCTCGCGGGCGTCGAGATCGCCACGCACGTGAACGGCACATCGATCGGCGACCCGCGCTTCGAACCGTTCTTTGCCGCCGCGGAGCGCCTCGACCTGCCGATCTTCGTGCACGGGCTGCGGCCCGCGGGCGCGGACCGGCTGATCGGGCGCGGCCTGGAGCAGACCGTGGCGTTCCCCGGCGACGTCGCGCTCGCGATCGCGTCGATGATTACGGGCGGGACAATGGAGAAGCACCCGGCGCTGAAGATCGCGTTCTCACACGGCGGCGGCGCGATGGCGATCCTCGTCGCACGCATGGAGCAGGGCTGGAACACGGGCGGATCGATCCGCGAGATGATCCCGCAGCCGCCCAGCGTCTACGCGCGCCGCATGTACTACGACAGCGCGCTCTACAGCACGCCCGTGCTGCGACTGGTCATCGATACGTTCGGCGTGGACCATGTGATGATCGGCACCGACTACCCGTTCGGGATCATGGACACCGACCCGCTGGGCACGATCGACGCCCTCGGTCTCGACGCAGCCTCCACGGCCCTGCTCGTCGAGGGCAACGCGCGCCGCTTCTTCGGCATCGAGTAGCTCGGCTCAACGTCAGCAATCGGCGCACAACACAACGCGTGCGGCCTTTCGGCCGCACGCGTTGACGAAGCGGCGTGGCTCTCGTTCGCCGTCTCGGTCTGCTAGGGGGCGGGTTCCGTCGTCCGGGGTGACTGGGCGGTGTTGTGGTCGTCGGCGCTGTTCGGCGCCGCTTCGACCTCGGCCTGGTGTTCGTCGTCACGGTGCGCATGCAGCGCCATGTCGTCCGGGAAGGACGCCTGGCACTGAGGACAGATGAACTCGGGGAGGTCGGCGAGCAGTGCTGGGTCTTGCATGCCCCCATGCTCCGTGATCAGCCATCGCGTTTCGCACGTACGTCTGGCGCACCTCAATGCAGTCCAGTGACGAACGCTCGATCGAACCGCACGCACGCGCATCTACATTCGTCTGCCGTTTGCCCAGAAGTAGCGCGGTTTACGGGATCACGATGGTTCGCACCATCTTTGTTACTTGAATGTGATGCAGGCGATCCGCCACCATCGATGCACGCCTCCCAGTGACTCTGATTGGACCATCGATTTGCGAACCCTCCTCATAGGGCTGCTCGCCGCTGCGTTGCTCGTCACCGCCTCGCGCATGACGCAGGCGCAGCGCACCGCGGGTGGTGACCCCGAACCGTCTGCTTCCACCGTCAGCACCCGACCGCTTGCGGCGAGCGTCGCGTCGCCGGTATCACCGGCGACCTCGACTGCACCGCTCACCACAGCTCCCGCCGCCGTCGCGCAGACGGCACCCGCGGTGCTCGTGCCGCCCGCCACGACCGAGGCCCCGGCGCGACGCGCGGGAGCCGAGCTGCCGCCGTTCACCACCGCGAAAGAGGCGGTCGTCCTGGACGAGGCATCGGGCGGAATCCTCTACGCCAAGGACGCACACGCGCCCGTCCCTCCGGCGAGCCTCACGAAGATCGCGACCGCGATCATCGCCATCGAGCATGGCGACCTCGACCGTGTCGTGACCGTTGATGTTGACAGCCGCACGTTCGTGGACAGCACGCTCATGGGACTGCGTCCGGGCGATCGGTTCACGGTGCGCGACCTGGTCTACGGGCTGATGCTGCCGTCCGGAAATGACGCGGCGGTCGCCATCGGCCGCGCGGTCAGCGGCAATGACGCGGCGTTCGTGGCGGAGATGAATGCTCTCGTCGCGCGCCTGGGCATACACGACACCCACTTCATGAACGCGCACGGGCTCGACGAGCCGGGACACGTGAGTTCCGCGTACGACATGGCGATGCTGTCGCGCTATGGCATGGCGATGCGGGAGTTCCGCACGATCGTGGATGCGGCGTCGTACACCGCTCGAGGCTCGCGGACGATCGAGATGACGAGCCTGATCAGCGGACTGCTGAAGTGGGTGCCCGGCGCGAGTGGCGTGAAGAGCGGGTTCACGGATGCCGCCGGCCGGACCCTGGTGCTCACGGCTGATCGATGGACGCGCCTGTACGCGGTGGTGATGAACGACCCGCAGCGCGAAACCGACGGCGCGAAGCTGATGGAGTGGGGGTTCGCGAACCACGACTGGGGACGAGGCACGCCAAGAGCGATCGTCGCCCAGCCGCCCGCGGACGGCGGCTCGGACGTGATCCGTGCCGCGCGCGCCGGGGGCAACTAGACGACGTCGGGCGGGCGGCACCGCGCGATGCGAGGGTCGCGCTGGCGCCATCCTCCCTCCTGGCCGTGCGCGTATGACTGCGCGCCGGAGCGATCAGACCAACGACCGCCTCGGGAGGGGACCGAGGCGGCGGGTGACGCTACTTCTTCTTGCCCTTGTGCTCCGCAAGCTTGTCCTTCGCGTTGCCGAGTGCGCCCTGGAGCTTGCCCTTGGCTTGCTGTGCGGCGCCTTCGACTTCCATTTCCGTGTTGTTCACGGCGCCACCGATGTTGCGCTTCGCCGCGCCAATCGCCTCGTTCGCCTTGCCCTTGATCTTGTCCTCGGTACCACTCATCGGTGGCTCCTTTCCTGTGCGTTCGATACGGCGAGGATGCGCCGAGTTTCATGGCATCCGCGGCACGATCGACGCCTGCGCGGTGGCAAGTGCGTAACACCCCGGCGCTGCCGATCCGCGCATCTCTGTCGCCGCGCTGCTCGATCGGCTTTCGTAACGGTGTGACGCATCCACGTCGCAGGGGTGTCGTGCGTCGATCGATACGGTTCACGCGCTACGCGACGGGCGACACCTCGGACGATCCGAGGTCACCCGAGGCGAGCCGAGGAGTGACACCGTGACCGTCATTGAGAAGTCGATCGAGATCGATGTGCCGCTCCGGGCGGCATACAACCAGTGGACGCAGTTCGAGGAGTTCCCGGAGTTCATGGAGGGCGTGGAACGCGTGCGGCAACTCGCCCCCGACCGCCTGCACTGGATTGCCGACATCGGCGGTCACGTGAAGGAGTGGGACGCACTCATCGTGGACCAGAAGCCGGATGAGCGGATCGCCTGGCGCAGCGAGGCTGGGACCGCGAACGACGGCATCGTCACCTTCCACCAGGAGGGCGACCACACGCGCATCGACCTGTCGATCGAGTACGACCCGCAGGGCTTCGCCGAGAACGTGGGCGACGCGCTGGGCTTCATGAGCCGTCGCGTCGAGGGCGATCTCGAACGGTTCAAGGAGTTCATCGAGCGGCGCGGTCACGAGACCGGCGGCTGGCGCGGCACGATCTAGTCGCCGGTCCAGTCGCCGACGACGCGAGGGCGGTGGGCTTCCACCGCCCTCGTTTTGTGCGCGCCCCATGGTCGGAACAAGCTCCAGACACAGTGAGGCCCGGATGCTGTTGAACCGGTCGGGGAAACCCCGTGGCGCAACATCCGGGCCTGTCTCGTCCGTGAGGACGATCTGTATGCGATGCGCTCACTGACGAGACTCGCGGCGGACGAGTTGAGCGAATCGACCGCTGTGAGCATGCCGCGAACGAGATATCGGGTGCGTTACAGGCGATGGCGCCACGCGACACATGCGTCGCAATGACCCTCCGTGCTCCGCGCGAACGTCGCGGCTTCGCGAGCCCACCCGCACCAGGGTTACGCCCCCGCGACGGCACGAGGGCGATGCTAACGCCACGCAGGAAAGGATTGGTGTGAGATGACCAATCGCATCGACGCGGACGTCGACCCGATGAAGACCAAGAACACGGCGACCGATGGCCGCACGCGCGAGCGGATCGAGCAGCAGGACGCGGACGCCACGATCGATCGCCAGCAGGATGTCGCGGGACGCCGCGAGAGCGCCGGCCAGCCCGGTGGCGACGAGGAACTGGCCGTTAACTAGGGCCGCAATCTGCAGCAGGAGAACGCGGCGCAGCCCGGCGGAGACCTGCACGAGCAGACGCAGCAACGGCAACGCCAGACACCCGACGACTCGCAGGACGCTGCAACTGATCGCAAGGAGGGTTGAGATCATGCCGCACCTGGAATCTGAATCGAAGGCCGACGACAGCACGAACGCCTCACAGGACGCGGGCTGGGCGAAGCTCACCAACCCGGATGGCACCGTGGACCTCGGCCGCGGGCGGCTCCGCGTGTGGTTCGAGGCGCCCGGCAGCAAGCACGGGGTGCGCCACGCGCAGTTGAGTTCGTTCACGCCGGGACCGACCGAGCCCCGTCGAGGCGAGACGGTGGCGATCTGCCCGGAGAAGGACAGCGAAAAGTACATCGCCACGATCACCGAGTACGACCCGATGCCGGCGGGCGAGGGCGTCGTCGTCCTCGACTGGCCCAACGATGAGCTGCCCGCGTCGCTCCGCGAGCTTGGCGGCGAGTAGGAGCAGACGAGATGCCTCGACGCGCATGGACCGCAAAGGACGAGCGCGACTACGAGCACATCAAGGACAGTGGGCTCGAAGATGGCGCTCGCCTCGCGCTCGCGAAGGAGATCGCCGCGCGCACCGTGAACAAGCGGCGTCGCGAGGAAGGCCGGACCGAGCACCAGCGCACGCAGGGCACGGGGACCCCCAACACCTCGCTCGGTGAGCGCAAGCGCGATGAGCTCTACAACACCGCGAAGGACCTGGAGATCGCCGGGCGCGGCAGCATGACGAAGGCGCTAGTCACAAGCGATCCAGTCGAAGCGCGGCTAGTCCCGCTCCGGCGGATATAGGGACACCGTGACGAGGGCGGCCGGGAGCGAATGGGCTCCGGCCGCCCTCGCCCATGTCAGGAACTCCTCGACTGCCGCGAGCGCTGCTTCGGCGTCGGCACCGTGCATCTGGAGGTGCGCGCGCAGGCCGAGCAGGTCGAGCGCGGTCAGCATCGCGAGACTCGGGCAGCCGCGCGCGATCGGCTCAGCACGCAGCGCGGCGCGCAGGTGCGCCTCGATCGCGTCGCGGTCTTCGCGGCCCGCGATCGCCTCGAGATACCGCGCGAGCGTCTCCTCGACGGGCGTACCCCACGCGGCGCGACTGCGATCGTCCATGGCGCACAGGGTAGCGAACCGAGCCCCGACGCGACGATGCGCGCTGTGGACGATCGCAGTCGCGCCCGCATACCCTCCGCACGTTCCGCGCAGCAGGTGAGCAGAGGGGATGCACATGCCGACCGTCGAAGTACTCGCCCAGGGCTTCATGACCGCCACCAGCGAGGGTGGACTGGGCTTCTGCAGCGTCAACTTGATCCGCGGAGAGCACCTGACGCTGGTGGATGTCGGCCACCTCGCACGGCGTGAGCTCGTGGTCGAGCGCCTTGCGGCGGTCGGAGTGAAGCCGGAGGAGATCGAACGCGTCGTGCTCACGCACGCCCACTGGGACCACTCGCTCAACCTCCCGTTCTTCCCGAACGCCGAGGTCTTCATGAGCGCCGAGGAGTACGACTACACCCAGCACCCGCACGCGGGCGACTGGGCCACGCCGGCGTACATCGGCGACATGCTCAACCGCGCCAAGAGCATCCACAAGCTCCGCGACGGCGAGGAGCTCGAGGCCGGCATCCGCGTGATGGCCGCGCCGGGCCACAGCCCCGGCAGCATGGGCGTCCTCGTCGAGACGGGCGAGGGCATCGTGGGGCTCGTCGGCGACGCGCTGCCGGGCCGTGCCGCTGCGCTGCTGCCGACGCCGACCGCGCGCATCGTCTTCTGGGACGAGGAAGAGGCGGAGCGCAGCGCGCGCAAGCTCCTCGACGCCTGCCAACTCGTATTCCCCGGTCACGACCGCCCGTTCCGCAACAGCGGGCCGCGGTTCGACTACCTGGCCCCGCAGTCGATGACCATGCTGAACCCTCCGCGCGACGAGGACGGGACGATCCACGGCTCGGTGAACCCCGGCACCGTCGCCTTCGTCTCGCTGATCCAGCCGATCGCCAGGCGCAAGGCGTAGCGGTCGCCTCCGAAGCGGTCGCGAGGGCCCCGGCATCGTGCCGGGGCCCTGCTTCGTGACGACCGGCACAATCCCGGACGGCGTATTATCCGGGCACGCTCGGCGCGGGATTCCCGCCGGCGAGGAGGGAATGCACATGACCGAACCAACCTACTGGGCACGCACGGAGACCCGGGTGTCTCGACGCGGATTGCTGCGCGGCAGTGCCGTCGGCGCGATGGGCCTCGCGGGGGCGGCGCTCATCGGCTGCAGCAGCGGCGCGAAGGACGCGACCCCGGCCGGGACCGCGATCAGCGGCACGCCGACGGCGATCGCCAGCAACCAGACGGCGAAGAAGGGCGGCACGCTCCGCATCGCCGGCCAAGCCACGGGCGACTTCCCAAGCCTCGACTACGACCGCACCAATGGCTCCGCGATGGGTTCGGTCTCGAACCTCGCCGGCGTGAAACTCACCCAGTGGGACGAGCGCCCGGACAGCCCCGGCCCCGTCGAGAACGTCATCCCGGACCTCGCCGAGTCATGGGAGACGCCGGACCAGGGCATCACCTGGAACTTCAAGCTCAAGAAGGGCGTGAAGACCTCCGACGGCCTCGAGGTGAAGGCGTCCGACGTCGTCTGGAGCTTCGACCGGCAGACGCAGATTCGCCAGCCGCTCGGCCTGCTTCAGGGCAATCTGCCGCCCCTCTACACGGGCAAGAAGTCGAACGCCACGGCGATCGACGACTACACGCTGCAAGTAAAGCTCAACAAGCCGGACGCGGACTTCCTCGCGCTCATGGGCTCCCACTGGTGGTCGGTGGAGCACAAGGACGTCATCACCAAGAAGGGCACCGACCTCGGCAAGACCGCTGCCGGTTGGGGTGACATCGTCGGCGTCGACCAGATCCGCGGCGGTGGCCCCTACTACCCCAGCGAGTACATCCCCGCCTCCGGCTTCAAGATGAAGCGGAACCCGAACTTCTACGACAGCAACCTCGCGTACCTCGACGGCATTGACCACCCGTTCATCCTCGACCCCGCGGCCGCCTCGGCGGCGCTGGTCGCGGGACAGCTCGATGCGCACGGCCCGCTGACGCAGTTCACGGTGCAGCAGGGCATCGAGCTCCAGAAGTCGCCGAACCTCCAGGTGGACTGGCAGCCGTGCATGGTCTGGAACCCGTGGGAGTTCGACCACACCCGTGAGCCGTTCAACGACGTGCGCGTCCGCCGTGCCCTCGCGCTCGCGGTGGATCGCCCCGGCTGGATCAAGAACCTGCTGCAGGGACGCGGCCGCAACGGCGTGATGGTGCTGCCGTGGCTGACCTACTGGGCGATGGATCCGGCCAAGATGGGCGACGACGGCAAGTATTTCACCGGCTTCGACCAGGCCGAGGCGAAGAAGCTGCTGCTGGCCGCCGGCAAGGAGAAGTTCACCTACACGCTCCAGAACTCAAACATCGGCGCGTACACGGTGACCTACCCGTTCGCGGACCTGATGGCGTCGCAGCTGGCGCAGGTCGGCATCACCCAGAAGCAGGTCATCATCGACTACGCGGCGCACCTCACGAAGTGGGCGCCCGAGGTGGACGGCGGCGTCCGCGAGGGTTTCATCGTGCGGCCCGACATCCAGTCCTACGCCTTCGCGCAGGTGGGTATGGGCTCCCCGCTGAGCGCCGGCAAGGAGATCTGGGGCGCGCTCACGAAGAACGACAAGGAATACCAGGACTTCCGGGTCATCGCCGAGAAGCAGGCGGTCACGCTGGACCGCAACGCCCGCAAGGAACTGATCAACGACATGCAGAAGCGCATGGCGAGGAACGTCTGGGACTTCTACTGGCCGGCGCCGGACTCCCCGGTGGTCTCCAACAAGAAGGTCCACAACTTCCGCCCGCCTCCGGGTTGGAACTGGAACATCATGAAGTACGTCTGGAAGGACGCCTAAACCCCGTCCTCGCGGGCATCGAGCCTCGACGAAGCACCACGGAACGGCCCCGGTATTGCCGGGGCCGTTCCGTGTCCGAGGTGGACAAACGCCATCGTAACGGATCGCAAGCATATGATTTATAGATCGCGGCACTGGCCGCACCAGAGGGCTACGGAGGGATACAGAGTGACTGAATCGACGTACTGGGGTCGCAACGCGGTGTCGCGTCGCACCCTGCTGCGCGGGAGCGCGGTCGGCGTCGCCGGCCTCGCCGGCGCGGCGCTCATCGGCTGCGGCGGCGGCACCAAGGACGCGACCCCGGCGGGCACCGCGATCAGCGGTACGCCAACCGCCGTCGCAAGCAACAAGACCGCGAAGAAGGGCGGCACGCTCCGCGTCGCCGGCCAGCTGACCGGCGACGTGCCGGGCCTGGACTACGACCGCGTCGGCGGCTCGGCCATGGGCTCCGTCGCGAACATCACCGGCGTGAAGCTCACCCAGTGGGATGAGCGCCCGGACAGCCCGGGCCCCGTGGAGAACGTCATCCCGGACTTCGCCGAGTCGTGGGAGACCCCCGACCAGGGCATCACCTGGAACTTCAAGCTCAAGAAGGGCGTAAAGAACCCCGACGGCCTGGAGGTCAAGGCGTCGGACGTCATCTGGTCGCTCGACCGCGGGAACAAGGTGCGCTCTCCTGCGGGCAACCTCGAGAACAACCTGCGCGACCTGTTCACCGACCGCAAGCCGAATGCGACCGCGATCGATGACTACACGCTCCAGCTCAAGCTGAACAAGCCGGACGCTGACTTCCTCGCGCTGATGGGCTCCCACTGGTGGACCATCGAGCACAAGGACACGATCACCAAGAAGGGCACGGACCTCGGCAAGACCGCGCCGGGCTACGGCGACGTCATCGGCGTCGACCAGATCCGCGGCGCCGGCCCGTACTTCCCGAGCGAGTACGTCCCCGCCTCGGGGTTCAAGTTCAAGCGCAACCCGAACTTCTACGACGCCAACCTCGCGTACCTGGACGCCATCGACCACCCGCTGATCCTCGACCCTGCGGCCGCAGCTGCGGCATTGCAGGCGGAGCAGTTGGACGCCTTCGGCCCGCTCACGCAGTTCTCGACCCAGCAGGGCCTGGAACTGCAGAAGTCGGACAAGCTGCAGGTGGACTGGCAGCCTTGCATGGTCTGGAACCCGTGGATCTTCGACATGACGCAGGCGCCGTTCAACGACGTCCGCGTCCGCACCGCGGTGGCGAAGGCCGTGGACCGTGACTCGTGGGTCAAGAACCTCTACAGCGGCCGTGGCCGCAGCGCCACCATGGTCCTGCCGTGGCTGACCTACTGGTCGCTGGAGCCCGGAAAGATGGGCGCCGACGGGGACAACTCGTTCAAGTTCGACCCCGCCGATGCGAAGAAGCTCCTGACGGCGGCCGGCACGGAGAAGCTCACCTTCCCGTTGCAGACCTCCAACATCGGTGCGTACACCGTGACCTACCCCTTCGCCGACTTGATGAAGTCGATGCTCGCCAACGTAGGCATCACGCAGGAGACGAAGATCGTCGACTACGCGTCCCACCTGCGGAACACCGACGCGGCGAAGAAGGGCGTCTACCAGTCCTTCATCGTGCGTCCCGACGTGCAGTCCTACGCCTTCGCGCAGGTCGGTGGCGGTGGTGCCCTTGTCGGCGCCAGCATGGATAGCTGGGGCGCGCTCAAGAAGAGCGACAAGGAGTACCAGTCGTTCATCGAGGTCATGGAGAAGCAGCGCGTGATGCAGGATCGCAACGCGCGGCGCGAACTGGTCTACGACATGCAGAAGCGCATGGCGAAGAACGTCTGGAACTTCTACTGGCCGGCGCCGGACTCCCCCATGGTCTCCAACAAGAAGGTGCACAACTTCCGTCCGCCTCCGGGCTGGAACTGGAACATCATGAAGTACGTCTGGAAGGACTAGCCAGCGCTCGTCCCGGCGAGCACTGAGCGCGAGGCGCCGAGGATATCCTCGGCGCCTCGTCATTTCTCGGGGTGCAATTCTCTCCATTCGCAATGTTCTGATGCTACCGAACGTACGGTTCCTGTTAGCGTTAGATCAGTGGTCAGCACCCGGCGCCGGTGTGTGTCGCGGGGTCGTCGGACGCTCACATCCCGTGGCGGAGGCTCCATGGCAGGTCTCGGTGGAATCCGGCTTGGGCGATGGCGAAGCGCCGCCCTGGCGGCAGCGTTCCTGCTCGCGCTCGCCCTCGGTGGGGCGTCCGTCGAGGCGGCCGGGACGCCGGGGGCGGGCGCGACGCTCGTCGATCTGCAGGGGCCCGAGTACGCGCTGCAGGGCTTCCGCTGGGACCGCACGGTTGTCCCCGTCTACTACAACTGGGAGGGAGGCCAGTGCGCCTTCCTGGACAACGACTTCTCCGGCCCGGCCACCTCGATCGCCCCGGACGTGCTGCTCTCAACGCTCCAGGCCTCGATCAACGAGATCAACACCAACCTCCGCGGCGGACTCATGCTGCAGTTCGCCGGTCCGGCCACGCGCACCGAGTTGTGCAGCACGACGACGACGAAGCCGATCGTGGTGGGATTCGGGACGATTAGCTCGACGGGGCAGGCGCTGAGCTACGGGCGCGGCCCGCGCGGCTCGGTGTCCACCTACACCGTCGCTCGCGTGTTCTTCACCAACACCAACAACTTCAGGTGCAACGACGCACCGATCTACCGCGATCTAGAGCACACGATGACGCACGAGCTCCTGCACGCGATCGGCATCGGCCACTCGAACGTCGCATCGGCGATCATGACCCCCACATTCACCGCGTGCCGGACACCGCACACGATGCAGACGGACGACATCGCCGCGATCAACGCGCTCTACCCGCCCACGCAGCCGCCGGTGATCAGCCCTGTCGTCACCTCTCCCGCCCCCGCGCCACCGCCCGCCGTCGTGACGCCTACGCAGGCGACCGGCGCGTTTGTCACCCCCGTCACGTTCTCCTCGTCCGGACAGGCGCTTGCCGTGTTCAGCGGCGGTGCGATCGACCAGCTCGAGGCGGCCGCGCGCACGGCCGGGGCAACCGGCCTGTGGGTACAGGACAGCGCCGGCCAGTTCCGGCTGTTGGTGATCAACGGCCCCGCATTCCTGCGCGAGCAGTTCCGCGCGGCCTTCCCTGGCGGCCTGACCGCGAACGTCGCTGTGACGCTGGTGCGGTAGCGCGTCGCATCCGCAGTCGCGGGCATCTCACGCACGTCACAGTCCGTGCGGCGCAGTTGATTGCAATGCCCGCGTGACGGACAGGCCACCGGGGCGGGGCGGATGCTGCCCCCGTGAACATCCTCGATCTCCTCATCGTCGGGTTCGTCCTCGCCGCCGTGACCTTCGGGTTCCACCGCGGGCTATCGCTGACCGCGTTCGAGTACGCCGGGCTGGTGCTCGGCGTGGCGAGCGGGACGATGCTGGCGCCGATCGCCGTCACCCACATCGGCATCAATCAGGTGGTCGTGCGCATCGTCGTGGTGCTCACCGTCGTCGGTGCGGGCGCCCTCGTCGGCAGCACGATCACACACGAGTTGGGCGCGCCCGTGCGGCGCGTCGCGCACCGTCTGCACGCGATCGCGGTCATGGACGGCGTCGGCGGCGCGGCACTCACGGTCGTCGTGACCATGAGCACCATCTGGTACGTCGGCCTGATGCTCAGCCGCGGCCCGAGCGAGCCCCTCGCACACCAGATCCAGGGCTCGGCGATCCTTCGCCAGATCGATGATCATGTCCCGCGCCCGCCGACCGCGCTCGCAAGCCTGCAGGAGCACCTCTCCGCGCAGGTGTTCCCGCAGGTGTTTGTGGGCCTCGATCCCCGCCTCCCCTCGCGCGCGGAGGCGAACCCGACGAGCATCGACACCGCCGGCGTGCGTGCCGCGGCGGCTGCGACCGTGAAGGTCGAGGCGCTCGGATGCGGCGGGATGCAGCTCGGCAGCGGCTTCGTCGTCGCCACCGACCGCATCGTCACGAACGCCCACGTCGTCAGCGGCACCGGCACCGTGCGCGTGCTCATACCCGGATCCGCCTCTCCGAAGCTCGGGCGCGTACTCGTGCTTGACCCGGGCCGTGACGTGGCGGTGATCCTTGTGCCGGGCCTCGGCCTCGAGCCGCTCCCGTCACGCGGGGCGGAGCGCGGGCAGCAGGTCGCAATCGTCGGCTACCCCGGCGGTGGCCCCCTCAATCTCGGAGCGGCGATCGTCAGTAGCGGCATGTTGGCGCGTGGGCGTGACATCTACGACGAGAAGCCAGTGACCCGCGACATCTGGGTCATCGAGGGCCGCGCGCGCCCAGGCAACTCGGGCGGTCCGCTCGTGGACGTGCAGGGGCGCTACGTCGGCGTGGTCTTCGCCGAATCGATCACCGCGCCCGACCAGGCCTATGCCTTGACCGCCGCCGAGATCGCCCCCGTCGTCGAGCGTGCGCGTACCCTCACGACCGGCATTGACACCCGCTCCTTCCCCTGCGCCGCCTCCTCGTAGCGCATCCCCCGTCCGCGGCGCGGCGCCAGCGATTGCACAGAGTTGCCGCCGCCCGCGGATCGCTCGATGCTGCACCACAGCGCGGAACACCTTGTTCATCAGCACACATCAAGCGATCAGCACATCGGCGCGCTGCGCCGTCAGAGGAGACGTCCATGGATGCGGCAACGCAGGAGTGGTTTGACAAGGGCCTGGCGATTCGCAAGGAGGTTCTTGGCGCGGCCTATGTGGACCGTGCGCTGGACGGCGCCACGGACTTCGACCGGCCGTTCCAGGAGTTCATGACGGCGCAGTGCTGGGGCATGACCTGGGGCCGCGAGGGCCTGACGCGCCAGCAGCGCAGCATGAACAACCTCTGCATCCTGGCGGCGCTCAACCGCTCCACGGAGTTCGCCACGCACTTCCGCGCCGCGATCGGCAACGGCGTCACCCTCACCGAGCTGCGCGAGACGCTGATCCAGATCGCGACCTACGCCGGCACCCCGGCGGGCGTCGAGGCCTTCCGCATCGCGAAGACGGTGATCGCGGACCTCGAGGCGCAGGGCATCACACCGAAGCCGTAGTCGCGGTCACCTCGACGAACAGAAGGGCGGCACCTCGCGGTGCCGCCCTTCGACGCATGTACCTGGGCTGGGCTAGCAGCGAGCGAAGATCGGCGTACCGGCCGGAATGCTCGTCGGGAACAGCGCCATCCACGCGGCGTTGACGACGGCCACCGGGACGGACGGGATGTACCCGATCCACGCGCCCTTCGAATCGGTCGTCCAGAACACCGCCGTGCTCGCGCTGCAGCCGGACTGCGCCAACAGCTGCGCGTTCGTCCCACCCGCGAAGACGAACAACCCCCCACCCGCTGGCAGCGGGCTTGTCGTCCCTCCCGAGGTGCCGGAGGTACCGCCGCTGCTCGTGCCTCCGTACGTGAACGCGCTCGGCAGCGACACCGTCGCGGCACCGGGGTTCGTGACCGTGACGGTCACCGAACCCGTCCCGCTCACCGCCGGCGTCACTGCCGTGATCTGCGTCGAGGACACGACCGTCGCGCTGACGGAGATACCGCTGATGGTGACGCTCGCCCCGCTCTGGAAGCCAGTGCCGTAAATCGAGATCGCGGTGCCACCGGCCGACGGCCCCGTCGAAGGGGTGACGCCGGTAATCGTCGTGGTCGCGCCGGGCAGCGGGACCTGCGGCTGAGGTTGCGGCGTCGAGCTGTACTGGAACGCGGTCGCCAGCCCGCTGATCGCGCCACCCGGGTTCGTCACGAGCACCGTCGCGTTGCCCGGAGGCCCTGCCGGCGTCGTCACCGTGATCTGCGTCGGCGTGACCGCGCTCACCGTGGCGGCTGCCTGCCCGCCGATGGTCACCGTCGCGCCGGGGGCGAATCCGCTGCCGGTGATCGTGAGCGTGGTGCCGCCAGTCAGTGCG
This sequence comes from Chloroflexota bacterium, assembly GCA_947470025.1. Taxonomy (GTDB): domain Bacteria; phylum Chloroflexota; class Dehalococcoidia; order UBA2979; family UBA2979; genus SHYQ01. Next base: position 28,357 of record CANIRU010000002.1, read on the forward strand.
CCGGTGCTCGGCGAAACCGAGGTGACACGCGGCCACGCGAGCTCGTACGTGAAGCCCGAGATGAGGCCACCAACGGCGCCCGAGGGCGTGGACACCAGCACGCCGAACGTTCCTACGGTGCCCGGCGGCGTCGTCGCGGTGATCAGGTTTGGACTCACCACTGTCACCGAGGTTCCGGGGACTCCCCCGAAGGTCACCGTCGCCGGAGCAACGAACCCGGCTCCGCTGATCGAAACGACCGTGCCCCCGGCAGAGGATCCAACGGTGGGAGAGACGCTGCTCACCGTGGGCTGGCTACCGGTCGTCGTCGTCGTGGCGCCACCGTACGAGAGGCCCGGGAACACGCCCGACTGTCCACCGGGGTTGGAGACAATCACCGACACTGCCCCGATCGGACCGGCCGGTGCGATCGCGGTGATGAGGTTCGACGCCACGACCTGGACGTTGGTCGCCGAGTAGCCGCCGATCGAGACGGTCGCGCCGACGATGAACCCGCTCCCGCTGATCGTGACCGATGTCCCGGCGCTGACGCTACCGGGCGACACCGAGGTGATCACGACGCTGCCCGTCGACGTCCCGCCGGTCGCCGTGCCGGTGTAGGTGAAGCTGGTCGGCGCAGTGGCGGATTGGCCGTTCGGGTTCACGACCTTCACCGTGACCGTCCCCGAGCCGATCGGCGGGTACGCCATCAGGTATCCGCGGGTCATCCACACGACGTTCTCCGCAGACACGCTTCCGAAGAACACCGTCGCGCCCTGCTCGAAGCCTGCGCCCGTGATGTGGACGGGCTGACCGTTGATTCCCGAACCGGGGTTGATCCCGGCCACCCATACCGAGCCGTTGTTCCCGGCCGGCGTGCCTAAGTAAGTGAACCCCGTCCAACTCGCCGACTGGGCATCCGGGTTCACCACCTGCACGGGAATCGCTCCCGAGATGGTGGACGGCACCTGGACGTTCAACTGGTTCGTCGTGACGAACGAGACGCTGGTTGAAAGCGTCCCGCCGAAGATGACCATCGCGCCGGGCTGGAAGCCGGTGCCGAATACGGTAACGAAGGCGTTCGCCGTGCCGCTGGAGGGGTTGACGGCGGTGATCGTTGGCGGGTCGGCGGCCAGCGCGTGCTCTCGAGGTGCTGCGAAGAATGCCGCGACTGCGATGAGCAGCGCGAGCGTGACGAATCGACGGCGCATAGCGCAACCCTCCGCTGCCCCGCGAATTAGATACGAGCATACCCCCTTTATCAATATTCGGGAAGCAAGCAGAGGCCAGCCAGACGAAATTGTTATGTCTGAGGAAGGAAGCGGCTAGGAGCGGCCGGGGAGCCTCGATGCGAGGTACTCGGCGACGTGCATGACGCGGACCGGAGCGCCGGCCGCGTCCGCGCCACCTCGAAGGTGGAGGACGCATCCGGGGTTGTCGGTGACGAGGATCGGCGCGCCCGCGGCAGCGACGTTCACGAGCTTGCGCCCGAGGATGCCGGCGGAGATCTCCGGCGCGCGGACCGAGGTGGACCCGCCGAAGCCGCAGCACACCTCGGCCTCGTACAGCGGCACGGTGTCCACGCCCGCCACGTCGTGGAGCAGACGTTCGAGGCGGTCGCCCGCGTTCAGCATGTTCGAGCCCTGGCAGAAGCGGTGGACGGCGACGGCCTCCGATGAGCCCTCGGCGAGCGCGCCGTCCGGCAGGCGACCGGGGCCGACGAGGTAGCCGACGAGGTCGTAGACCCGCTCCTTCATGACGTGAGCGCGGAGCTGCCAGCCGGGCTCGCCGGACAGCAGCGTCTCGTACTCGTGCAGCATCGCGACGACGCAGCTCGGCGCGGGGGTAACGATGTCGTCGTTGCCCTCGAGGGCCGCGATCGTGGACTTCGCCATGCGGCGCGCGTTGTCGTGGTCGCCCGCGTCGAAGGCGGGCAGGCCGCAGCAGTGCTGCGAGTCGGGGATGCGCACGTCCGCGCCGGCGGCGCGTAGCACGTCGATCGCCGCGAGCGGGATCTCAGGCGCGACGCGGTCGCCGATGCACTGCAGGAAGAACGCGATCTTGCGCCCCGCGAGCGGACTGCCCGCGATCGCGGGCGGCGCGGATGCCTGTCTGGCGAGCGATCGCGCGGGCACCGGGGCGATCGCCGGCGGCGTGCGCCAGCCGAGGTAGCGCTGCGCGACCTTCGTGTTCGCGATGATCGCGGGCAATCTGGTGAAGCGACCGTGGCGCAGCGGCGTCGAGAGCCGCCCGGCGACGCGGGTGCCGAGCGCGAACAGCGCGCGCGAGGCGTACAGGCGCATCGCCAGTCTCGTGCGCCAGCCCGATGGCGAACGCTCCGCGACAAGGCGACGCACCTCGAGGATCTGCTGCGGCAGCGGGATACTCACGGGGCACACCGTCGCGCACGCGCCGCAGGACACGCAGAGCGACTGTGGCCCCTCGGCGGCGTCGAGGCCGTGGTGAAACGCGGTGGTGACGAGGCCGATTGGGCCGGTGTACACGTGCCCGAAGGCGTGCCCGCCCACGATCTGGTACGCGGGGCAGACGTTGGCGCACGCGCCGCAGCGGATGCAGCGCAGCGCGGCCTCGAGGCCCGGCTGCACCGACATCAGTCGGCGGCCGTTGTCGATCAGCACGACGTGCAGCTCGTGGCCCGGAGCGGGCGCGCTGATGAACGTGGTGTACGTGGTGATCGGCTGCGCCGTCGCGGAGCGCGCGAGGATCCGGATCTGCGTAATCGCATCGGCGGCCGTGGGCAGCACCTTCTCGACACCCGTCGTGACGACATGCACTCCCGGCAGGCTGCTGGTGAGCCGGCCGTTCCCCTCGTTCGTGACGAGCATGATCGTGCCGGTTTCGGCGATCAGGGCGTTCGCGCCGGTGACGCCCATGCCGGCGTTGAGGAAGCGCGCGCGCAGCTCGACGCGCGCGGCGAGCACCATCGCCGGGATGTCGTCGGGGTCGAAGGGGCGGCCGAGGACGCGCGTGAACAGTTCGGCGACCTGGTGGCGGCGCTTGTGGATCGCCGGCATGACAAGGTGACTTGGGCGGTCCTCGCCGATCTGCAACAGCCATTCGCCGAGGTCGGTCTCGACCGCCTCGACGCCCGCGTGCGCGAGCGCCTCGTTCAGTCCGATCTCCTCGGAGACCATCGACTTGCCTTTGACGACCAACGAGACGCCCCGCTCGTGCGCGAGGTGCGCGATGTACGCGTTCGCCTCCGCGTCCGACCCGACGAGGACGACCTTGCCGCCACGTGCCTCGATGTTCGCCTTGAACCGCGCGACGTGCTCGTCCGGCGCGGCGATCACGTTTTCCTTGGCCTGCGTCAGCTTGCCGCGCAGGTCCTCGAACGTGAAGCCAGTGATCTCGTGCAGCGAGCGCATCTGGTCGTCGCGCGTCTGGCGCCACGACTGCTGGAACTCGAGGAGCCCACTCTGGATGTTGGGATCCTTGAGCGCGTTCTCGTAGCGCTCCTCGAATGGCTTGAGGTGTGGGCCGCGCATCTCGGGGTTCGAGCCCTCGGTCGGTCGAGTCGGCGTGGTGGTCATCCGAGGATCACCACGTGGACATCGTGCGGGCCGTGGACGCCGATGGTGAGCGAGCGTTCGATGTCCGCCGTGCGCGACGGCCCCGTGGACAGCGACGCGAACGTCGGCGGCCCACCGTCGACGCGGCGGAATAGGTGCTCCAGGAGCACGTCCAGCGTCTGGAAGATCTGGTCACGGTCGAGCACCTGGATCACGATCGGCGAGAGCATCGACACCGCGCGGTCCTCGGAGCGCTCCTCGACGAGCATCACCGACCCCGTCTCCGCGATCCCGAGCGCGCCGCGCACGATGCCGACCGCGCCGCCCGCGGTCACGCGGTGCTCCTGCCCCGGCGCGATCGCCCGCCCGCCGAGGTCCTCGAGCAGTACAGGCGCCGCCTCGGCAGCCGGCCCCGACACCGCGATCCCGCCCTCCGGCGCGAGCATCAGCGCCAACGCCGCCACCGCGTGCCAGTCCGCGAACTCGTGGACGACTGAGCGCGCCTCGCCGGCGCGTCGCTTGAACGCCTCGATCGTCTCGTTGCTCGGCGCGGCGGTAGTCATGTGCGTCACGGTATCGCGCGTGGGAAGCGCGGGGCTAGCAGCGCGGCGCTAATCGTCGCCACAGCCGCTGCGATGCGAACCGCCGTAGAGAGCCCACCGGAGATCCGACGAGACGGAGTGGGGACCTCGTTTGCCGGCGACCTCTGGGAGGACACGCTCGTAGGCACGACTGCGCAGGTTGTAGACGTAGCGCATGTCATAGTTTGGCCCCGTGGCCACCAAGTCGGGGCCAACGATCTCCCAGCCGAGCATCTCTGTGGGACTCTGCAGCGCGTACAGCTGTCCCGAGCGACGGTCGAACAGGCGCACGAACGGGGTCTTGGGAAAACAGCTTTGGTCGACGAGCACCCACGCGTCACTCGCTGAAACGTGGAACGAGGAGGCTGACAGCTTGGCGAAGCTCCCATCCAGAGTGTCAGGGACCTCGACCGTCAGCAGCGCGACCCGCCGTCCCGAGGCTTCGTCGAGTTCGTAGACGGTCAGCAAACGCCCTTGAACCACCGAAACTAGGGGGCCTGCGGCACCTCCCGGCGGCCAGACCCAGCCGGTGCTTGATCTCTCCTCATCCGAGAGACGCACGACTTCCGCGATCAGTTGACCATCTCGGGTTCGCAGAACGAACGCACCAGAGCGACGAGGTTCGCTTTCGTAATTCAGCACGCGCCCGTCGTGGAGGCCATACAGGACGCTGCTCCAGTCTCCGGTGAGCGTCCTCGTCTGGCCGCTCGGGAGATCGGACTTCGAATACGTCCCGCCAGGAAGCAGGCCAAAGCACGCCGTCGCGTCCCATGAGAACAAGATGCACGGGCCGATCGGGAGGAATCTCTCGCGCGCAACGTCGTACACGCCAAGAACCGATCCCGGGATGGTTGGCACCGACGGCGGTTCGCCCAGCATGATCGTGCCGGACACCGCTTGCGGCGTGCTTGCGCCCGGCACAATAGGCCGTGGCGTGGTGGGCGCCGTCGGCGTCGGCGAGATCCTGGGCGTCATGATCCCCGACGGCGAGGTCGTCACAGTAGGAATTGCGCTAGCCGTCGACACCGCCGTCGCGACCTCCACGGTCGTCGGTGCGGGGCTCGTGCGGTCGCAGCCGAGGAGAAGCAACGCGAGCGCCGCGGCCAGCACGATGGCGGCGCGGCGCATCACGTGGCCTCGGCGCTACTTCACTCGACGCGCGACGACGACGTCGCGGGAGAGGTACTCGCCGTAGCCGTTGCCGCCGTAGACGATCTCGCCGCCGCATGTGAGCAGCGTCAGCCACTCTTCGCCCTGCGGACGGATCTTCGGCCAGATGATGTCGCCCATCGGGATGCCGTCGACCTTGTAGCGCTTGTTGCTGATCACCTTGTAGACCAGCGTCCGACCGTCGGCCATCTTGACTTCGATCTCGTCGGCCAGCGCCGCCTTGTGCATGCCGTAGAAGGGGCCTTGCATGTGGTTCCAGGTCTCGTGGGCGGTCATGACGATGTTCCCGCCCGCCCCGGGGAGCCCGTAGTCCGGGAACCAGCCGGTCGCATAGACGCCGTCGTTCGGCGCCTGCATCTCGTTGTTCACGAGCCCGACCACCTCGATGTAGCTGTCGATACCGAGCTTCGGGGAGCTCAGCCGCGCGATGCCGCGGGTGGAGGCGGGCTCGGCGACCGGGTTCTTCGGCGGTGCGGGGAAGTTGCCGGCGTTCACGCCCGGGTTCGCGAAGCCGATCGGCGAGGGCGTAACCGCGGCGACCGGGGTCGGCGTCGGAGGCGGCGTCTCGGAGGTTACGGATTCGACGGACTTCACCGTCAGTCCGGTCGGGGCAGACTCGACCCTGGTGCCGCCGCAGGCGACCGTGGCTGCCGCGAGGAACACGGCAGCCCAGAGGCTGATTTGCTTGGTCACGTTCACATCCTGAATCGCGTGATCGCCAAATCCCCGCCCCACATACAGCGTACGGGCGACTCGGCTGCTGTTCCACCGCCGCGATCCGCTGCTCGGGCGATCAGGTTCTGCGGAAAACTTTCAGATCAAGGCATGCGCGTGTGGATAATCGTGACATCATGCCGAAACGATCGTCTGCCTTAATGCGATGGCAACGCAATAGCGAGGAGACAGCGGTGGAACTCTGCTGGACCTGCATCGGAGCATCCCGGGCCCGCACGGCGGCCGCCCGCACTCCGCAGCGCTCGTGCGAGCGACACCGTGTGGCTGTCCCCGTCCTCGTGCGGACACGCTCGCAGCAGGCCCGCGCTGGCTCGATCAAGCGCCCGCAGCAGCGCGCCGGGGGCTACGCCCTCAAGCAGGCCCGCTAGCCTCGACGTTGCGTCGAGGCACCACGACTGTCCGAACCTGCGCGTAGCCTCCTCCAAAGTACTGGTACTCGATCTGAGTGCGGCGGCCCCGCGCATACACCTCGAGGTGACTCGGAGCATCGAGGGACATCCCCGACGACACACAGCGCAGCGGACGCCTACGATGGATGCATGACATTTTGCCTCGGAATGAAATGCCGCGAAGGCCTGCTCGCGATCGCCGATACCCGGATCACCTCGGGGACCGAGCTGTCGCAGGCCAAGAAGATCTCGATCCACGCCTACGAGCAGCACTCGATGTTCATCCTCACGAGCGGCCTCCGCTCCGTGCGGGACAAGGCGATCACCTACTTCGAAGAGCGCCTGAAAGGCGAGTCCGACAACCTCACCAAGATGTACATGGCCGCGAACGCGCTTGCCGAGGAGATCCGACGCGTCCGCCGCGAGGATGGCGAGTGGCTCGCGAGCGACGGACTGTCGTTTGACCTGCACTGCATCTTCGGCGGCCAGCTCAAGGATGACGACGAGGCTCGGCTGTACCTCATCTACCCGGAGGGCAACTGGGTCGAAGTCCGCGCTGCCACGCCGTACGTGATCATCGGCGAGTCGAGGTACGGGAAGCCGATCCTCGACCGGGTCTGGGACTACGAGCAGGGACTGTTCGACGCGCTGCGCGTCGGGCTGCTGTCGTTCGATGCCACCCGCACGAGCGCCTCGGACGTCGACTACCCCGTCGACGCGGTGCTCTACGAGCCGGGCACGTTCCAGATGCGCGAGGTGCGCCTGACACGCGAGGACCTGACGCCGCTCCAGGACTACTGGCAGGGGGCGATGCAGCACGCCGTGCAGGGCGCGGCACCATCCGTCGCGCACCTGTTCGACCGGCTCCACACCACCTCGCCGGCCCACACCCATTTCGGGGACTCCGACAGCGGCGCTTCCTCCTAAGACTGCCGCGCCCGCTTACTCGCGCCGATTGTGGATAAACGGGCGGTTCGATCCGCCCGCGCGCCGGTTCTGCGTGGCCGCAAGGGCCTAGAATCCAGAGGCTATGGCGGCGGACATCCAACCGCGCTCCTCCGCCCGGCCGGTCAGACCGGCTCGGGTTCGTGCGCCGCGCGACGTGCTCGGCCGCGATTCGCTGCGCGCATTCGATACGTATTTCGCCAACGAGCAGTCGAACCTCGACGCGCTCGCGAGCGCAGTCGAGGAGCACCCCGAGTTCGGCGAGTTCTACACCGAGATGCTCGCGTCGCAGCGACGCAGCCTTGCCGAGCTGTCGTTCCGCATCGCCTCGCTGCTGCCGGATCCGGCACCGCCTCGACGCGCGCCTGCCGTGCTCACGGCCGCGTCGGCCGCAATGACCGCCGGCATCCACGCGATCGCGACCTCGGTGGAGGCGCTACGCGCACGGCCCCTCGCAAGCGGCCTCGTCACGGGTATCGCCGCGGTGTCCGTGGGTGCGGTGCTGATCGCCGCCACGCGCGAGGCGGCGATCACGGAGCGTTCACCGATCGGGCCGCGCATCGCGTTCGCGGCTTCCGCCGCGACCGGGGCGCCCTCGCAGCCAGCCGCGATTGCCGCCAGAGCCACCGCCGTACCAACGCCCCAGCCCGGCGTGCTGGAGCGCCAACGCATCGTCACGATCTACGGACATCCGCACGCGAGGACCATGGGGCTCCTCGGAAAGTTCGATGACCCGCGCGACGCTGCACGCGAGGCGAAACGGCTCGCCGCTGAGGCACAGGCCGCCGATGGCCGCCCGACGATCGGCGCACTGCACGTCATCGTGCACGTCGCGCAGGAGCATCAGACCTCGGACGGCACGTATCTCGCGCGGCTCGGCCCCGAGGAGCTCCAGCCGTGGGTGGCGGCCGCCCGCGACAACGGCGTGCTGCTGATCCTCGACACCCAGATCGGCTGGTCGAACGCACTGACCGAGACGAAGCTGCTCGAACCGCTGCTCAAGTTGCCGTTCGTGCACCTCGCGCTGGACCCGGAGTTCGCGCTGAAGGGGCAGAACGTCGCTCCCGGCAAGCTCATCGGCACGCTCGACGGCGCGTCCGTGAATACCGTGCAGGCGTACCTCGGGGACCTCGTCCGGCGCGAGGGGCTGCCGCGCAAGATGCTGATGCTGCACCAGTTCATGGAGGGCATGCTCACCGGCACCGCCACATACGCCCCCGACCCGGACATCGAGATCGTCGTGGACTTCGATGGCTACGGGCCGGTGGGCTCGAAGATCGAGGGCCACGCGCACTACGCCGTCGCGCCCTACGCGGAGCGGCCCGCGATGAAGCTGTTCACCGAGCACGACGAGCCGATGATGAGCGTCCCGGACATCACCAGGTTCCTGCGCGAGCGCGCCGAGGCGCTCAGGGAGCCTGTCCCTGCCTCCCCGGATGTGATCGTCTACCAGTAGCACGCCTGTAATGACGGGCGAATCGCCCTAGCGCGAACATCCGGGCCGCGGTACCGTCCCGTGAAACCTCACGTTCACGGTAACTGCGGACTGGACCCGGGCGCACGTGGCCTCGATCAGCACCTTCGACTCCCTGCGGCTGCGCGACTACCGCCTGCTCTGGCTGGGGCAGGTCAGCACGAGCATGGGCCAGTGGATGGACCAGACCACCCGTGCGTGGCTGATCTTCGAGATCACTGGCTCGCCGTTTCAGCTTGGTGCTGTGACCGCCGCACGAGGCCTGCCGCTACTGCTGTTCGGCATCCTCGCGGGCGCGTTCGCGGACCGGTCCGGCCGCAAGATGCAGCTGATCGTGGCGCAGGTCGTGAACGGGCTGCTCAACTTCATCCTGGCGGCGCTGGTGATCACCGGGCACGTGCAGGAGTGGCACGTCTATGTCACGGCGTTCCTCGCGGGGACCGTGCAGGCGTTCCAGCAACCGGCGCGCCAGACGCTGATCAGCGACCTCGTGCCCGAGAACAAGCTGCTCAACGCACTCGCGCTGAACTCCGCCGCGCTCAACGGCTCGAGGATGATCGGCCCGGCCGTGGCCGGCCTCGTCATCGCGCAGGTGGGCACCGGTGGGTCGTACCTGATGCAGGCCGTGATCTACCTCTTCGCCACGATCTGGACGTTCCAGCTCCGCATCCCCGCGCGCGCCGAGATCCTCGATGCGCTCGGTGCGGCGCAGCAGCGGCTGCCGTTCTTCCGCAGTATCGGCGAGGGGCTCGCGTTCGCTGCGAAGGAGCCGAACATCCGCGCGCAATTGCTGCTCGGCCTGGGCCCGCTCACCTTCGCGATGTCGTACACGCCGCTGATGCCGCTGATCGCGGTGAACGTGCTGCACGGCGACGCCGCGCTCACCGGCTTCCTGCTCGGGTCGATCGGCGTCGGGGCGCTGCTCGGTGCCCTCGTCGTCGCATCGATGCGGCGCAATACGGGGTACGGGCTCTCCGTCGTCATCGGCGCGCTCTCGTTCAGCGCGGCGCTGTTCGCGTTCGCGTCGTCGAGCATCACCTGGCTCAGCCTCGTGCTCGGCGCCGTGCTCGGGCTGTTCAGCGTGACGTACACGACGCAGAACCAGTCGCTGCTGCAGGTGATGACGCCGAGGGCGCTGCGCGGGCGGGTGATGAGCATCTACCTGCTCAACCGCGGGCTCGTGCCGATCGGCGCGCTGGTGGCGGGCTGGCTCGCCGAGCACTTCGGCGGGCCGGGCGCGATGCGCGGGCTCGCGCTGATCGCTGTCGCCATCGTCGCGGTCGTCGTGGCAACACATCCACGGATGCTGCGGCTCCAGGTGCCCATGGGCGAGCGGATTGGCGCGGGACCGCGAGGTCGGGCCGGTTCGGATGCACCTGCCCCCGTCGAGGAACGGGCGGGGTAAACTGCGCGGGTTCTGTCAGCCCTGACGCGAGGGCGAGCACTCGACACTGCTTGAACGCACACTGCCGCGGACGCCTGAGGCGTCTGCTGGGATCGAGGATCGTTTGTCGCTCGTGAGTCGCGTCCCGTTCTACTACGGCTGGGTCATGGTGGGCACTGCGCTCGCCATCAACGCCGTGTCATCGACCATGAACCCGGTGGTGTTCTCGTTCATGATCGGCCCGATGGCGCAGGAGCTCGGCGTGCCGACGAGCGAACTGTCGTGGTCGTTCACGCTGCGTCTGTTCGCGGGCGGCATCATCGGCCCGTACATGGGCGTGCTGCTCGACCGGCACGGCGCGCGCTGGATCGGCGTCGGGAGCGGCGCCCTGGTCGGCGCGATGCTGATCCTGCTGGCGTTCGTCCACAACATCTGGCTCGTCTACCTCGTCTTCGCGATCTCCGGGCTCGCGGGCCTCGGCGGGCCGGCGGGTCAGTTGCTGACGCAGGTGCCGCTGGCAAAGTGGTTCGTGGTGAACCGCGGTCGCGCGCTGTCGGTCGCGACGATCGGCATGGCCGGCGGCACGATGTTCGCGATCCCGATCACGGAGTGGCTGCTCACGCAGTACGGCTGGCGCGGCACGTCGATCATCTTTGGCCTCGTCGTCGCGTCCGTCGTGATCCCCGTGAGCGCGCTCCTCGTGCGGCGCTCCCCCGAGGACCTCGGCCTGCACCCCGACGGCGCGAAGGAGGCGCCCGCGGGTGCGGCACAGCACGCGCTCAGCCGCCACGCGCACCTCTCGACCTCGCGCAACTGGACCGTGCGCGAGGCCATGCGCACCGTCGCGATGTGGCAGCTCCTCGGCGCGCTCATCCTCGCCGGTGCGGTGCTGACCGGGACGCTCGTGCACCGCGTGGACTACTTCAAGAGCCTCGGCGCGACCTCGGAGGCCGTTGCCTTCGGCACGGCGCTCGACCCGTTCACGGTGGTGTTCTCCGCCCTGCTCTTCGGCACCATTGCCGACCGAGTGCCCGTGCGGTACGTCGGTGCGTTCGGTCTCTTCGGACTGGCAGCCTCGATCATCCCGATGATCGTGTCTGAGGGACAGGCACTGACCGTCGTGCTGCACAACGTCACGTGGGGGGCGGCGGCGGGTGGCTACATCACGCTCAACAACATCGTCTGGCCGAACTACTTCGGCCGCGCGCACCTCGGCGCGATCCGCGGGATCGTGCTGCCGGCATCGATCGCCTCGTCGGGCCTCGGCCCACCGATCTTCGGGTACCTGCTCGACTCCGGGATACAGCCATCGCACGTCTGGTACGTCTCGCTCACGTCCTTCGCCATCGCCGGCATCGCCGTCCTCTTCGCGCAGCCACCGCGCTGGACCGGCACTCCCGACATCGAGGCCCCCACGCACGCATCGAGTAGTACGACCGCCGTCGGAGCCGCCCAATGACGACGCCACGCACCGAGGCGGCGGACGACGCGCTGCGACGCGAGCTGGCGGCGTTCCCCGACGAGCCCGAGCGTCAGCACGACCGCATCGGCACGCTGTACGCGTTCCGCTACTTCAATTACCGCCTGCTATGGGCGGGCGACGTGTTCACCGCCGCCGCGCAGTGGATCCAGCAGACCGCCGTGACCTGGGTCGTCCTCGAGCTGACGGGGTCGGGCAGCCTCACGGGCGCCGTTGGCCTGATGCGCAGCCTGCCGATCCTGCTGCTGTCGCCCGTTGCAGGGACGACGAGCGACCGCGTGAGCCGCAACCGGATCATCTCCGTCAGTCAGATGATCATGGCGGTGCTGACGCTGATCGTTGCGTTCGATCTCCTCGCCGGGACGATGCAGGTGTGGCACCTGTTCGTGTTCACGCTGTTCGTGTCGGCGGCGCAGACGTTCAACCTGCCCGCGCGGCAGGCGTTCGTGTTCGACATCGTGCCGCGTCGAGTGATCCCGAACGCGGTGGCGCTGTCGTGGCTGGCGTTCAGCCTCGCGCGGTCGCTCGGGACGGTCGGCGGTGGCCTGCTGATCGCTCGGTTCGGGCCGGCGAACAACTTCTTCATCCAGGCGGCGGCGTACCTGAGCGTCATGGTGACCGTGCTGATGATCCGCGGCCAGAAGGAGCGGGAGACGCGCGTCCGCAAGCCGTTCCTCGCGAGCATGCGCGAGGGCTACGTGTTCGTCGCGAGCGACCCGCAGGCGCGCATCTCGTTCGTGCTCAGCGTCATCTCGCCGGCGCTCCTCATCCCGCTGCACGCCGTGTTGTTACCGATCTTTGCGCAGCGCGTCTTCCACGAAAACGCGGCGGGCTTCGGCATCCTCGCCGGTGCGATCGGCTTCGGCGGGCTCTTCGGCGGCGCGCTCACCGCGTCGCTGAACCACGTGGAACGCCGAGGCCTGCTCCAGCTGTTTGCGCTGATCATCATGGCGGGCGGCGAGTTGCTGTTCTGCATCGTCGGCGTCATGACGGGCCAGCTCTGGGTGGCCGTCCCGTTCCTGGTCGTCGCGGGCATCGCCGAGTCGCTCTACACGACGACGAACACCACGGTCATGCAGATGATCGCGCCGGAGCATCTGCGGGGGAGCATGGCTGCCCTGCTCCAGTTCTCGTTCATGATCATGCCGGTCGGCGGCCTGATCGCCGGGTGGAGCGCCGACATCATTGGCGCTCCGACCACCGGGATGATCCTCACGACGACGGCGCTGACCTCGGCGCTGCTGATCCTCGCGTTCTCGTCGAGGATGCGAAACCTCAAGCTGAGCGACCTGACGCGCGCCCGCGCTGCCGGCGAGTAGAGCGAGCAAGAAGAACAGGACACGCAGATGCGCATCGCACTGATCGAGGACTACCAGGACGAGGCGCGATCCTCGGCGGACTGGGGTTCGCTCCCGGCTGGGACCGAGGTCATCGCGTTCCATGACCACATGGAGGACGAGGACGCGTTGGTCGAACGGCTGCGCGACTTCGATGTCGTGGTGGGCGTGCGGCAGCGCACATGGTTCACGCGCTCGCTGCTGCAGCGGCTGCCGAACCTCAAGCTGCTGATGAACGGTGGAGGCGCCGCGATCGATATGGTCGCCGCTGCTGAGCAGGGCGTCACCATCTGCACCCTCGGCGGCACGAACACGGCCACCGCGGAGCAGACGTGGGCGCTGACGCTCGCGCTCGCCCGCAACGTGGTGCAAGAGGACCGCGCGATGCGCGAGGGCCGCTGGCAGACCACCGTGGGCGTCGGCCTCGAGCGGAGCACGCTCGGCATCGTCGGCCTCGGGAACCTCGGCGGGCAGGTCGCCGCGTACGGCAAGGCATTCGGGATGAACGTGATCGCGTGGAGCCGCAGCCTGACGCCTGAGCGCGCCGAGGAGAAGGGCGCGACGCTGGTGACGAAGGACGAGCTCTTCGAGCGCTCCGACTTCATCTCCGTGCACGTCTCACTGAGCGACGCCTCGCGCGGTCTGATCGGCGCGCGCGAGCTAGGGCTGATGAAGCCCACGGCGTTCATCGTGAACACCTCGCGCGGCCCGATCATCGAGGAGGCCGCGCTGCTCGCCGCGCTCCGCGAGCGCCGCATCGCCGGCGCGGGCCTCGACGTGTACGACGTGGAGCCGATCCCGCACGACCACCCGTTCCTGGCGCTCGACAACGTCGTGCTCGCGCCGCACCTCGGCTTCGTCACGAAGCAGAGCTACGGGATTTTCTACCGCCATGCGGTGGAGAACATCGCGGCGTTCATCGCCGGCGCGCCGATCCGCGTCGTCCCGCCGCCAGCCGGGTAACCCTCGACCGGTCGGAGCACGAAGAAGGGGGGCCCTCACGGGCGCCCCTTCGCTCTGTCTGGGACCGGTCGAGGCTAGAGCTTCTCCCCGCCATCGACGACCGCTGCGCCAGCGCGCGCGATCTGCTCGTCTTCCTCGGCGGTCGCGCCGGAGACGCCGACCGCGCCGACGGTCTCCCCGCCCTTCTTCAGGACCACGGCGCCCTGCACGGGCATGAACCGGCCTGCCAGGCGCGCCGCGAGCGAGGCGGCGATCGACGGGTTGTTCTCGGCCATCGCCTTGAGCAGCACGGAGTCGCGGCCGGTGAAGGCGCTGCCGGCGGCCTTGCCCTCGGCGACCATCGTGGTCATGGGCGCGGTGCCGTTGAGCCGCTCCAGCACCACCGGCGCGCCGGTCTGGTCGACGACGACGATCGTGACGCCCTTGCCCATCTTCTGGGCCTCGGCACGGGACGCAGCGAGGATCTGCTGCGCGTCTTCGGTCTTCATGCGTATGTCCTTCCGTCGAGATGAGCCGATGCCCGGCCCAGCGCGAGTATGTCTGGACAGACGAACGCCCGCCAGTCCTCGCATTAGCCCTCGACAGCCTCGAACGGCTCGCGGGCGGCGCGGGCACGCATCGCCTCGGGGCCGGTCTCGGAGACGATCGACGCGTGGTGCGCCTCCAGCACCTTGTCGCGCAGCCACAGCGACATCACGAAGCCGACGAGGCTGAGCGCCGCCATGAAGTAGAACGAGTGGTGGAACGCGCGGACCATCGCCGGCAGAGGCAGCCCCGCCGTGGTGACCGACGTGTGCGCCGCAAGCCCCTGGAACGCGAGGCTCAGCGACAGGATCGTCGTCAGCACCGCGGCGGAGAGGCCACCGTTGATGCGCTGCGTGACGTTGACCAGCGCGGTCGCGCGCGGCATCTGGCCGTCCTGCACGGTGTTGTACGCGACCATCTGCACCGTCTGGGAGAACAGGCCGAGCGCGATGCCTCGACCACCCGCGAGCAGGAGCACCTCGCCGATGCCGGTCGTGCCGTCGACGAAGCTCCAGAGCAACGAGGTGAGCGCGAGCACGAGCAGGCCGGACGCAGCCAGCGGGCGCGGGCCAACGCGGTTATACAGTCGGCCCGCGAGGTTCATCGTGATGAACGACATCACCCCCATCGGCAGCAGCGCGAGGCCGGTCTCCGCGGCGCCCCATCCGTGCGCCAGCTGGAGGAACAGCGAGAGCACGAAGTTCAGGCCGAAGAGCGAGAAGAAGCCGATCCACTGGATGCCCACCGCGAGCCGGAACATCGGGTCGACGAACAGCCGGAGCTGGAGCATCGGGTCGCGCTGGCCCAGCTCAACGCGGATGAACGCGACGAGGGCGACCGCCGCGACCGCGAGCAGCGACAGCGGCACAGGGTTCGTCCACCCCTTGTCCGAGGCAAGGCTCAGGCCGAGGACCAGCGACGGGAAGGCGATCGCGGAGAGCGCGAATCCTCGGACGTCCAGGCGCGCCTCGTGACGGATCGTCGTCTCCTTCAGCAGCCAGAATGCCGCGAGGATGCCGATGCCGCCGATCGGGATGTTGATCAGGAAGATCGCGCGCCAGTGCGAGTACTCGGTGATGTAGCCACCGACGGTCGGGCCGAGGATCGGGCCGAGCAACATCGGGATGCCGAGGAGCCCCATGAAGTAGGGGCGCTCAAGCGGCGTGATCATCGTGAAGACGAGCGCCATCCCCAGCGGCTGGAGCATCCCGCCGCCGAGGCCCTGCAACACGCGGAAGCCGATGAGGCTCGGCATGTCCCACGCAAAGCCACAGAGCGCCGACCCGATCGTGAACAACACCATGGTGATGATGTAGAGCCGCCTCATCCCCACCCGCTCGGCGAGGAACCCGGTCAACGGGATGACCACGGCCAGCGCCATCAGGTACGAGGTGATCACCAGCTGCCCCGACTCGAGGTTCGCGTGGAAGTCGCGGAGCACGCTCGGCAGCGCGATGTTCACGATTGAGGAGTCGAGGATCGACATGAACGACCCGATCGTCGTGACGGCGAGGGGAAGCCAGCGGGGGTCGAATCCAGAGCGACGGGCGACAGGAGTGGCGGAGGCGGCAGACACGGCGGGGATCCAATCCTCTGGGCGCGGTCGCGGGAGCGTCGGCCGGGCGGGTTTGGGGTTCAGATCGAGGCTACCGCCGGAATCGCCAACTGTCACGTCGACGTTAAGGTTAGTGTTATCACGCCCGTGAGGATGGGGCATCGTTCGTGACAACCCTTCACGCGCTGGCAAAGGCGATCGGGCTGCGTTATCGTCCGCCGGCAATCCTCGTTGAGCGCGTCACCCCGCGTGGCCGCGCTGTCTCTGGAGGCCTCCCGTGCCTGAAGGTCCGCTGTACGGAATCCGTGTCTTCGACCTGACCATCGCGATGGTCGGGCCGTGGTGTGCCATGCAGCTCGGCGCGATGGGCGCCGACGTCGTCCATGTCGAGGCCAAGGAGGCCGTCCGCGGCGGCGTGCCGCCCAGCATCAACGGCACCTCCATCGGCTACATCACGTGGAACATGAACAAGCGTGGCATTCAGTTCGACCTCAAGTCGCAGGACGACCGCGCCGACGCCTACGAGGTGCTCAAGACCTCCGACGTGTTCCTGATGAACATGCGCCCGGACGTGGCGGCGCGCCTCGGTGTCGACTACGAGTCGGTGTCGAAGCTCAACCCGGGCATCGTGTACGTCGCGGTGACCGGCTGGGGCCAGGCCGGCCCGCTGAGCTCGCTGCCGGGGGCAGACGGCCAGATCCAGCACTACACCGGCTTCGGATCCTCGAGCGGTGTCGAGGGCACGGAGGAAGGCGAGATCTACCGCCACTTCACTCAGATGGACGCCACCACCGGCAACTACGCGTGCCAGGCGATCCTGATGGGCCTGCTCGCGCGCAAGAAGACCGGCAAAGGGCAGCGCATCGACGTGTCGATGATCCGCGCCACTTCGGCGCTGCAGACCGGCCGCATGACCGAGTACCTCCAGTCGAAGCAGGTGCCGAAGCCGCTGGGGCACAAGTCGCAGGCCGTCGCGCCGAGCCAGGCGTTCATGTGCCACGACGCGCGCTACCTCGGCGTCGAGGCGACGAGCGAGGCGGAGTGGCGCGGTCTCTGCGCCGCGATCGACAAGCCAGAGCTGGCGACCGACGCCCGCTTCGCCACGAACTCCGAACGCGTGGAGCACCGCAACGAACTATCCGCGATCCTCGAGCCAGTGTTCGCGGCGATGCCGCTGGACTACTGGATGCTGGAGCTGAAGAAGCAGGACGTGCCACACGGCCGCCCGATGCGCTGGGACGAGTTGCGCAACCACCAGCAGGTGCTGGACAACCAGTACCTCATCGACATCGAGACGAAGTCGTGGGGCACTGTCCGCACCGGAGGGCCGGTCTGGCACTTCTCCGAGACACCTGCCCGCTGGTTCCGCACGCCGGAGCTGGGCGAGCACGCCGAGGAGATCATGCGTGATGTCCGCGCCGACCTCGCGAAGGCGGGCACGCCCGCGGCCGCAGGGGGGAAGCAGTAATGCCCGGCCCCCTGGACGGATACCGCGTCGTCGAATTGTCCGAGGGTGTCGCCGGCCCGTACGCGGCGATGGAGCTGGGTGACGCCGGCGCCGATGTACTGAAGATCGAGAAGCTGCAGGGCGACCGCGCGCGCGGCTGGGGATCGAAGGCGACGGGCGACCTCGGCGCGTCGTTCCTCGGCATGAACCGCAACAAGCGCAGCGTGGCGCTCGACCTCGACAGCGCGGAGGGCGTCGCCGTCGCGAAGAAGCTGCTCGAGGGTGCGGACGTGGTCATCGCGGACGCGGCATGGACGGCGCACCCCGACCTCCAGCCCGAAGCGCTGACGAAGAGCAACCCGGGCCTCGTCCACGTGCACATCTCCGAGTACGGCGAGCACGGCCCGATGGCCAACCGCGCGCCGTACGGCGAGCTGTCCGCGCAGCTCGCGTCCGAGGCGACGACCTCCCTCGGCGTGATCGGCGAGGCGCCTGTGCGCATGGCGGTGGACGTGGCGCAGATGTTCACGGGCATCTACGCCGTGCAGGCGATCTGCGCCGCGCTCTACGCGCGTGACACGCGCGGCGGCCAGCGCATCGACCTGTCGCTGTTCGGGACGATGGTCGCGATGCGCTCCACACTCTGGGTCGCGCTCGCGAACCCGGACGAGTGGTGGGGCTTCCACCTCGACTCCTACGTGAAGCCGCAGGACTACGGGTACCAGTGCAAGGACGGGCGGATCTACTTCTCGCTCGCCCGCCCCACGCAGGAGCAGCGCGACGACCTGTACCGCGAGTTCAACATGGAGTGGGTGCGCCAGGACCCGCTGTTCGACCTCGTGAACACCGACACGGCTGGCGGCACGGCGCGCTACTCGCACGTGTGCAAGCCGGTGTGGGAGCGCGCGTTCAAGGAGCTGCCGCGGCAGCAGGTGATCGAGGCTATCCGCAAGACGGGCGGCTGGGCCTTCGAGAAGAACAACTACGAGGAGCTCGTGAACTCCGAGCAGGCGCAGTTCATCGGGCTGATCGACACGCGCGATCACCCCGGCGTCGGCTCGGTCTCGACGGTGGCGATCCCGTGGGAGTTCGCGGACACGCCCGCCTCGATCCGGCGCCCCGCGCCGCGTCTGGGCGAGCACGCGGACGAGGTGCTGGGCGCCGCGGGCTTCTCCGCGAGCGACATCAGCGGCCTGCGCTCGAAGGGCGTCCTCGCCACGGTGTAGCGTCGAGGTTGCGAGAGTTGCATCGAGGAGGCCCCGCGCGAGCGGGGCTTCTTCGTGCCCTACGATCGACGGCACCCTCACCCCAACCCTCTCCCCGAACGGGGAGAGGGGGCCCGAGCGGAGAGTCGAGGCAGCATGACCACGCGCATTACCGTCGGCGACGTCGAGATCATCGCGCTGAGCGACGGCACGGGCGCCCGGCCGGCCTCGTGGATGTTCCCGGACGACGGGGAGCGCGCCCTCGAGACCTACGGCGACCTGCTCGATGCGGACGCGAACGTGGTGCTGAACTTCGGGTGCTTCGTGCTGCGCGCGGACGGGCAGACGGTGCTCGTGGACGCGGGCAACGGGCCGGAGCGCGGCGGGCCGCTGCTCGAACAACTCGTCGAGGCTGGCGTGCGGCCGGACGAGATCGACCTCGTGCTGTTCACGCACCTGCACGGCGACCACACCGGCTGGAACATCGACCGCGCAACGGGCGCGGCGCGCTTTTCGCGCGCGACCTACCTCGTGCCCCGACTCGACTTCGACTACTACACGTCGCTGGAGTCCGCATCGGTCGCGCGGGACATCGCACCACTCGCCGCTCTCGGCGCGCTCGACCTGATCGAGGCGGAGCGCGCGCTGACGCCGTCGCTCACGACGCTCGCGACGCCCGGACACACGCCGGGCCACACCGGGATCGTCGTGACGTCGCAGGGCCGGCATGCGCTGGTGATCGGCGATGCATTCGTCTCGCGCGTCAGCCTCGCGGAGCCCTCGTGGCGCGTCGCCGCAGACTGGGATGCCGAGGTCGCCGCGACGACGCGACGTGCGCTCCTCGAACGCGCGGACCGTGACGGTGCGGTGGTCGCCCTGTCGCACTTCCCCACGCCGGGCCTCGGGCGATTCGGGACGATCGAGGGCGAGCGCCGCGTCTGGGTGCCGCTCGGCTAGCGCCCCTGCAGCCGCGCTTTCACGCCAGGGATGATCTCGCGCGCCAGGCGTTCCATGTAGGACGTGCCGTCGCGCGGGTTCGTCGAGGGCGGCGTCGGCACTGGCTGCGGCACGACGATGTCGAAGTCGATGCCCTGCGACAGCGCCGCGACGATCTGGTCGGTGACCTGCTCCGCCGTGCCGCGCACGGAGAAGGCGTTCGCCGCCGCCTCCGGCAGGAAGTCGACGAGGCGGCCCGACTCGACGGGATCCGGGTGGTGGTGGAAGTCGGGATGCACCAGCTTCTGCAGCTCATGCACGTCCGGCCCGTTCCACGCGATGCCCGCCGTCTCGAAGAGGTGCGGTGAGAACTCGTAGTACCCGGCGGCCATCGACTTGCCGATGAGCAGCGCGCGCTCGGAGTCGTCGGTGAGCACGGTGTGCAGCACGAGGCCGAGGCGCACGGACTTCGGGTCACGCCCGGCCTCCTCGGCGCCCGCGCGGATCGAGGCGACGGCGCTGTGCAGGATGTCGGGGTGCGTCCCTGCGCGGATGAACACGCCATCCGCGACCCGGCCCGCCGCCCGCAGAGCACGAGGCCCGGCGGCGGCCAGCCAGACGGGCACAGGACGCGGGTGGGGCAGGCGCGCGGGCAGGCGCGCGCCAACATCGACACCCTCATCGTGCAGCAGGCCCCTGATCAGCCGCGCGGCAGCCTCGAGCGTGGCGACCTTCGCGGGCTTCAGCCCGGCGAGATGCACCGCCGTGTCGCCGATGCCGTAGCCGAGGATCGCGCGCCCGTTCGAGACCTGGTCGACCGTGGCGATCGATCCGGCGGTGACGCTCGGCTGCCTCGTCACCGGGTTCGCGAGCAACGGGCCGAGGCGGATGCGCGAGGTGGCCTTCGCCGCGAACGAGAGGAGCACGTAGGTGTCGTGTCGGCGGAGCTGCGAGTCCGGCACGAACGCGTAGTCCCAGCCGAGCGACTCGGCGTACGCCACGTCCGCCGCGAAGTTGTCGGGAGTCGAGAAGTCGAAGCGGTTGAGGCCGAAGGCAGGTGTGCTCATCCGCGCATCGTCAGGCATCCCTCGGTGCTCGACAACCGCGCGAGCACCGTGAGCGCCACGATGCGCACCGCCCCGGACGCCACTCAACATTGCACCGAAGCGAAGTTCCGCCCATCGTTCCGGCCCCCTCTCCCCGTTTGGGGAGAGGGTTGGGGTGAGGGTCTTCCGGCCACACCAGCCCCGCCTACCTCGACGTGGCGCTAACCGTCCCCTGTACCGCGCGCGAGCGGTGGGAGGTGGAACACGCCGGCCAGCGAGGGATACGAGACGCCGAAGAGCGCCGCGCCGACGAGGGCGCCCGCGAGCGCCGCCAGCGCGTACACCTTGCCCTCCCCGATGTTCACGAGGATCGGGCCCGGGCACATGCCCGTGATCGACCAGCCGATGCCGAACAGGATCCCGCCGTACAGGTTGCCTCGATGTATCGGCTTCAGCTCGATGCGGATCGGCGCGCCCGAGATCGTGTGGCCGTAGCGCTTCAGCAGCCACAGGCCGGGGGCGGTGATCGCGACCGCGGCGCCGATGATCCCGTAGAGCTGGAAGTTGGTGAGCAGGAACATGCCCTGGATGAAGTTGTAGTCGGCGGCGCCCGACCGGCTGAGGATGTAGCCGAAGAGCAGCCCGAGGATCAGATAGACAGCAGTCATCGACGTCCCCCTAGAAGATCACGCGGTAGACGAGGTTGGTGGTGACGAGGCCCGCGCCCATGAAGCTCAGGGTGCTGATCAGGCTCGGGAGCTCGAGGTTCGAGAGGCCGAAGATGCCGTGGCCACTGGTGCAGCCGCCCGCGAGCCGCGTGCCGAAGCCGATGAACAGCCCTCCGACGAACATCCACACGACCTTGCCCATGGGGCCCCAGCCGATCGTGGTGTCGAACATGCCGAGCTCCCACGTCGGCGCCCAGCCGCCCGAGCCGATCGCTGATACGACCCCACCGAGGACGAGACCGCCAAGGAACGGCAGCCGCCATCCTCGTGCGCCGACCACCGCGTCACGGCGGAAGTAGGGCGCGTCCAGCACGAGGGAGCACACGTCCTCGAACCCCGTCGAGATGCCGAGGCGGCGGTTCGCGAGGTAGAGCAGCATCAGCGTGACAGCGGCGATGCCCGCGCCCGCGATCGCCCAATGGATCGCCGGCGCTCCGTTCAGGATCAGTGGTCCCACGGTCGTCCTCCTTCCCGGCGCCCTGCCCTCCAGCGCGCCGGCACCCTCAGGATAGCCCCCCGTGATCGCCGCTAGCCGGCGCGTTGCACCAGGAAGATGAGCACCGTCAGCGTCAGCATCGACAGCAGCGTCGAGGTGACGACGACACGGGTGACGAAGGCGGGCACCGCGCGGAACTCGGTCGCGATGATCGTGGCGATCACGGCGGTGGGCATCGCGGCGAGCACGGTGAGTGTCGCGCGCGGGATGCCATCAAGACCCAGCGCCGTGCAGGTGAACCACGCGACGACGGGCGAGATCAGCAGACGGAACAGGTTCACGCTGACGGTGTCCAGCAGGTGGTCGCGCCCGACGGCGTGCTGGAGCTGCAGCCCGAGCACCGACAGCATGACGGGCACCGCGGCGGCGGCCAGCGAGGTGATCGGGGCGTCGAGGGTGATCGGGAGCTTGATGCCGGAGGCGTTCACCGCGAGCCCCGCGATGGCGGCATATAGCACGGGGTAGCGGAACGGCGCTTTGAGTGCCGCCATCGGCGAACCGCCGGCCATCGAGGCGATCGCGATGCCGAGCGAGTTCGACACCACCGCCCCGACGACGAAGTTCATCACGGCGATATCGAGGCCGGCGTTCCCGAACGCGAGCATCGCGACCGGCAGCCCCATGTTGCCGACGTTCGGCGTCGTCGCGCCCAGGGCGAACGCGGCACGCATCGGCGCCTCGTGCCCGACGATCATCGACCAGACGGCGGACACCACCCACATCGCGAAGAACGTGACGAGCATGACGGCGATGATCTTGAACGAGAGGCCAGCGGAGACGTGCGTGGTCTGCATCGAGTGGAACACGAGGGCCGGGCTGAACAGGTAAAACACCAGCGCAGACACCGGCGCGACCGGGATCGCCCGCCATCGGCCCACGATGCCGCCGAGGATCGCGACCAGCGCGACCGGCAGGACGATTTCCAGGAAGACCTTGTCCACGGCCCCGCCTCGACTCCAGTCCGCGCGCTCGCGGCGGGACGGATGGAGTAGAACATCCCTCGCCGTGAGCGTCGAACGGCCAAGGGCGGGCACCGCGGGCACGAAACGTTAATCGGTTCTCTACTTCCAGCCGGAGACGCCAGACCGGAGAATGAGTCACGCGAATCCAGATCCTGTATGCGGGCGGCCTCCTCTGAACCCCACCTCTCCCCCGACCTCCCACCTGCCCGCGCGCAAGCGCGTAGTCGTCATCCCGACCTACAACGAGGCGGACAGCCTCCCGGTGATCGTCGAACAGGTGCTGCGCGCGCTGCCGATCGACATCCTGATCATGGACGACGCCTCCCCGGACGGCACTGGCGACATCGCGGACGCGCTGGCGGCAGCCGAACCTCGCATCTCCGTGATCCACCGGCCCGGCAAGGCCGGGCTTGGCCCCGCATACGTGCAGGGGTTCCAGATCGCCCTCGACCCCGCTCATGGCGGGGACGGTGACCATCCGCTAGGGCGAGGTGGAGAGGGCCTGCGCGGAGCCGAGTAGAGCAGGTACCTCGAGGGGGACGCAGACAACGAAGAGGGCGGCTCCTTGCGGAGCCGCCCTCTGTGCGTGCATCGAAGGCGCGGACGCTAGGCGAGCGTGCGGCCGAAGAAGTCCCAGATCTTCTTCCACGCGTCTACGGCCGCGGCCTGGCGGTACAGGGGGGCGTGGTCGTACATGAAGCCATGGCCCGCACCGTCGTAGCGGTGGAACTCATAGTCCTTGCCAGCGGCCTTCAGCGCGGCCTCGTGCTGGTCCACCGCCTCCGGCGAGGGACGCGCGTCGTCGTTGCCGAAGAGGCCGAGCAGCGGGACGTTGAGTCGGTCGGTGTAGTCGACCGGCGAGACCGGCTGCTGCTCACTGAGCTCCTCGGGCGCCATGACCACGCCACCACCCCACAGGTTGACGACCGCGTCCACGCCCGTGGCGAGCGAGGCGACGAGCATGGCGTGGCGACCGCCGGAGCAGCTGCCGATGACGCCCACCTTGCCGTTGAGATCGGACCGCGAGCGCAGCCAGTCGATCGCGCCCTGGCAGTCGGCGACCACCTGCGAGTCGGGCAGCGCGCCGGCCGCACGGGCCTTCGTGGCGACTTCCTCGGGGATGCCGTGGCCGTCCCGCTCGTACAGGTTCGGCGAGATGGCGATGTAGCCGTGGCGGGCGAAGCGCATCGTCTGCTGGCGGTACCACTCGTCCCAGCCGGGGATGTGGTGGATCAGCAGGACGCCCGGGTGTGGGCCCGGGGCCGTCGGTCGCGCGACGAAGGCGCGGATCTCGTCGCCCTTGTCGCCCTTGATCTTGACGGTCTCGGCGACGAGACCTTCCTGCATGTCGGTTGTGTACTGATTCACTCGCATCACCTTCCAGAGGTACGGGGTTGGGGCCTGTGCAGAGTAGCGCGTGCCCCGCGCGACGCAAGATCGAGCGGCCGGGAATCTCTGCGCCTTCAGGGGCCGCGAGCGGCAGCGCAGCTAGCGAGTCGAGGACAGGGGCTCGAACTCGATCGCCCGTGGCGCGGCGACCAGCGGCAGCGAGAGCGAGAACGTGGTGCCGACGCCGACCTGGCTGGCGAACGACAACTCACCGCCCGCGGCACACGCCAGGTCGCGCGCGGCGGAGAGGCCGATGCCAAAGCCGCCTCGCTCGCCCTTGGTGGTGAAGAACGGCTCGAAGACGCGCGCCTCGAGCTCATGCGAGATCCCGATGCCGTTGTCCGAGACGGTGATCGTGACGGTCGCGTTGTGCGTCCACACGACCACCGCGAGGTCGATCGTGGGCCGGTACTCCGGGCCGGCGGTCACGGCCCGTTCGAGCACGGCATCGCGCGAGTTCATCACCAGGTTCACGAGCACGCGCAGCAGGCTGTCGGCAGCGATGGAGGCATGCGCCGGCCCTTCCGCCTCGTGCGTGACCATCTCGATCTCGGAGGCCACGATGGCGCGCGTGATCACGTAAGCCTCGTGGACGATATCCGAGACGTTCAGGACTGGGCCCGGCTCGGGCCCTCCCTTCCGTAGAAGCTCGCCGACCGCGCCGGAGCGGGAGTAGACGAGCAGCGCCCGCGCGAGGTTCGCCGCGCGTTGCGCCGCGATGCGGGACGCCTGCACATACCGCACCGATCCGGACTCCTCGGCGAGCTCCGCCAGCGCCAAGTCGAGGTAGCCGACGACGCTGGTGAGCAGGTTGTTGAAGTCGTGCGCGACGCCTGCCGCCACCGCGAGCGCCACGTCCGTCTCTCGGGCGCGCGAGGCCAGCTCATGCAGCCGGATCTCCTCGGAGATGTCCACGATCTGGGCGCTGAGCGAGACACGGCCCTGGTACATGACCCGTCGCGTGAGCATCAGGCAGCGTGCAAAGGAGCCGTCAGCGCGCCGCAGGCGGAACTCCTGCGCCGGCGGCAGCTCGCCGTCGACCGCCCGGTCCGTGTGCGCGGTGACCGTCCCGCGGTCGTCCTCGACCACCCAGCTGCCAGGGACCGATCCAACGACCGCGCTCATCGGCGCCCCGACGAGATCGCAGAACGGCTGGTTCGCGAACCGCACCACGGTCGGTTCCCCGCCGATGTCGCGCGTCCAGATGAGCATCGGCACGCGCACCGCATTCAGCAGCTCGCGGTACCGCTCATCCTGCGCTCGGTGGTCGGAGATGTCGTAGACCACGCCGTCGACACGGCTCGGCTGAGCCGTGACCTCGTCGGGTGTGGACTGCACATACATGTGCATCCAACGCAGGCCGTGCTGCGGGTGGATCGTGCGGAACTCGCCGTCCGCGCGACCGTCCTTGATCGCGCGCTGGACGATGTCGTCCGGGACCGTCCGGTCGTCGGGATGCAGGAGGTGATCCGGGATGACGTTCACGGCCGCCGCCGACGCAGGGTCTTCGCCCAGCAGTTCGACGATGGGACCGGACCAGCGCCCGGCGTTCTGGGGGATGTCCATCACCCATGAGGTAGTACGGCCGATCTCCTGCGCGCGCGCCAGCACGCTGCTGCTCTCCTTGAGTTGGTCCAGTGTCTCGTAGACGATGGTGTGGTCGGTGCCGTGGAGCACGACATTCCCGTCCCCGACGGGGACCAGCTCGAAGCGCATGACCGCGACGGTGCCGTCCCTGCGGCGCACGCGCCGAACTGCAGCGGCGGCGGAGCCCAGCTGGGCGCGGCGCATCGCATCGCCGGGGGCTTCATCCTCCACCAGGTGGTCGCGGAAATGCTCGCCAATCAACTCGTCGCGCTCGAAGCCGAAGAAGAGTTCGGCCGCGGCGTTGACCCAAACGAAGCGGCCAGAGTCGTCCACGATCCCGATGGGATCGAGGGAGCCGTCCAGGATCGCCTGGAACTCGGCGACGCCGCTGAGACCCAGAGGAGTTTCCATCAACAGGCCCCGGAATCGATCCCGCTCTGCGTGGGCGGAATCCTCTCGCACACTATCAACTCGCAGGTATCGTGAGAGACACATAGGGTTGCAGCAATATCCCAAAGACCGCCGCCGGGGCCACCACGTAGTCCCAGCGATTTGATACATACCGCAGACACCACACTTCGAACTGACGGGAGCCCACAAATGACCGGAACGATCGGCGCAGCCATCCAGTCGCTGGAGGCGGCGGAGTTCGTCGACCAGGTGCAGCGCGCCGAGGCCGCCGGAGTCCCGGTCGCCTGGACGACGATCGGCGGCGCGGCGAACGCCGACCCGCTGACGGCGTTCGGGGCGGCGATGATGACGACGAAGACGATCCGCATGGGCACGGCGATCATCCCGACGTGGCCGCGGCACCCGGTGATCATCGCGCAGCAGGCCCTAGCGCTCGCCCAGCTCGGTGGGCCCGAGCGCATCCGCCTCGGCATCGGCCCGTCTCACGAACCGACGATGGTGCGGAACTTCGGCGTGCGCTGGGAGGCGCCGCTGCTCCAGCTGCGCGAGTACCTCACGGTGATCCGCGCGCTCTCCGACGAGGGCGCAGTGGACTTCGAGGGCCGTCATGTGACGGCTCGCGCGCAGTGGCGCGCACCGGGCGGGTTCGAGGTACTCATCTCGGCGCTGCGGCCGAAGTCGTTCGAGCTCGCCGGCGAGATGGCGGACGGCGCGATCTCGTGGATGTGCCCGAAGGCGTACCTCCTGTCGGAGGC
Source organism: Chloroflexota bacterium (assembly GCA_947470025.1). Lineage (GTDB taxonomy): Bacteria > Chloroflexota > Dehalococcoidia > UBA2979 > UBA2979 > SHYQ01. Next base: position 55,369 of record CANIRU010000002.1, read on the forward strand.
GCTGCCCGCGATCGCGCGGGGCGCCGAGCGCGGCAACCGTGCCGCCCCGCCGCTGATCGCCCACGTGCCGGTCGCCGTGAGCACGGACCGCGAGGAGGTGCGCGCTATCGCCCGCCGCCAACTCGCGGGCTACCAGAGCATCCCGTTCTACCTCGCGATGTTCCGGGAGGCCGGCTTCCCGCAGGCGTCCGAGGGCTACTCGGACGAGCTGCTGGACGACCTGGTCGTCTCGGGCACGGAGGACGAGGTCGTCGCGCGCCTGCTCACGTACCTCGACGCCGGCTGCGGCGAGGTGCTCGCGCACCCGCTGATGGAGGCGGACGACCGCACCGGCAGCATCAACCGCGCGCTGGCGGCGGTGGGCAAGGCGCACGCGAAGGCCGCTGCGCGCTAGGACGTCGAGCGAACCGCCTCGAGGCTACTCGACGAGCAAGGGGGGCGGGGGGGCTCCCGCCCTCGCCTCATCGGCGGCGGCCTCGGCGCGGTAGCGCTCGATGAGGGCGCGCGGGGGCCTGGCGAGGAGCACGAGCGGCACGGCGAGCAATGCCACGCCGGCGGCGAGATACCAGCCCAGCAGGTACTCCCCCGTCACATCGACGATCAGGCCGATCGTCCACGGACCGAGTGCGCCGCCGGTCGTGTTCATCAGCGACGCCACGCCGCTGACCGTGCCGAAGTGCTTCGTGCCGAAGTACTCGGCCATCATCGCGGGGCGCAGCGGGATCGTGCCGCCGAAGCCGGGCGCGACGAGCGCGATCCCCGCGACGGCCTGCCAGTAGCTGGTCGCGAACGTGAGCACGAGGATGCCGCTCCCGATCAGCGCGGCGCACCCCGCGATCAGCGCCCGCTTCGCGATGCGATCACCGAGCATCCCCAGCCCGATGCGCCCGACGATCGAAGTCATCGTGTAGATGGTGATCGTGAACGCGGCGGCAGACTTCGGCACGTGCAGGCGCGTCTCGATGTAGGAGACCTGGTGCACCAGTAGGCCGGTGGTGGCGAACGAGATCGCGATCATGGCGAGCCCACAGAAGATAAACGTCCGCGACCGGACAACCTCCCAGGTCGGCGCGCCCCACATGATCCCCAGCGGTGCCGCGGTGCCATCCACCTCGAAGTAGTCCTGCCCATCCATCGGCTGGTGATGCGCGCGAGGCCGCGAGCGGATCTGTGCGCTGAACGTGACCCCAACGAGGAGCATGCCGACGACGAGCACGCGCAGCGCGATGCGCCAGCCGAACTCCTCGACGAGCCAGGCGATGCCGACGACGAGGATGCCTGCGACGCCGCCGCCGAGCGTGGAGATCGACATCGCGAGCGCACGCCGGCGGTCGAACCACGTCGCGATCGCGGCGAGCCCCGCTTGCCCGCCACAGGCGGACGAGCCGATCGCGATCACGATCATCGCCGCGTAGAACTGCACGATGCTCTGGATGTACGACAGTCCGACGACGCCCGCCGCCGCGACCAGCACTCCGCCGATCATCACGCGCCGCGCACCGTAGCGATCAATGCCGAGGCCGACGAACGGCGCCGCGAGGCCACCGATCTCCGAGCGCAGCGAGAACGCGAGCGCCGTTGCCGCTACGCTCCAGCCAAACTCCGCGATGATGTCGGTGAAGAAGACGCCGAAGCCGTAGTAGAACGATGCGCCGATCAGCAGCGTGACCAACGCCGAGGATCCGACAACGACCCAGCCCTCGTACACGTTGGGGAACCAGCGTCGTGCCATGCTCTGCATCGTACCGGCGGCGTCCATAAGCGCACTGGTTGCCAGATCGTCTCAATCACGCGTCGAGGCCACAGCGGCCGCGCATCATGCCGCCTTGACGCGGTAGGGGCCCTCGATCGGATGATGTGTGCCCCCGCTGCCCGTCAACCAAGACGAGCCCGGGCAGCACGCGGAAAGCGAGCACACATCCATGGCGGATGCATCCAACTGGTCTGATCTCTCACAGCGCCTGACCAGCGCCCTCGGCGTGCAGGTCGCGCCGATCGCGATCTCGTTCGCGAGCAGCGTCCCGAACAACGTCCCCGCCTTCGAGGACCCGATGCCCGCGCCGCACGAGGTGGACGGCCGCACGGGCCGCGTCGCCGCCGGCTGTGTGTTCTGGATGAAGGCGCCGGACCGGACGTTCTCCACGGTCGCCGCCGACCACGCGAATTGCTCGGTCGGTTCGTGGACGCATGGCTTCGAGACCCTCGAGGAGGCCGCCGGCAAGGCGGACGTGGGCGCGCTCATGGAGAGCGGCTGGGTGACGATGGACATGATCCCGATGATCACGACCGTCTCCGAGAAGCCGGAGTCCGTGATATACGGCCCGCTGTCGGAGGCGACCGACCCGGACGTCGCGCTGCTGCGCATTACGGGCCGCCAGCTGATGGTGATGAAGGACGCCTTCCCCGACCTGCCGATCGAGGGCAAGCCACAGTGCCACATCGTCGCCATGGCGAAGGAGAAGGGCATGATCGCGGCGAGCACCGGCTGCCAGCTCAGCCGCGTGCGCACCGGCATGGGCAACGGCGAAATGACGCTCGCCATCCCCGCCTCCCGCATCGCCGAGGTCGTCGAGCGCGTCGAGGCGACCGCAGCAATCGACAATGTCGTCGCGCGCTACGCGGCGCAGGACGCCTCGCGCTTCACGAACAACCCGCCCGCGCGCACGTAGTCCTCGGACGCACCGCACACACAAGGGGCGGCCTCACGGCCGCCCCTTCTGCGTTCCGCCGATCCGAGCGCGCGGCTATTCCGCGAACGGAGCCTTCACGCCGTCGGGCAGGCCGACCTCGAAGATGTTCAGCGTCATGCTGACGAGCCCGTAGTAGCCGACGATGCCGACGAGATCCACGACGCCGCGCTCGGTGAGCGCCGCCTTCGCACGCTCGTAGGTGGCATCCGAGACGCGGTGCGTCCGGAAGTACTCGGTGACGAACATCCAGATCGCCTGCTGCTTCTGGTCCTGGTACGGGGGCTCCTCGCCCGCCTGCACCGAGTCGATCACGCTGTCGGAAACCCCGGCGTTGGAGGCCATCTGCGCGTGCGCGTAGAACTCGTACTGCGCCTTCCAGTAGTGCGCCGTGACGATGATCGCGAACTCGCTCAGCGCGGGCTCCAGGCTGCTGTGGAAGCGGCAGAACTCGCCGAGGTGCTGCGCGCGGTCGCACAGTTCCGGGCTGCGCATCCACGGGAGGAACGGCCCGCGCAGGCCACCTCGGCCGGACGTGATCGCCTCGGCGATGCGCTGCTGCTCCGGCGTGAAGTCGGCGGGGTCGAGGGGCGCGAGTCGGGGCATGTGTGTCTCCTGCAACGTCGGAGCATCGTGGACGCGCCGAGGATAGCGGCTCCCCGCGCTGCTGTGTCGCGCGGGGAGCGTGGCGGAGGCGGAGCGGGGAGCAATGCCCTCGGGGGGAGTGACGGCGAGGTGGCAGCGCGGGGCGACCCATCCCCCTGCCCCCTTCCCTGCGCGGGCAGGGGGATGAAATCCGAGGGGCTTCGCCCCTCAGGCTCCCCGTCCGGATCGTGCCGCTTCGCGCACGTTCGGATAACGCTTCTAGACACGTACGATTCCGCCGGGAGTGTGAGGGGCGCAGCTCCTCACGGTTGGTTCTCTTCCTCCCAACCCTCCCGCGCCGGGAGGGGCAGGGGTGGGCCGCCCCGCGTTGCTACACCGACCCTCCTCGCAGCCTTGCGGCCTCGCCAGTTCTGCGCTCCCGCGGCCGCGCACGATCCTCGACGGGGCCGGGGGTTGCTGGCATCATGGCAGACACCTGCACCCGCACTCTCGCGCGTGCTCGGACCGGGGACGGCCGAGACTCGCTCGACGAGACGACGAGGAGTCCTCGTGGACGCTGCTGACGACCGCTCCGCGCTGCGCTCCGTCCTGCGCGGCAAGATCCACCGCGCACTCGTGACCGCCGCCGACCTCGACTACGAGGGCTCGATCACCCTCGACCCCGAGCTCATGGAGCTGTCCGGCATCGAAGAATGGGAGCAGGTGCACGTCCTGGACGTGACCAACGGCGCCCGCCTGGAGACCTACGCGATCCGCGGCATCCCGGGCTCGGGCGAGGTCTGCATCAACGGCGCGGCGGCGCACCTCGTGCATCCGGGCGACTTGGTCATTATTCTCGCCTTCGAGTGGATCCGGTCCGAACACGTGGCCGACCACCATCCGCGCATCGTCCGCGTCGGCGCCGAGAACCGGCCGCTGTCGCCTACCGCCACGGAGCACTCGGGCCACGGCCCGATCCGAGGCGTCTAGGGCCGGCTCGACGGGACGAACTGGAAGGACCTCCGCCCCGTGTCGCTCAGCTCCCCCTCGCTCGGCCGGACGCTCGTCTCGATCCCTGACACGCAACCCCTGGCACGCTGGGCGTGGGCGACGCTGCTCGTGGTCATCGGCGTCGGTGTGCTGGCGCTGACGGCCCAGATCCGTGTGCCGGTGCCGGGCTCTCCCGTGCCGATCACCGGGCAGACGCTGGGCGTACTGCTGCTGGCGGCGGCGTACGGCAGCCGCCTCGGCGGGACAACGGTGGCGGCCTACCTCGTGGCGGGCATCGCGGGCGCGCCGATCTTCCAGAACTTCGGCGCGGGGATGGCCGTGATCAACGGCCCGACGGGCGGCTACCTGATTGGCTTCCTCGTCGCCGCATGGATCGTCGGCGAGCTGGCCGAGAGCCGATGGGACCGCGTGTGGTACCTGACGATCGCCGCGATGGTGATCGGCAACATCGTGATCTACATGTGCGGCGTCACGCACCTCGCCACCGTCGTCGGGTGGAACCGCGTCTGGGCGCTGGGCGTTGCGCCGTTCCTGATCGGCGACGCGGTCAAGATCGCGATCGCCGCTGCCGCCCTGCCGATTGCGTGGAAGCTGAAGGAGCGCGGCGCGCCCCGTCCCTAGGAGGCATGCTCCTAGCGGACCGTCGAGGCTCGTCGCCGCGCCTAGCTCGCCGCCCAGAGTGCCGTGGCCTGCTGGCCGCCCTTCGTCGTGATGCACGCCGACTGGTACCAGGTCACCTTTTCGCGCAGCGTGGCCGCGACCTCCGGCTTCACCTCGACGTTGGCCGCAGCCTCGGACGGCGCGGCGTCGAAGTGGCACGGGAGGCCGTCGCTGTAGCCGAGCTGCGCCACAACGGTGCGTGCGAGGGCAAGCGCCTCGTCGAGCTCATCGGTCGGCGGTTCATGGTGACGCGCGACCGCGCCGCCGATGCGATCGGAAACACCCCAGAGCTTGAGCAGCCGCCCGCCCGCCTTCGCGTGGTCCTCGCCGAACAGCGCGGCCTCGGCGCCGAGCACCATCGAGGCCGACCGCGCCTTCGCGGACAGCGATTCGTACACGCCAGGCATCGACGCGCCGAGGACAAGGCGGCCCACGTCGTGCAGGAGCCCGGCGGAGAACGCCATCGGTCGCAGCGCCGGCGTGGTGATGTGCGACTCCGTAATCACAGCGACAGCGAACGAGTGCGCCCAGAAGGCGTCCTCGTCGATCCCGCAGTCCTCCATGTTCCGGAACGCCTCGCCGACGACCGCCGAGGCGATGACGCGCTTCGTCTCCGTGAGCCCGATGCGGACAAGGGCGTCCCGTGGGTTCTCGATGCGGCGACGGGACGCCGAGGCCGCAGAGTTGGCAGCGGTGAGCAGCACCAGCGCGAGGCCGGGGTCCGCGCGGATGAGGCTGGCCAGGTCCTCCAGGCGGACGTCCTCGTCCTGCATCATGGAGAGCGCACCGGCGCGCGCGGCGGGGAGCATCGGCCCGGTCGGGACCGCGGCGCGCTTCACGTGGGCTGATGGCTCGTCGAGCTTCCCATCGACCATGCGCGATCTCCTCAACGGCGTGCAGACGCGGAGGCACACGCCCCTGCACCGTGATCATCGACCGCCCGCGCGCGATCTTGACCGCCTCGCCCGGCCGCGCGAAGGTGCGCGACGACGATGCACCGAAGATGGGAGTTGAGGCGCATGTACCTGGACCAGACCGTCGACATCGCGGCTCCGGTGGAGCGGGTGTGGGACGTGACGATCGACATCCCACAGTGGCCGACGTGGAACCCGACGGTCGACGGCGTCGACGTGCTCACGCCACGCCCGATGGGGGTCGGCTGGAGCGCGCGGCTGAAGCAGCCGGGCAACGCGCCGGGGACGTGGACCGTCACGCGCTTCGAGGGGCCGAACATTTACCAGTGGGAGACGAACCCGCTCGGCATGCACGTGGTCGCGTTGCACCGCCTCGAGGCCACGAGCACCGGCACGCACGTCACGCTGTCGATCGACGTGTCGGGGCTGACGGCGCCGCTGCTCGGGGGGATCGTCGCGCGTGTCTCACGGAAGTTTCTGCCGATGGAGGCCGCCGCACTGAAGGCGGAGTGCGAGCGCAGCGATTGAATCGCGGAACAGCCGCGCCTCACCCGATCCACGGGTATCCTCGGCAGTACGTGACTGGACTGCCCGACTGAAGGAGCCCCCTGTGACCGTGCTGCTGGCATCGCGAGCGTTCTTCGAGCGGTACGACGCGGACATCACACGCATCAGCGCGATCGCAGGCCCGCGCGGCCTGATCGAGCGCGTCGAGGTGCCGGAGGAGGCCGACGGCCGTCTCGCCCCGGAGCACATGGAGCGCATCACCGTCGCGTTCTCCTCGGGCGACCTCGGCGACCGGCCGGAGCTGGGGATGCGCCGCAAGCTCTACGGGGCCGCGCGGCGCGCGCCCAACCTCGAGTGGCTGCACGTGTCGAACGTCGGCACGGACGACCCGATCTACGCCGAGCTGATGGCGAAGGGGATCGCGGTGTCGAACTCGCCCGGCTCCAACGGCGAGCCGATCGCCGTCACCACCGTCGCCGCGCTGCTGTCGATGGCGCGCGGCCTGCCGTTCTACGCCGAGGGCCAGCGTGCGAAGGAGTGGCGCGGAGTGCCTCGGACGGCGCTCCCGGACGACATCCGCGGGCAGACCGTGACGATCGTCGGCCTCGGGACGATCGGCGGCTACATCGCCACGTTCCTGCGCCCGTTCGGCATGCACATCATCGGCGTGCGCCGCACGCCTGCCGGGGCCGCCGAGGGCGTCGACGAGTGGGTGTCACCCGACCGTCTCGCCGAGGTGCTGCCGCGCACGCAGTGGCTCGTCCTCGCGGCGCCGCTCACCGACCAGACACGGGGGCTCATCGACGCGGCAGCGATCGCCGCGCTGCCGCAGGGCGCGCACATCCTCAATGTCGGCCGCGGCCCCGTGGTCGACGAAGACGCGCTGATCGAGGCGCTCCGCTCCGGCCACCTCGCCGGCGCGTACCTCGACGTCTTCAACGTGGAGCCGCTGCCGTCCGACTCGCCGATCTGGGACCTGCCGAACGTGATCATCACGCCGCACGAGTCCAACGCCTCGACCGGCAACACCCCCCGCGCCGACGCGATCTTCCTCGAAGAGCTGGAGCGCTGGCAGCGCGGCGACCAGCCGTCGAGGCTCGTTCGCCCGGAGTAGGGGAATGCGGGACCGGACGAGCGTCCTCGGCGACAAGTGACGTCGAGGTGGCAGCGTGGGCGGCCCACCCCTACCCCTCCCGGCGCGGGAGGGGTTCAGAAGAAGAGAACCAAGTGTGAGGAGCTGCGCCCCTCACGCTCCCGGCGGAGCTCGCTGTGGCCACGCCGCGTTGGTGCGAGTGATTCGCGCCCCAGCTCAGAACAGTTCAGCCGAAGTGCGAAGCACCTTCGATCAACATCGGGAGCGCGAGGGCGACAGCCCTCGCATTTCATCCCCCTTCCCGCGCAGGGAAGGGGGCAGGGGGATGGGCCGCCCCGCTCCGCCCCCGACGGGCCTCGCTAGTTCTTGCGCGGGTCGGCGGGGTAGTTCGCGTACAGCGCAAGGTCGGCGTGGCGTCCGCGCTGGCGGCGCAGGACGTCGGCCCAGAGGGTCCGGGGCTGCGCACTGAAGACATCGCTCGTCCGCGCGTCGACGACGAACCACGCCTCCTGCGCGACCTCGGCCTCCAGTTGCGACGGGCCCCAGCCCGCACCGCCGAGGAACAGCCGCGCCTCCTCGATCACGTCGTCGCGCTCCACGAGGTTGCGCGGGGCGTAGCGCAGATCGATCAGGCCGACCTCGGACGTGACGCGCGTCCACCAGCCCGCGTTGACCATCGAGCGGTCGCGGCCGAGGCCCATCACGATGTGGCGCTGCACGGGGCCGCCCTCGAAGAACACGGTCGGATCGCCGACGCGCGCGCTCCACTCCGGGAGGTGCAGCGTCACCGGTTCACCGAGCGGGCGGTTGAGCACCAGCCCGTACGCGCCGTCCTCGTTGTGCGAGCAGACGAGGATCACCGACCGCGCGAAGTTCGGATCCTCGAGCAGCGGCGTGGCGACGAGCAGGCGGCCAGCGAACGAGCCGATCATCGGTGAGTGCGAGCGACGAGGCCGCTAGAAGGTGATGACGCCGCGGCCGTTCTCGCCGCGCTCGAGCGCCTCGAAGCCCTCGTTGATCTGGTCGAGCGGGTAGCGTCGCTGGACGAGCTCATCGCCGAGCAGCTCGCCGCGCAGGTACAGGTCGACGACGGTGCGGAACGTCTCGTGCGGGCTCGCACTGCCGTAGTACGCGCCCATGATTCGCTTCTGCTTGCGCACGAGGTCGACGAGGTCGATCGGCGCGCGGTCACCCAGCGGCGCCAGCCCGGCGACGACCGCGAGGCCGTTCTTGCCCAGGCAGTCCACGGCCTGCTGCGTCGTCTCGATACCGCCGAAGGTGTCGAACGCGAACTCCACGCCGCCGCCGGTGAGGTCGCGGATCTGCTCGACGGGGTCGCCCGCCGAGGCGTCTACGCGGTCGGTCGCGCCGAAGCGCGTCGCGAACTCGAGCTTCGACTCCGAAATGTCGACGGCGATGATGCGCGAGGCGTTCATGATCCGCGCCGCCTGCACCGCGTTCAGCCCGACACCGCCCACGCCGAACACCGCGACGGTCATGCCGGGGCGCACGCCCGGCGCGTTCACCACTGTGCCGTAGCCGGTCGGCACGGAGCAGCCCATCAGCGCCGCGACATCCATCGGCACCTCGTCGGGGATCGGGAAGCACGCCTGCGCGGGGGCGATGATCCGCTCCGCGAAGACGCCGATCTTCGACATCTGGAAGACCTCGGCGCCGTTCGCGTCCTTCAGGCGCGTCGTGCCGTCGAACTGGCGCGCGCCGGTGATCGCGTTCGTGTCGCAGAGTTGCGGGTTGCCGGTGATGCACTGGCGGCAGTGCCCGCAGTTCGAGACGAATGACAGGATGCAGCGGTCGCCCACCTTCACCGATGTGACCCCCGGCCCGACCGCCTCGACGGTGCCCGCGCCCTCGTGCCCGAGCACGCACGGCATCGGGATGACGGCAGTGCCGTGCATGACGTGCGCGTCGCTGGCACAGACGCCCGCCGCGCCCATGCGCACGGCCACCTCGCCGTAGCGCGGCTCCTCCTGCGCGAGGTCCTCGATGACGAGCGGGGAGCGGGCGGAGCGTAGGACGGCAGCGTGCATGGCAGTTCCTTCGAGGCGGCGAGTCGGGGTGAGCGGCTACGGTAGGGGGTGTCCCGTGCCGTCCCGCATCGTACCGCCGACTCGCCGCCTCGCGGATGCCGATCTCGCAGAACCGGGGCTACCCCTCGGCGAGGATCGCGTCGATCTGGCCGATGGCAGCCATGGCCATCATCCGTACCCCTTATGATGAACGCTGCTGATTCCTTCGCGGCTGACCTGCGCCGCCGTCCTTTCCCAGCGACCTTGAGAGGCGGTTTTGACGAACTCCTGTGGGTCCGCGACACCGAATGCAGTAGTGATCGATCCCGACTGGTCCAGGGTTCGGGGCTTGGCAGAGAAACGGGTGATTCGATCGAGGAGATCGCGCGGAACTTGGAGCTAGAAATCAGCGAGCTGCGGACGAGTGGCGCGCTTGATCACGAAGATTTATCGGAGATGGGGCAACTTTCGGGAGCCTGACCCAAACGCACGCGCCAACATTGGCGTTGAAGAGTGCGAATCACCGCTCGACCACCGAGTAGGGGAGTTACCAGTGCCAGTACAGAACAAGGCCCTTCGGATCGGTGTCATCGCTGCGGCGGTGGTGGGGACCGTGGCCATTCCGGCGACCGCCCTCGCGGCCACCTCGGGGGCAGGACTGCCCTCATTCGCCGCCGCGACCGCCGCGGTGCAGGCGCAGACGAACCACGTCGTCGACATCGACGGCCAGGTAGGCCCGGGCCGTCGAGGCGGCGAGAAGGCAGATGCCGGGCTGACGAAGCTCGCGGCGAGCCTGAACGTGAGCGTGGACGCGCTCAAGACGGCGATGAAGGCCGCGCGCGAGGAGACCAAGCCCGCGACGCCGCCGACCACGAAGCCCGACGAGGCGACCCGCACGGCCCACCAGGACGCATATCTCGCGTCGCTCGCGGGCAAGCTCGGCGTCTCGGTCGACGCGCTCAAGACGGCGCTCGAGGCCAACAAGCCGGCACGTCCGGAAGGCGGACCGGGCAAGCCCGGTGGCCACCCGGCGGGTCACGACCACGGGAACCACCTGGGTACGCTCGCGACCGCCCTCGGCAAGACGCCGGCGGAAGTCGAGGCCGCGATGAAGGCCGCGCGTGAGGCGACGAAGCCGGCGACCAAGCCGAGCACGAAGCCGGACGAGGCGACCCGCAAGGCCCAGCAGGAGGCGTACCTCACGGCGTTCGCCGGGAAGCTCGGCTTCTCGGTCGACGCGCTGAAGTCGGCGACAGAGGCGAGCAAGCCTGCCGCGCCGGCGAAGCCGACAACCGCTGAGATGAAGGCGATGATCCAGCCGCGGCTGGCTCAGATGGTGACGGCCAAGAAGCTGACGCAGGCGCAGGCCGACCAGATTCTCGCGGACATCGACGCCGGGAAGCCGGTCTTCGAGATCCTCAAGCAGTACATGCCGCAGCTCGGCGGCGGCGACCACGGGACCGCTCCCGGTGGTCACGGCCCGGGCGGTCGCGGCCCCGACGCGGCGGGCCCGCGCGCGTAGCCAGGGCACGAGGGTCAGGCCCTCGCACAGATCGCCGGAGTTGCCCTGCCCGGCTTAGGCGCCCCC
>CANIRU010000003.1 GCA_947470025.1 Chloroflexota bacterium
AGAACGGCCCGCCGCCCCCGTCGGGGACGGCGGGCCGTCGATGTACCGGCCTCGAAGTGGCCTAGCGGGTGAGCGTCGCGACCGTGTTCGCGCTCAAGCCGGCCGGGAAGTTCGCCTTGAACTGATCCTTCAGGAACGCCGGGCCGCCGACGACGAGCAGCCGGTACGCGCCGCTGCCGTCCTGCACCCATGCCCCGGTCGCCTTCGCCGCGGACGAAGCGCCCTCGAGCTGGTCGACCGTGCCGCCGCTGAAGATCACCAGCGCCTGCCCCGACGGGCTGAACACCGGCGCAGCGACAAAGGCACCTGAGCCGCCCGTTGGCGGCGTCGTGACCGGCGGGGCGGTCACCGGCGGCGTGGTCACCGGCGGCGTCGGGGTGCCGGTAAACGTGAACCCGCCCGCCAGCCGAGCGGTGAACCCTCCCACCTGCGTCACGGCGACCGTCGAGGCCCCGGAGAGCCCTGCGGGCGTCGTGGCCACGATCTGGTTCGAACCAACGACGGTCGTGCTGGTCGCCGGGACGCCGTCGAACGTAACCCATGAGCCGGCGTTGAACCCGGAGCCGCCGATCGTGACGATCGTGCCGCCGGACGCAGGGCCGGTGGTCGGCGAGACGGTGTAAACGCCCATCCCGCCGCCACCCTCGTAGGTGAAGGCGTTCGGCAGCGTCGAGGTGCCCCCGTCGTTGTTGACGATGGTCACAGACACCGATCCCAGCACGTTCGAGGGCGTCCGCACGAAGATCGAGGACGACCCGTTCCAGTTCACCACGGTGCCCGGCACTCCGCCGAGGTACACGGCGGCTCCTCCGGAGAACCCGGTGCCGATGAGGTTGATCTGCGTCCCGCCCTGGCTCGGCCCACTCGCTGGCGAAACGCTGGAGATGACCGGCAACGTGGAGCCCGCGGACGGACCGTAGTTGAACGCCGGGTCGCGCATGCCCGATTCGCCCGATGGATTGGTGACGGTGACCCGCACCGCGCCGAGGCTGCCCGGCGGCGTGACGGCCACGATCTGCGTCGAGTTCACATAGATCACCGACGACGCCGAGACGTCACCGAGCTTGACGGTTGCGCCCCTGATGAACCCGTTGCCACTGATGCTGACCGTGGTGCCGCCCGCGATCGCGCCACCACCTGGAGTGACGTTCGAGACGCTGATCCCGCCCTGGTACGTGAAGCCGGCGGCCTTCGAGAGCTTCGTGCCATCGGGGTTCACGACGGTCACCGCGACCGGCCCGCTCACGTTCGCGGGCGTCTTCGCGAAGAGCGAGGAGGAGCCCAGCGGGTTCACGGTCGCCGCCGGCACATCGCCGAAATAGACACGGACCGCTGGCGAGAAGCCGGTGCCGATGATCGTGACGTTGGAGCCACCGGAGTTCGGCCCGGATGGCGGATCGACGATGGTGATAGCAAGCGGGTTCTCAAATGCGGTGTAGAAGAAGCCGCTGTTCAGCGAGGTGGCGCCGCCGTCCGGGTTCTTCACGAGCACGTTCGCCCCGCCACCCGACGTGGTCGTCGCGGCGGGCGTCGTCAAGGTGATCTGAGTGTCGCTCACGCGGACGACGGCGGTCGCCGGCAGGCTGCCGATGAATACCTCCACGCCCTGCATGAAGTCCGTCCCAGTGATGGTGACGAAGGTGCCTCCGAGCGCCGATCCCTGCGCGGGCGTGATCGCCGCGATGTTGGGGTTGGTGGCTGCGCGCGCCCGCGTGGGGACTCCAAGGGACAGCGCAACTGCCAGCGCCATGAGGGCCACGACGAATCCGACCTGATACCGCCGTAGTGCGCCCATGGGACCTCCATGCATCTGGAACAGGGGTGTGCGTCGCCGCGAATAGTAACGCGAGACGCCTCGCACGGTCACCGAGGCAAGCGAGCCCATAGGACGCAGCGCGGGGGCCGATTGCTCGGCCCCCGCTGACATGACTCGAAGCCCGCAGGTCCGCACGCGCGAGCCGGGATGCCCGGCTCGCGTGCGAACAGACACGTCCTAGATGACGCCGCCCTCGCGCAGGCGATTCATCTCCTGTGAGTCGATGCCGAGGATCTCGCCGAACACGTACTCCTCGTGCTCCTTGAGGATCGGAGCGCGGCCGTGGTTGTCGGCGGGGGTGCGGGAGAGGCGCGGTGGGTACCGCTCCATCTCGAACTCACCGACCTCCGGGTGCGCGATCACCGGGTACATCTCGCGTGCGCGGAGCTGGGCGTCGTACTCCACGCGGTCCTCGGCGTTCTGGATCGGCACCGAGATCACCCCGGCGTCCTGGAGCAGCGTCATGATCTCGTAGCGACGTCGAGGCGCCGTCCACGTGGAGATGATGTCGTCGAGCACGTCCTGGTTCGCGCGCCGGTCGGCCATGGTGACGAAGCGCGGGTCCGTGAGGAGCTCCGGCTTGCCCATGACCTGGCACAGCGATTCCCACTGTTGCTGCGTCTCGCAGGCGATGAAGACGAACCAGTCCTGCCCCTGCCGGTCGATGCCCGCGCAGCGATAGGTGTTGTGCGGCGCGACCTCCGGCCAGATCGAGCGGTTGCCCGGGGGGAAGTCCGGGCGGCGCGTCGCACGGCCGTTGACCTGGTAGTCGAGGAAGAACGGGCCGAGCATCGCCATGGCGGCCTCGGTGACCGCGTAGTCGACGTAGACGCCCTCGCCAGTCCGCTTCATGCGGAGCAGGCCCATCATCATGCCGAGACCACCACACCAGCCGCCGGTGACGTCCATGTAGGAGTAGCCCCAGCCGGCGGGGTTCTTGCCCGGCAGGCCCGAGGAGAACGTCAGGCCAGAGGACGCCTGCGCGGACGGCCCGTACGAGCGGTACGAACCCCACTCGCCCTTGTGCCCGTAGCCGGAGAGGCTCAGGTACACGAGCTTCGGGTTGATCTCCTTGAGACGATCCCAGCCGAGGCCCCACGAGTCGAGCACGCCGCCGCTGAAGTTCTCGCTCAGCCCGTCGCTGGTCGCGATGAGCTTCTCGAGGAGCTGCATGCCCTCGGGGTGCCGCGTGTTGAGATTGATCGCCAGCTTGCCGGCGTGCAGGTGGCTGAAGTTCGGCGTCGTGTAGTACGCCGGGGAGTCCGGCGCATCTCGGAAGGCGATCTGGTTCTTCGCGGCATCGCCGTGCACCGGGCGGAACTCGAACCGGTGATCGTCCGGGCGGTGCGGCGGCTCGATGTGGATCACCTCGGCGCCGTAGGGGGTCAACATGCGCGTGGCCCAAGGCCCGACCGTCTTCCACGAGAAGTCGACGATGCGGACGCCGGTCAGGAAGCCCTGCGGCAGTTGCGGCTTGGAAGTCATCGGATCACTCCCGTCTTTGTCATGGCCTCGATCGTGCGATCGTCGATGTCGAGGTCGTTCTTGAGGATCGACGAGGTGTGCTCGCCGAGGTGCGGCGCGCGGCTCTTCGGTCGCGTGCCCAACAGGTCGTTGGTGTGCAGCGCGCGCGGGTAGAGGATCGTCTTGCCGATCTCCTCGTGCTCGATCGGCTGCCAGTAGTCGCGCTGCTTGTAGTGATCGAGGTCCATGTTCTCCTCGGCGGCCCGGATCACGGCCCATGCCATGCCCAGTGCCTGCCCGCGGTGGAACGCTTCCTCCGAGGTGACCTTCGACAGCAGCCGGATGATGCCCTCGTGGATCTCGTCGCCGTTGCGCAGACGGTCGGCGCGGTAGAAGTCATCGCGCCACTTCGGGTCGGAGAGCTCCTCGGCGACGCCGACCTCTTCCATCCACTTCACCATCTGCACCCAAGCGTTCAGTGGCATCTGCGGCATCGTGACCTGCACGAGCTTGCCGTCCGAGCACATGATCTGCGTCGTCGGTCGGTACTTCACCGCGGCGTGCTGACCGGTCTGGCGCAGCGCGGCCTGGTTGTACCAGAGCCAGTACGGCACGGCCGCCTCGGTGCTGATGCCGACGACATCGTGAATCGCGATGTCGATGTACTGGCCGCGGTCGCTCGACAGCCGCTCGAAGAGCGCGCCGGTGATCGTGTGCGTCGCCATGACGGAGGACATGTTGTAGGCGTGGTTGCGCTGCCCGCCGATCGGCGTCTCGTGCGGGTCGGAGTAGCCGCTGCTGCCCATCGGCCCGCCGAGCGCGAGGTGCGCGTGGTCGTTCATCTCGAAGTCGACCCACGGGCCGTCCTGGCCCATGTCCGTAAACGAGAGGTAGATCAGCTCAGGGTGCTCGACCGACACGGTGTCGTAGTCGAGCCCGTAATCCTTCAGCGTGCCGGGACGCGTGCTCTCGATGAACACGTCCGCCTTCGCGATCAGCGAGCGCACGAGGTCCTGCCCCGGCCCGCGCGTGATGTCGACCGCGATGCTCTCCTTGCCGGTGTTGTACCACCAGTAGTCGAGGCACTTGTTCGGGTCTTGCTTGTCATCGACGAACGGCCCGATCCAGCGGCCGGGGCTGCCCTCGACCGGCTCGATCTGGATCACGCGCGCGCCCGACTCCGCCATGATCTTGCCGATGAACTGGTTTCGCCGATCGGCGAGCTCAACGACGGTGAACCCATCGAACACCTGCACGGATGTCCCCTCCCGAACGCCGGATGACGGCGTCCCCGCTGCCTGGCGGCGCTCCTCGACGACGTCGAGGAGCGCGCGGTGAGTATCCTACGCGAGCCGCTACCCGAGCATCTTCGCGCCGCCGTCAATGTGCAGCGCTGATCCCGTGATCGCCCCCGAGCGGTCCGAGCAGAGGAACGCGACGGCGAACGCCAACTCGTCCGGCCTCGGCTGGCGCTTGATCGGGTGCATCTCGCGTGCCCGGGCGGCGCTGAACTCCGGCGTCACACCGGGGTGCGTCTCGTAGTCGCGGATCGTGTCCATGAAGCCAGGGTTGATGTCATTCACGGTGATGCCGTACTCGCCCAGGCCGGAGGCCAGCGACTTGGTCAGCGTCCGGAGCGCGCCCTTCGCTGTGGAGTGGGGCACGCGCGTCCAGCCACCGCTGTACCCATCCGGGCCGTTCATGTGAATGATGCGGCCCCAGCCGGCCTCCATCATCCCCGGCACGAACGCCTTCGCGAGGTACCACGAGGCGGTGAGTTGCTGGTTCAGGAAGAAGTGCCAGTCGTCGTTCGTCGTCTCGAAGAACGTCTTGGAGAGGCGGCGGGCGGCATTGCTGACGTAGATGTCGACGCGCCCGAAGGTCTCCTCGGAGCGCTTCCTCATCTCCTCAACGGTCTCGAGCTCGCCGGCGGTGCCCATGACGACGAGCGTCTTGGCGCCGAGTGCCTGCGCTTCCTGCTCGACGGAGCGCGCCTCTTCCTCGTTCGATCGGCTGTTGATGACGACGTTTGCACCGCGAGCCGCGAACTCAAGGATGATCGCGCGGCCGATGTTCCGGCCTGACCCGGTCACCAGGATCGTCTTCCCGGTGAAGTCCAGGTCCTTGTCGATGGCCATCGTTCCCCCTCTGGTACTTGCTGACGCGCAGCGGCCTCGACGGGTCAACGTGACGCAGGACGGCTCCTGCTTGAGAAGCCATCACGTGCGAGGCGATCACGCCGATCGCGAAGCCGCATCGGCGTTGTATTCGCCCGCGCGCGGGCACGTCTACTGACAACGAAGTCATGCAACACTGTGCTGGGTCGGCCCCGCGTCGGGCCGCCTCAAATCTGCGATCCGGTCGACCACATCAGTTTCGTGATTGAACGCCACATCCGTGATTGCCATCTTGGTCATGCTTGTAGTGTCGTGAACGGGAAAACCCCATCGCGCCGCCGGGCAATCGCCCGGACGGGGCGAGGGCGCGATGCAGCAGTTGGAAGGCAGGATCCGACGATGACTCACGAGGGGCGCTTCACGGTCGTGGGCGATCGAGACGGCCGAGTCACTCCTATCCATGGGGCGACGACCGAAGCGACTCAGGCAACCGTTGTGTCCGAGGACGACGCCGCGGCCGATCTCCGCGACCACGCCTCCGCGAAGCACATGGTGATGCTCACCAACCATGGGGCCGCGCTGCTCTACCTCCACGCCCATCCCGACGCCCGCGTCCGCGACGTGGCGGATGCCCTGCGCATCACGGAGCGCGCCACCGCACGCATCCTGGCCGACCTCAAGACCTCCGGGCACCTGCGGGTGACCCACGCGAACCGCCGCAACCGCTACGAGGTCACCGGGCTGCTCCCGCTGCACGCCAGCGACGGCGCCGCGCGCACCATGACCGATCTGGCGCTCCGGCTCTCCAGCCTCACCATGTCCGCCTCCGCCGGGGGCATCTCCGTCTTCTAGCCCCCGCGAACCCTCGCCCGCGCTGCACGACGTCGTCGGCTGCTCGCTACTATCGAGCGGCCCGAGCGCGTGTGCGCTCGCCCCCGTGCAGGAAGGCTGAACGATGCTCGACCGCTTCAAGGTGCCGGAGGAAGACCGCGTCTACGTCCGCGAGTCCGAGGTGCGCGCCGCGACCGAGGCGATCTTCCTCGCGATCGGCCTCGTCGAGGCGGACGCGAAGCGCGCCGCGGACGTGCTGATCCAGAACGACCTCCGCGGCGTGGAGACGCACGGCGTCTCCAACATGCTTCGCTCGTACGTCGCGAGTTACCAATCGGGCGATCTGGAGCCGAAGCCGAAGATCGTCACAGAGCGCGAGACTTCCACGACCGCCGTCCTCGACGGTGGCAAGGGCCTCGGCCTGCACGTCGCGCCGACCGCGATGGAAATGGCGATCGAGAAGGCGCGCGTGCATGGCATGGGCGCGGTCAACGTGCACAACGTCGGGCACATGGGGGGCGCCGGCTACCACGCGATGATGGCGATCGAGCACGACATGATCGGCGTCGCGATGTCCACGAGCGGGCGCGCGATCGTGCTGCCGACGTGGGGCGCAGAGCCTCGATTGGGCACGAACCCGATCGCGTGGGCGGTACCCGCGGGGGAGATGCCGTCGTTCGTCTTCGACATCGGCACGTCGCAGATCGCGGCGAACAAGATGCGCCTCGCCAAGCGCGTGGGTGCGAGGATCGCGCCGGGCTGGATCGCGCGCCCGGACGGCACGCCCGTGATGGAGGAGATCGACTTCCCGGACGAGTACTATCTGCTGCCGTTCGGCGGCACGCGCGAGCTGGGCTCGCACAAGGGCTACGGCCTCGGCGCGACGGTGAACATCCTGAGCAGCATCCTCACCGGCATCGGGCCGAGTCTCGCGCCCTCCAGCCCCGGGTTCCATCTGATGGCCTACCGCATCGACGCGTTCATCGATGTCGCGAAGTTCAAGGCCGACATGGACGAGTTCCTCCGCGGCCTCGTCGCCACGCGCCCCGCGCCCGGCGAGGCGCGCGTCGTCTACGCCGGCCTGCTCGAGGAAGAAGAGCACGCGCGGCGCCTCGAGACTGGCATCCCGTACCACACCGAGGTGATCGAGTGGTTCGGCACGATCGGCAAGGAGCTCGGACTGACGTTCTCGTTCGTCTAGCGGCGCGAACCGTCCTGACACGCAAACGGCCGGGGGCTCACGCCCCCGGCCGTTGTGTTGCGCGTGGGCGCGGTGCGCTAGGAGCGCGTCGCGCGGCGACCGAGGACGGTGACCGCACCGGCCGCGGCCACGAGGCCAACCACCACCATGATCGACGTCGAGGCGGTCGAGGACAGGCCGGCGCTGCCGGTCTTGCTCGGCGCCGGGGCCGCGGCGGTCGCTGCGGGGGTCGCCGCCGCCGGGGTGGCGGTCGTCGTGGCGCTCAACACCTGGCCGCGGATCTCGCCGCCGGGGTTCGCCGTCGTGTGCACGTTGGCGTAGATGTTGCCGCTCTTGAACGCCGCGATGAAGCCGGGGACATTGCCGGCCAGCGGGCCCTTGAGCACATCGGACAGCTTCGCCGTGCCCGAGGCGCCGACCGTGCCCTGCGGAGACGCCGGGATGAACAGGTCTACGACCACGCCGCCGTTCGCGCCCGGAGCGCCCTGGTGGAGGTGAGACATGGTCATGCCGGTGATCGTCGGGACGGTGAGCGTCCACGTGAGCGTGCCGGCGGCCTCGTCCAACGTGCCGACGAACGTGCCCGTGGCGGTCGAGGCGTTCGCCGGGACCTCGGTGCTGCCGGCGAGCGTGGCGCCCCAGATCGTCGGGGCGGCCTGAGCGGCGGCGAGCGACGGGACCAGCGCGATCGTGATCGCGGCGGCGATGCCGAGCGCGATGACCTTCGGTGTGATGCGTGACCTGAAGATGAGCACTTCCCTGTTCCAGTTGCCCCTCGTAGGTAGGGGCGCATCGTACCACTCGCTCGTTCGTCCCAGACAAGCGACCACGGCTGCCATCCACAACCGGAACGAGTACGCTGCGCCTGCTCCGGGCAGCCTCGATGGTGGCGGGCGACCGCTCTCAGACAGCCCGGCCAATCGAAGCATCGAGCGAGGGGATGTCTGTGAAGATTCTGATCATGGGTGGCACGCGGTTCGTGGGACTGGCGTGCGTCGAGGAGCTGGCCAAGTTCGGCCACGACGTCACCATCTTCAACCGCGGTGTGACCGAGGCGCCCGTCGCGCTGCCTCGCAACATCCGGCGGCTGTACGGCGACCGCAACGACCACGCCGCGCTCCGCGCGACGCTCAAGGACGAGAAGTTCGACGCGGTCGTGGACTGCTCTGCTTACCTGATGGCGGACGTCGAGCTGATGGTGGAGATCTTCAAGGGCCGCATCGGCCACTACATCTTCATGTCGTCGCCGGCCGCGTTCGCGCCCTCGACCTCCTTCCCGATCCCCGAGGACCACCCCGGCACCACGATCGAGACGCCGCGCAACAAGAACTACGGCATCCTGAAGGCGGCCTGCGAGCAGTACCTCGTCGACCAGTTCTACGAGCACGGCTTCCCGGCCAGCGTCGGCAAGCTGCCGATGGTGTTCGGTCCGAGGAACACGGGCCGCCACCGCGAGGCGCTGATGATGCACCGCCTGCTCCTCGGGCGACCCGCGCTGATCCCTGGCGACGGATCCACGTTCAGCCACCCGAATTACATCCCAGACATGGCGATCGGCGTCCGCAAGATGCTGCTGAACCCGGCGACCTTCGGGCAGAAGTACACCTGGGCGATGGAGGAGTACTACTCCGACGACTCCTTCGCGGACGTCATCGGCGCGGTGGTCGGCGTGAAGCCGGACAAGATCTACATGCCCGCGGACGTCACGACCGAGGTTTACCAGACGTTCCCGTACCCGATCATGCACCGCTCGCAGGTGGCCGCCTCACCCTGGTACAAGAGCAACGTCTTCAGCACGACGAAGTTCTTCGACCACACGGGCTTCCGCCAGGAGCACACCTTCGAGGCGGCGTGCGCGGACACCTACGAGTGGTTCCGCCGCGCGAACATCCACGAGAACTACAACTGGGACTTCAGCCACGAGGACGCGATCATCAAGCGCCTCCGCGGCTAACCCGCAGCATTCGAGGACCACGGGGCCGGTGCTCGCGCACCGGCCCTCGGCATTCCCCGCACGCTCTTTCGACCAGATTGCCGCCGACCTCGACGGCCCGTAACCTCCGCCGATACTCCCCGATCCACCGCACCGTTCGCCCGACAGGAACCCGCATGGTCACCGCCGCCCCGCCGCAGCCTCGGTTCTTCTATGGCTGGGTGATCGTCGCCGTCACCTGGCTGGCGAACTTCACCACTGCGGGCACGAACCCGCTCGTCTTCTCGGTGTTCATCGCGCCGATGACGGCTGACCTCGGCCTGTCGAAGGCGGAGCTGGTGCTCGGGATCACCTTCCGCATGATCGCCGGCGGGCTGTTCGCACCGGTGCTCGGTCGGATCGTGGACCGCTACGGCGCACGCTGGCCGGGCGCGATCGCGGGCACGATCGTCGGCATCACGCTGATCGGGTTCTCGGTCACCACGAACGTCTATGCGCTGTACGCGCTCTTCATCCTGTCGGGCTTCAGCGGCTTCAGCATCGTCGGCGGCAACACGCTGACGATCGTGCCTCCCGCGAACTGGTTCGTGCTGAAGCGCGGCCGCGCGATCGCGATCTCCTCGGCGGGACAGCTGCTCGGCTCGGCCGTGTTCGCGCTGGTCGCGCTGCGGATGATCAACGGCATCGGTTGGCGCGAGACGTGGGTCGTGTTCGGCGTGATCGCGTTCCTCGGCGTCGTGCCGACGTACGCGCTCTTCATGCGACGGCGCCCCGAGGACATGGGACTGCGCCCGGACGGGGTGACCGCGGCTCCCGCCCCCGCGGTCGCATCGACCTCGACGGCGCCGGTGACGCACGAGGATCGCGACTACACGATGCGCGAGGCCGTGCGCACGCCCGTGTTCTGGGCGAACTTCGCATCGACGACGTTGCTGATGTTCGCCATCTCGCCGTTCCTGCTGTTCCGCCCGCAGTACTGGACGGGGATCGGCTTCTCCGGCGACCTGATCTCGCTCGGTCTGTTCATCGACCCGTTCATGTTCGCGGCCGCGAACATGCTGATGGGTGTCTACGCAGAGCGAGTGCCGATCCGCTACCTCGGCGTCCTCGGCGGCGTGTTCCGCACGGTCGGCATCCTGCCGTTGACCCTCGGCATGACGTGGCCGGGGTCGGTCATCCTGCACAACCTGGTCTGGGGCATCGGAAGCGGAACCACGTCCGTCTTCCAGACGATGATGATCCCGGAGTATTTCGGCCGCACGCACCAGGGCAGCATCCGCGGGATGATGACACTCGCGATGGTCGTGATCAGCTCGCTCGGCGGGCCCATCGGCGGCTACATGCTCGACCACGGCATGTCGTTCGAGGTGTTCTGGTGGCTGATCCTCGCCGCGGTCGTGATCGCGAGCGCGTCGTTCTTCTTCCAGAAGCCGCCGCGCGCCCTGCGCGCCCACCCGACGACGCCGGGCCCGGTCGAGGTCGCACGATAGGTCGGGGCCCGCGATGGGTCAGCAACGCCTGCCTCAACGCCGGTAACGCCGACGCCTCGACATTCGTTGCATGATCGGACGGCACACACCCCGTCGAGGAGGTCACGGTGATCCGTCGCGCAGCCCTCCTTGCCACGCTCGTCGCGGGCGCCCTGCTCGGCGTCGTCGGTGTGAGCGCCGCACAGGCGCAGACACCGAGCGGCACGTTCGCCGCAACGCCGGCGTTCAGCGCAAACGGGCAGGCAGCGGTCGTGTTCCTTGGCGGCTCCGTCGATCAGCTCGAGGTCGCGGCACGGACGAGCACCGCGAGCGGTGTCTGGGCACAGGACGGCGGTGGCGCGTTCCGCCTGCTGGTCGTCGGTGGCCCCGCGTTCATCCGCAGCGAGTTCACCGCGAAGTTCCCGAACGGATTCTCCGGCGCGACGGCGGTCACGTTGACACGGCCGATCGGCTCGACAGCCACGCCGCCCCCGATCGTGACGAGCACCCCCACACCGCTACCGCCCTCGAGCTTCCCGACGGGCATCCCCGGCCCGTCGAGCAACTAGCAGAGCGACCGGCGCTACCAGCCGGCGGCGGCCCCGTCCGCGCGAGGATCGGTGGCGGCAGTGAAGAAGCCGCCGGCCCCGTCCAGGGCGATCGCGTTCGTGTGACCGACGGCGTGGTCCCACGCATCGCCTACCTCGACGCGATGTCCCATGCGCGCGAGCGCATCGATCGTCTCGCTGCCGAAGCGCGACTCCACGCGCAGCGTGTGCGCGTCGCGGCCGTCGACGGAGCCGGAGATCCAGCGCGGAGCGGCGAGGGCCTCGGCGAGGCCCATGCGCTGGTCGACGATGCGGTTCAGCAGCTGAACGTGCGTCTGCGGCTGGCCGTGCGCGCCCCTCGTGCCGAACGCCAGCGCGAACTTGCCGTCGCGCAGCGCCATCGCCGGAGCAAGCGTGTGGAACGGGCGCTTGCCGGCGGCGAGCGCGTTTGGGTGCGACTCGTCGAGGTTGAAGCCTGCGCCGCGGTTGTGCAGCAGGATGCCAGTGTCCCCGGCGACGAGGCCGGACCCGAAGATCCAATACAGGCTCTGCGTGATCGCGACCGCGTTGCCGTCGCGGTCCATCACCGTGAGGAACACGGTGTCGCCGTGGCCGCCGGGGCTGACCGCCACGCCCGCCCGTGTCTCGTCGATGCATGCGCGTGCCTCGGCGGCCCACTCGGCCGACAACAGCCGCGCGAGGGGGGCGGGCTCGCGCATGAACGCCGGATCGGCGACCCAGCGGTCGCGCTCGGCGAACGCCTGGTGCTTCGCCTCGACCATCAGGTGCAGCTCGCGCGCGGCCTGCGAGCCGTCCGGGGCGAAGTCGTAGCCCTCCAGGATCTGCGTCATCAGCAGCGCGGCCATGCCGTGGCTGTTGGGCGGCGCCTCGAGCACCTCAAGGCCACGGTAATGACCGCGCAGCGGCGTCACCCAGTCCGCTGGGACGTGGGCCTCGAAGTCCTCGGCGGTGAGCAGGCCGCCCGCCGCCTGCACGGAGGACGCGATGCGCCCGGCGAGCTCGCCGCGATAGAACGCGTCGCGGCCGCCCTCGGCGATCAGGCGCATCGACGCCGCGAGGTCGGGCAGGCGCAGCCGGTCGCCAACCGCCGGCGCGCGGCCACCATCGAGGTACCGCGCCTTCGCGTCCGACGACATGTCGGGGATCGACCGCGCGATGTTCGAGGACAGGAAGCGGCCGACCGGGAAACCCTCGGACGCGTATCGGATCGCCGGCGCCAGCGCCCGCGCGAGGTCCCATGTACCGTGGCGCTTCAGCGCGACGTCCCACGCATCGACGGTGCCCGGCACGGTGACCGGCAGTGGCCCGCGGGTCGGCATCTCCTCAAGGCCGCGCGCCCGGTACGCGGCGGTGGTCATGGCGGCCCCGGCGCGCCCGCTGCCGTTGAGCGCCGTGATCTCGCCGGTCTTGCCGTCGCGATAGAGCATCAGCAGGTCGCCGCCGAGCCCGCACGCCGCCAGCTCCACGACGCCGAGGACGGCGTTCGCGGTCACCGCCGCGTCGATGGCGTTGCCGCCCTCCATCAGGGCCCCCATCGCCGCCTGCGTCGCGAGGTAGTGGGGCGTGGCGGCGGCACCTCGCTCGGCGCGGATCAGCGGGAGCGGCGTGGGCGACATCGTCATAGCGGTTCCGTTCGAGAGTGCCAGCGTCGAGTACCGGCGCATTATCAGCGCAACTGGTTTCGAGCGGTCGCAGGGCTTCCGGCTGCTCGCTCGGACGGTTTGACATGATGTCGCCACGAATCCGGCGGCAGCGGAACGGACGACGAGCGAGCAGCGTCACACAATGAGGCCTCGGCCTCCTTGAGAGACCACAGAAGAATCGAGCCTCCATGAACCGACCGTTCGCCCTTGCGGCCACGCTGCTGCTCGCGACTTTGCTCGCCGCTTGCACCCCGACACCCGGGACGCCGAGCGCGACCGTCACGGCCGTCGTGACCAAGACGGCGACGGCAACCGCCACGCCCAGCGCGACCCGCACCTCCTCCGTGACGCCCAGCGCCACCGCCACCTCGACGGCAGCGCCCGGATCGCCGAGCGCGCCGACGAACCTCAAGCTCACCGGACGCATCCCCGACCTCAGCACGCCCATCCCGCCCGGCGAGGCCGAATCGGGCCGCCTGACGCTGGCGTGGGAGGGCGGCACCGGCGCGACCGGCTTCCGCATCTACCTCAAGGAATGCGACGGCACCGTGAAGCCCGCGCTCGACGTCCCGGGGGCCGACCACCAGTACGGCCCGATCCATGTGTGCCGCCCCACGGGCAGCATCGGCGTGTCGGCGTTCAACACGGCCGGCGAGTCCAACATCACCTGGGTGCGCTAGCCTCGAGGCGTCGCGCGATCGCGTGCGACTGAAGGAGCCCTGCAATGTGGTGGCAAGACCTGCTCTGGGGCATCTGGAACGGACTGACCGCGTGGGTGATCCTGCTCGCACACCTCGTCGGCTACCTGGAGCAGTACCCGTTCTTCAACGTCGCCCGCGAGGGCGGCTGGTACGACTTCGGCTTCCTGATCGGCACCGGATCGCCGCTCCTCGGCGCGTTGCGCCGGCGGTAGCCGCGCCGTCCGACCGAGCGCTCTTCCCCGTCGAACAGGCGTCTCCTAGAGTTGGCCGCATGAGGACGAGCGACGCTACCAACACCACACCCCAGACGTTCTTCCTGCCCGACGGCGATCACTACATCCCCACGGCATGGACGCAGAGCGGCTGGGACGCGAACTCGCTGCGAGGCGGCGCGATCTCCGGCCTGCTGATGCACGAGGTCGAGCGTCGCCACCTCGACCCCGAGTTCCAGGTAGCGCGCGTCACCGTCGACATGTTCCGCCTCGCGCCGATGGTGCCGCTGCGCGTCGCGACCACCGTGGCCCGCGACGGCGGGCGCATTCGTGTCGTCGACGCCGTGCTGATCGCCGACGAGCAGGAGATCGTGCGCGCGAGCGTCGTCATGCTGCGCCGCACCGAGCCGCCCGAGGGCGACGTCTGGACCCCACCGACGTGGGACGTGCCGCACCCTGACACCCTGCCGATCTCGTCGTGGGGCGACGGCCGTCTGCCGATCTGGGAGCGCCGTTACATCAGCGGCAACCCGGCCGAGGGCGGCGAACTCGCGCCGAAGCGCGCCTGGCTGCACGACGTCGCCGCATTCCTCGGCGACGACCCACCGAGCCCCCTCGTCCGCGCGGCGATGATCTCCGACTCGGCCAGCCCGTTCTCGAACTCCGGTGCGCACGGCCTGAACTACGTGAACGCGGACACGACGCTGTACATGCACCGCGCCCCGGTCGGCGAATGGATCGGCATCGAGGTGGTCGCGCACCACTCGACAGCCGGAATCGCAATCGGCGAGTGCGCTCTCTACGACCTCGACGGCTCGTTCGGCCGCACCAGCGTCTGCGCGATCGCGAACCGCCGCCGCACGTAGCTTCCAATCCGTCTCGGGATGGGGCACCCCTCGGTTGAACGGTCGAGCTTCCTCATCGACGGCGCCACGCCTCGCTCCGGCGCGCCACACACACAGCAGGGGACCGGCTCGCGCCGCTCCCCTGTTCGTTCAACTGCCCATGCTCGCTAGCGGCCTCGGAGACGCGGATCGAGGTGGTCGCGGAGCGCGTCGCCGAACAGGTTCACCGCGAGCACGGTGATGACGAGCGCCACGGTCGGCACCAGCAGCAGGCCCGGCGACGAGATCATGTACGTCCAGCTGTCCCGCCCGACCATCGCGCCCCAGGTCGTCGTCGGGTCCTTCACGCCATAGCCAAGGAAGCTCAGGCTCGCCTCGGTGATGATGTTCTGCGACACCGACACGCTCATCAGCACGAAGAGCACGGGAGCGACGTTTGGCAGCAGGTGCCTGATGATCGTGCGGATGTTGTTCGCGCCGACGGACTTCGCGGCCTCGATGTACGGCTCCTGCGCGAGGCTCAACGCCGCGCCTCGGACGACCCGTGCGGAGACGAAGCTCGCGCGGAACGAGAGCACGAGGACGATGTTCGTCAGGCTCGAGCCGATCGTGGAGAGGATCGCGACGAGCAGGATGATCGCCGGGATCGCCTGGATGACGTCGATGATCTGGACGAGCAGCGTGTCGACCCAGCCGCGCACCAGCGCGGCCGTCAGGCCGATCGTCGCGGCGAAGATCGTCGAGATCAGCGTCGCGCCGACGCCCACATACATGGACACGCGCGCACCGTAGACCAGACGTGTGTACACGTCACGACCGTACTGGTCGGTGCCGAACCAGTGCGCCTGTGACGCGCCCGCGAGCACGTCCGGCTTGTCCGGGATGTAGTTCATGGGGTAGGGCGTGATGTACGGCGCGAGCAGCGCCATCAGGATCACGCCGAAGATGACCACCGCCGCACCGAAGCCGACCGGCTGCTTCACCGCGTAGTTGTACAGCGCCTGGAAGATCGCCGGGCCACCGATCGCGCGCCGCCGCGGGGCACTCGCTAGGATCGCGTCGATGGTGGATTGTGACTGGCTCATTTGAAGCTCACCCTCGGGTCTAGCGTGCTGTAGATCACGTCGATCGTCAGATTGAGAAGCACGACAGCAGTGCCGACCAGCAGCACCATCCCCTGGATCACCGGGTAGTCACGTCGTGCCAGCGCGTCGAAGAGGATGCCGCCGAGGCCGGGGAGCGTGAACACCTGCTCCACCACCACGGCGCCGGAGACCAGTCCGGCAGCCTGCAGGCCAATGAGCGTCACAGTCGGCAGCAGTGCGTTCTTCAGGCCGTGCTTGAACCAGACACGCGTTGCCGTGAGCCCCTTGGAGCGCGCCGTCCGGATGTAGTCCTGCTGCATCACGTCGATGAACGACGATCGCATCATGCGGACGTTCGTCGCCATGAAGACCAGCGAAACCGCGACCACGGGGAGCAGCATGGAGAACAGATGGGGCAATAGTCCCTTGTCGAGCGGCACGAAGAGCGGTGGTCGCCACCGGAACCAGAGCGCCGGGAGCAGGACCATCATGGTCGCGACGAGGAAGCTCGGGATGCCGAGGAACAGCACCGCAAAGAACCGGATCGCGTAGTCCGTGACCTTGCCGCGTGCCACTGCGGCCGCCATCCCCAATGGGATGCCGATCACAATGCTCACTACCACCGCATAAAGGGTCAGCTCGGTGGTCACCAGGACGCGCTCCTGGATCATGTCCGACACCGGGCGACCTCGAGTGATCGAGACACCCAGGTCGCCGCGGACGACGCCGCCGAGGTAGGTGACGTATCGGACGGGCAACGACTTGTCGAGGCCGAGCGAGTGCTCGAGCTTCGCGCGTGCCTCAGGCGTGATCTGGCCGGAATCGCCCAGCATGGAGTCGATCACGTTGCCCGGCGTCAGCTCCACCATCACGACGACGAGCGCCAGGATGATCAGCAGCTGCGGGATGAGCGCCAACACGCGTCGTGCGATGTACCTGCCCATAGCCCCGCAACCCCGTCCCTAGCAACCAGTTGGTTCAGCATGCCGAGCCGGGGCGACCCCGGCTCGGCATGCATACGTTACTTCAGGCTGACAAACTTGCACGCCTCGACCAGGTCGGAGCCACTCTGGCCGCCCGGCCCCGGGTAGCCCTCGTAGCCCGCCCACTTCGGCGTCACGAAGGCGACCTGCTTCGCGTAGTAGTACGCGATGATCGGCGACTTGTTGATGACGATCTCTTCGGCCTGCTTGATCAGGGCACCGCGCTTCGCGATGTCGAACTCCTGGATCGCCGCCGCGCAGAGCTTGTCGACCTCGGGGTCGGCGAAGCTGCCGTAGTTGCGGCTGCCGTCCGAGGCGTAGAAGTTCTGGAACTCCACGGCGCCGTCGGTCGTGGGAAGGTTCGAGTACGCCATCATGTCGAAGTTGCCCGACGCGAGCCGCTGGTTGAACGGACCGGAGTCGACCGGGCCGTCCAGCGTGATCTTGATCTTCGGCCAGACCTTCAGCCACTGGGCGCGGACGCGCTCAGAGTTCGCCGGGTGCACCGGCGTGTTGAAGACCATGATCGCGGCGCTGATCTCGCCCTCTTTGAAGCCCGCGGCCTCCATCAGCTTCTTCGCCTCGGCGATGTCGGCTTCCTTGGTGGACGGGTTCCAACCGGGGCGCTTCGCGATCTCGGACGCCGGGATCGCCTCGTTCACCCACGTGGAGACGAGCGGGCCGGTCGGCTGAGCGAGCTCACCGTAGAACGCATCGCCGATCGCCTTGCCGTCGATCACGAGAGTGAGGGCGCGACGGACGCGCTCGTCCTGGAAGAGCTGCTTCTTGTTGTTGAAGCGCAGGTAGTGGATGTAGCCGTAGTCCCACTTCAGGACCTGCGCGTCCGGGCGCGCCTTCTGCACCGCCTGCACCTCGGACCACGGCTGGTTCGTCATGGTGAGGTAGTCGATGGTGTCGCCGATAAACGAGGCCGTGTTGGCCTGGTATGTGTCGAAGGACTGCTTCGTGACCTCGGCGGCCTTCGGCATACCCTTCTCCCAGTACTTGGGGTTCACGACCAGGGTGCCGTTACCAGCGTTGTCCAACTGCTTGATCATGTACGGGCCTGTGCCGACGACCTTCGAGGGGTCCGTGAACCCCGTGTCCTTCGACTCGACCGGCATGATCGGCGTGCGCATGTCGGCCATGCCGTTGAGGATCGCGCTGTTCGGCGCCGACATCTTCAGCGTCACGGTGCCCGCGTCCGTCGCGACGGCCTCCGTCATGAAGCGGAAGTTCGTGCGGCGCGGGTAAAGCGCGACCTTCTCCTTGTCGAGGAGCGCGGCGTGACGGTTCAGGCTGTATGCGACATCAGACGCGTTCATCTCGCGGCCGTTGGTCGGGGCCTTGTCGTGGAAGAACACGCCCTTGCGAACCTTCAGCGCGATCTCGGTTGGGGACTTCACTTCCCACGACTCGACGAGCGAGGGCTCGAGCTTGTAGTTCTGCTTGTTCGCGGTCAGCGCCAGGTTGCCCCAGTTGCCCCAGTAGGTGGGACCGGCGGACAGCATGGTCGCGGGGTCGTACGACTCGCTGAGCTTGCCGGTGCCCTGGCGGATCGTGCCCTTCGGGGCGGTGGACGCGACCGCGCCACCCGCGGAACTGCCGGTGGCGGCCGGGACCGTCTCCTTCGAGTTGCTCGAGCAACCGATCAGCGCCGCGGCGGACAGGCCAACGCCCATCACGCCAGCGCCACGGATCAGACCGCGGCGCGAGACCGTCGATCGGGACCAGTAACCAGTTTCAGTCAAAGTCTATTCCCTCCGAAACGTCAGACTTACCACAATCGCTGAGCGCGGCAGAGGCCGCGCCCACTGGTGGGCTAGAGAAGCTCCCCGCTGTTGAACGACTCGATCGTTCCACGGAGACCATTCGCGCGGATCGACGCGCGCACCGTGTCCAGCTCGGCCGTGTAGTGCAGGAGCGCGTCCATCTCGGCGCCGGTGCGGATGCCCGCGCTGAAGCCCTGGATATCCATCTGCCGGTTGATGCTGGACTTCTTGAGCTGGAGGAACTTGGACGGCAGGTTCGCCATCCGCGTCGCCATCTCCTTCACCGTGGACTCCAGCTGGTCGGCGGGCACCGCGCGATTCGCCCAGCCCCAGTCGGAGGCGGTCTTGCCGTCGATCTGCGCACCGACCGTGTAGGACATCTCCTTGGCACGCTTCGGGCCGATCAGCCACGACCACATCGGGCTGATGTAGCCGCCCCCCAACGGGACGGACGGCAGGCCGATGCGCGCGTCCTCGGCGACCACGGTGATGTCGCACATGACCGCGGTCTGGCTGGCGACGCCGAGGCAGTAGCCGTGGACCTGGGCGATGATGGGCTTCGGGTTGTTGAAGAAGCGCAGGTAGCGGTCGATGCTCCGGTGGAGGTTGATCGCGTCGTCGACCACGTCACCGCGGGCGTGCTGCTCTTCCTCCGGGGTCGTGGACTCGCTGCGGGCGCGCACGTCGGCGCCGGCGCTGAAGGCGCGGCCGTTGCCGCGCAGGATGATCACGCGTACCTCGGGATCCTCGTTCGCCTTCGCGAAGCTGGCCTCCAGGCCCGCCCACACGGCGGCGCTGAACGCGTTCAGGCGCTCCGGGCGATTCAGCGTCACGTAGGCGAGCCGGCCGTCGCGCTCGTACAAAACCTCGTCAGCCATCTCGGATCCCCTCAATACGACGTTATTGGTACGTCGGTGATGCAACGCCGGACTCCAGCACAGGCCAGAGTCCGGCGATTGGTGACAGATTGGGCGAGAACGCCTCGGTCAGCTGCTAGCCGCGCGGCAGGCCGAGGCCGCGCGTGGCGATGATGCCGCGCTGGATCTCGGAGGTGCCGCTGGCGATTGTCGCCGACACGGAACGCACGTACGACCTCGTCGGCCCGGCGCCCATCGCGGCGCGGTCGCTCTCGTTGTCCCACACGTTGGCGTAGAGGCCGAACGCCTTCACGCCGGTGTTGGCGACGCGCTGGGCGAGCTCGGAGCCGAACGTCTTGCTGACGGAGGCCTCGTAGTTCGGCACCATGCCACGCGCCTGGATCGAGATGATGCGCAGCGAGAAGTTGTACATCACCTCGCTCTCGATGTAGCGGTCGGTGAGCGCGTCGCGGACGGACGGGAACTCGTGGATGCGGGACTGCTCAGCGCCCGCACCCTTCGCGTAGTCGATCAGCCGCGTGATCTCGCGGCGGGCGGCGACGGCACCGGTGATGTTCGACCGCTCGAAGTCGAGCAGCGTCATGCCGACGTACCAGCCGCGGTTCTCCTCGCCGACCCGGTTGGAGACCGGGACGCGGACGTTGTCGAAGAACGTCTCGTTGAAGTGGTGCTCGTCCGCCATGTTCACCAGCGGGCGGATCGTGATGCCGGGGGTCGCCTTGTTCATCAACACGAACGACACGCCACGGTGCTTCGGCGCCTCCGGGTCGGTACGCACGAGGACGAAGAGCCAGTCGGCGAAGTGACCGCCGGAGGTCCAGATCTTCTGGCCGTTGACCACGTAGTCGTCGCCGTCTCGGACGGCGCGGGTCTTCAGGTTCGCGAGGTCGGAGCCGGCCTCCGGTTCCGAGTAGCCCTGGGCCCACACCACCTCGCCGCTGAGCAGCTTCGGCAGGTGTTCCTTCTTCTGCTCCTCGGTGCCGTGAATGATCAACGTCGGGCCCAGCATGGAGGCGCCAGCCGGAAGACCCTGCGGCACTTCGGCGATCGTCATCTCCTGCTTGTAGATGAACTGCTCCATTGGGGAGAGGCCGGCCCCGCCGTATTCCTTCGGCCAGTGCGGGGCAACCCACCGCTTCTCGCCCAGCGCGTCCACCCACTGCTGCGAGATACGCTGCACCGCCGGGTCGGAGTCCTTGCGGTCCTCCATCCAGTCGTACTGCGAACCGAAGCCCTGCTGGTCGCGCTGGTAGCGCGGCGGCACCTTCGTATCGATGAAGGTACGTACCTCCTGGCGGAAGGCCGACTGCTCAGGAGTGTCGTTCCAGTCCATGGGAATGCCTTTCTGGCGCGGGGAACTCGCGACGAGAGTCCAGTCGGCCCGGACACGCGAGCGGTCGGAATAATACATCACACTGGTCCTATCGAACCTGCCCTCTCGACCTTTACCAATTCTTCACCAGAAACGGGCCTGACGGGGCTAGCACGTTCGTACTACACATCCCGTAGTCATCACACCCGTAGCATTCGGCGCAGGCTCGCCACAGTGCTACAGTGCGAGCCGCATTCCCTATATCCGCCTATAAAAAGATTGTTGGAAGGACACTCCCTTGGCTGAGCTGCCGACGTTCGAGCATGTGCTGTACGAGGTCGCCGACAACGGTGTCGCGACGGTGACGATCAACCATCCCGAGAGCCACAACACGCTCTCCCTGGACGTCATCGCCGACATCGACAGCGCGATGAAGCACGCGGACCTGAACCAGGCCGTGAAGGTCATCATCCTGACCGGCGCGGGCCGCTCGTTCTCCGCTGGCCACGACGTCTCCGGACGCACGCGAGAGCCGAAGCCGTTCTGGCTCGACTCGCGCCCCGGCAGCGTCGAGGAGCGGTACGACCGCGAGGAGAAGTACTACTACGAGGCGAACCTCACCATCCGCAACCTGCGGAAGCCGACGATCGCCGGCATCAAGGGCCACGTGGTCATCGGCGGCATGATGACCGCCTTCTCCTGCGACCTGATTGTCGCCGAGGAGTCCACCAACCTCTGGTGCCCGTCGCTCCGGCCGCCGCAGGCCGGCACCGGTGGCGAACTGATGCACCTGCCATGGGACATTGGCGTGCGCAAGGCGAAGGAGATGCTCTGGACCGGCGACCCGCTGGACATCCACGAGGCCCACGCCCTGGGGATGATCAACCGCGTCGTGCCGGACGGCCGCCTCGACGCCGAGTGCCGCCGCCTCGCTGACCGCATCGCCCTGATGCCCGTCCGCCAGACGTGGTTCACGAAGAAGTCGATCAACAAGATGCTCGAGGCACAGGGGCAGCTCATCGCCTACGAGCTGCACTTCCTCTACCACCAGCTCGGCCACGCCTCCGACACCATGCAGGACGCCGGCAAGTCCGGTCAGGTGGTGCGCCAGGCGGAGGGCATGCGCGGCTGGCTCGAGATGCGAGACGGCCCGTTCCGCGACCAGGCGGCACGCGAGTACAAGTAGCCCTCGGCTACTCGCCCGCACGAATCGCGCCCGGCGCGCCGTCGAGGTCACTCGGCGGCGCGTCCGGGCTTCTTCATGCCCCTCGTCGAGGAAGGTTCTGCTCCGCTAGCCCTCGGAGAGGGCGCGGCGCGCCTCGGGCTTCTTCGCGAAGAGCAGCAGCACCGTGGCGACGACGGCGAGCGCGGCGACAGTGAGGAATGCGCCGTCGTACGAATGCGTGCGGTCGTAGTAGTACGAGATCAGGAACGGCCCACTGGCGCCGATGAGCAAGGCAAACGGCAAGCCCGCGCTCCGCACCGCGCCGAGGTAGCGCCGCCCGAAGAACGACGCCCATACGGTTTCCTGGAGTGGGATCAGCCCTCCCCACCCGAAGCCGAGCAGGAAGAACCCGCCGATCACCCACCAATCGGCGTGCGCACGGACAGCGAACACGATGAGGACCAGGGCGACTGCGTTGGTCATGAAGCCGAGAATCGCGCTCCGCGTCGGGTCGGTGCGATCGCCCATCCAGCCCCAGAACGGCTTGGTGAGCATCGAGGGGATCGACGTGACGGTGATCATCGAGGCGCCGAACACCGCGCCGTATCCGGTGGAGGTCAGGTAGGGGATCGTCTGGAGGATCATGATGCTGATCGAGAGCGTGCCGAGGCCAAAACCCGCGACGATCAGGTAGAACGAGGATGTCCGGATCGCCTGACTACGGGTGAGCGAAGTGTCGAAGTCATGCGTCGCCGTGCGGCCCGCACCCGCCGCGACCTGCGCATTCGACCTGCCGTCCGGATGCAGCCCGTAGTCTTCTGGCGTGCGTCGAATCAGCAGCGTCAGCGGCAGCCCGATCGCGAGGGTGCCGAGCGCCAGCAGCCGCCACGCCATGCGCCAACCCTCGGCCTCGATCAGTGCGGTGGCCACCGGCGGCATCAGCGCCCCGGAGAAGGCGACGCCCATCGAGGCAATCCCGGCGACGCGCGCGCGGCGCTCCACGAACCACTTGGAGAGGGTGACGTTCACCACGAGCGTGCCCGACATCGCGGCGCCGGCAGTCAGGATGAGGCCGTTGAGCAACCACCATTGCCACAGCTCGGTCACGAACGAGCCGAGGAACATCGCCGAAGTCATGATGATGGTGCCGACCGTCATGAGGAGACGCCCACCGTGGCGGTCGACGTACGTGCCGATGAAGAGCCCGGTGAACGCCATGACGAATTGGCCCAGCGTGCGGGCGAGGATGAACTCCGACTGCGCCCAGTGCAGATCCTGCGTCATCGGACGGCTGAATGCACCGAACACGGAGTTCTGCGCGGACGTCGTGATCCACGACGAGAGGAACGCCGCGCCGACGAGCCAGTAGCCCCAGTACACCCGACCGACCCGGGCGCGCAGCCCGGTGTCGAGGACCTCGTCGGGCGCGCTGTCGGCGTGCGGAGCGACCACTTACTTCATCAGCGATTCGAACCAGCGGCCCACCTCGCGGGGGTCGTCGGTGTGCGGCATGTACAGCATCTGGATGTCGACCAGCGCGGCGCGCTCTTTGAGTTGCTCGCGCACCTCGTCCAGGCTGCCGATGCACTGCGCGGCGCGCACCATGTCGTCCGAGATCGCGGCGATCGAGGCTTCGGCATCGCGCGCGGCCCACGCTGCCTGCGAGGCGTGAACCTCGTCCTCGTAGCCGTTGCGCTCCAGCATGTGCGCGTACACGGTGCCCATGCGGTTGATGTAGTGCTGGATCTGCCGCCGCGCCTCGCGCCACTTCGCAGCGTCGTCCTCGGAGCCGTCGAGAATGTCGACGTGCATGTGCGGGTTGATCTGGAAGACGTGACCGGAGCGGCCTGCGTCCCGGGCGCCAGCCTCGAGGTCGTCGCGCAACTGCTTGAACAGGTGCACCGGCCAGTGGATCGGGATCACGCCGTCGGCGACCTCGCCGGCCTGGTGGATCGACTTCGGCGAGATCGCGGCGATCAGCACCGGCACTTTCGTGCGTGGGCGGTTGTAACGGATCTTGAAGCCGCCACCGAGCTGGAAGACCTCGCCGTCGTAGTCGCAGGGCTCGCCGGCGATCAACTGATCGAAGATCTCGACGTACTCGCGCAGGCGCTGAAGGGGACGATCGAACGGGACGCCGTGGTACTTCTCGACCATGTACTGGCCGGACGACCCGAGGCCGAGGAGCATGCGTCCGCCGGACAGCTCCTCGAGCATCGCGAAGTCCTGCGCGATCGCGGCCGGCGTACGCGAGAACACGTTGAGGATCGACGTGCCGACGGTGATCTTCGAGGTGTGCGTCGCGAGGGTGGCGAGCCACGGGACGGCGGATCGCCCCCACGACTCCCCGACCGACACGATCTCGATGCCAAGATCGTCCAGGACCTTGATCTTCTCGCGCGTGCGACGCCAGTCGTCGCCCGCTCCGCCGGACAGCACTCCGAGACGCATACGTATCGCTCCCTATCAGGCTCGTGCGCGGGATACCCGCGCCAGCCCGACCCCGACCTGCGGGCCCCCTGCACGACCGATCACGTGACGACCGCGGCTACCAGGGGCGCTTCCAGTGGTGCATGTCGTGCGGCTTGATGCCGTCTTCCGTCAGCATCCAGATGCTCGCCTCGACGTTGCCGTCGTCGTCGATGTCGAGGAAGCCGATCGTGCCGTGCTGTGTGTTCAGGTTGCGCGGGTAGTTCGGCGAACCGGGATTCACGCACAGGATGCCGTGCAACTCGTCGATCGCCTCGACGTGCGTGTCGCCGTAGACGAGGATGTCGAGCTCGTTCGTGCCGAAGATGCGGTTGAGCGCGTCCGGTAGGCGGTTGCCCTCCCAGTCGGGAATCGGCACGTCGTGGTGGATGCCGATGCGCTTGCCGCCCAGCTCCACGATCCACGCGTTGCGCAGTCGCGGATCATCGGGCTGGATCGGGCGTCCACCTGACCCGTCGTCGCCGTTGCCGCGCGCGACGTAGATCGGCGCGATCTCGGCGAGCTGGTCGATGACGCTCAGGTCGTGGCAGTCACCGGCGTGCAGGATGTAGTCAACGCCCCTGAAGGCCTCGAACACCTGTGGGTACAGGACGGGCTGCGCCTCCGGGATGTGCGTGTCCGAGATCAGGCCAATGCGCATGTCGTGCCTTCTGTCCAAGTTTGCTGAGCCGGGCGGACGAGGCTAGACCGGAAGACCGGCAGCCTTCCACGCGGCCTGCTGCTCGCGGTACTTCTCCGACACTCGGCGGTTGCTGTCGCCCTTCACCTCGCGAGTCTTGAAGACCCAGCGGCCGTCGAGCTTCACCAGCGTATCGGCGTAGATGCCGATGAGCGGCTCCTGCTTCACGTCGCGCGTGAGGTAGAGGTAGCAGGCGCCGGTGGCCTGGTCGCCATCACCGTCGATCATGATGTTGGTGATGAAATGGCGGTGACGTCCGACCTCGCTCGGCTCGCGGCTGCCCATGACGCGCAGCTCCTCGTGCCCTCGGCGCGTGCGGCCCTCCTGCGTGAAGGTGCCGTCCGGCGCCCACACCGAGAGGAACAGCTCCGTCATTCCGCCGTCGAGGGCGTGCGAGTACTTCGCGTAGATGTGGTTGATCTCCACCAGGTCGTCGGTCGTGAGTGCCATCGTCCTACCCCGTTCTACTGTGCCGCCGGAAGGTACGCCTCCGCGCCCGCCTGCGTCGAGATGGTGCGCACATCGCCCTCGATCCATCACGCACGCAAATCACTCGGAGCCCGCAGGTCTGACGCGGCCGGGGCGGGTCTCCCGCCCATCCAGGCCGCAACCACAGGCCCGGACACAGAACCGCCGGCGACGGGCGCCGGCGGTTCGTTCAGTCAGACGGGCTCCGGCGCTAGATGCCGAGCTGCTGCGCGACCAGCTCGCGGTGGTGGTCGGCGTCGCCGAAGGCCAGCTCCGCGCGCTTCTGGCGGCGGTAGAAGAGCTGGATCTTGTAGTCCTTCGTGAAGCCGATGCCGCCGTGGATCTGCTGGCCGTGGGCCACGACGCGGCGGGTGGACTCGGACGTCCACGCCTTCGCCATGTTCACCGCCATCTGCGTGTCCGCGGCGGGCTGACCCGACGCGATGCACCACGCGGCCTTGTAGGTGATGAAGCGCGAGCCGTCGACGTCCGTGACCATGTCGGCGCACTTGTGCTGGATCGCCTGGAACGAGCCGATCGGGCGGCCGAACTGCACACGCTCCTTGGCGTAGTCCACCGAGATCTCGAAGTCCATCTGCGCGAGGCCCACGAGGTACGCGGCCTCTGCGACGGTGTACTTCTGGATGACCGGCTCGAGGATCGCCCAGCCCGCGCCCTCGGCGCCCAGGAGCTGGCCCTTGGCGTCCTTCAGGACGACCTCGCACTGCTTGTCGCGTGCGATGGTCTGCAGCTGCGTGACGGTGACGCCCGGCTGGTCCTTCGCGACGATCGCGAGCGTGACGCCCTTGCCGGTGCGCGCGGCGACGACCATGTAGTCGGCGACGTTGGCGTCCGATACGAAGAGCTTCGTGCCGTTCAGAGTGACGTCGTTGCCGCTGACGGTGGCGGCGCACTGCACGCCCTGCTCGTCGAAGCGCGCGGACGGCTCGGTCAGTGCGAGCGTGAAGATCAGCTCACCAGAGGCGATCTTCGGGAGGAACTCGTTCTTCTGGTCCTCGCTGCCACCCTCGATGATCGGGACGGCCCCGCCGAGGACGGTCGACATGTATGGGCCGGGGACCAGCGCGCGCCCGATCTCCTCGAGGAGCACCGTGAGGTCGAGGAAGTCGAAGCCGACGCCGCCGTACTGCTCCGGGATGAGCAGCCCCTGCCAGCCCTGCTCGGCCATCTGGCCCCACAGCACCGGCGAGTAGCCGCGCTCGTCCTCTTCCATCTCGCGGACGTGCGACTCCGGGCATTCGTTCTCAAGGAACTCACGCGCGGCGTTCTTCAGCAATTCCTGCTGTTCGTTCAGGCCCAGGTCCATCGTTCGTTCCTCTCAACGCTGCCGAAGTATCAGGTCGGCCCACCGACCGGTCAATTACATGCTCGATCGTGATCAATACACCCGTGCGCCCGGTGGCTCAGTCCCGAGGTAGCCCCAGTCCTCGCTGTGCAATGAGGTTGCGCTGGATCTCGGACGTGCCCCCCGCCACCGTCGCCGCCGTGGCACGCAAGTACTCCTGCGAGAACGCCCCGGCCAGCTTCGCGTACCGGCTGCCGGGTGCGGCCTGCGCGGCGAGGCCGAGGAGGTGCATCCCGGTGTTCGCGACGCGCTGGGTCAACTCGGAGCCGTACAGTTTCGCCTCGTGGGCCTCCTGGTCGGGCTGCTGGCCCTGCGCCTGGAGGTGCGGCACACGGTACGAGACGTTGAACCCGACCTGGATTTCGATCCACCGGTCCGCCAGCTCGTAACGCGCCGAGGGGTTCCGTCCGATCAGCGAGTCGTCGTCACGCGCCGCCTCGACGAGCCGCTCGATGTTGGCCTTCGCCGTCGAGATTGCGCCGACGCCTGAGCGCTCAAGGTCGCTGGCGGTCTGCATCTGGTACCAGCCGGCATTCTCGCGACCGACCATGTGCTGCACGGGGACACGCACGTCCTCGAAGATCACTTCGCTGAGGTCGCGCTCACCCGCGAGCGTGTCCAGGGGGCGCACGGTCACACCGGGCGCGTCCATCGGCACGATGATCGTGGAGATGCCGTCCTGCGGCGCGCCCTTCGCGTCCGTGCGCGCGGCAAGCAGACCGTAGGTGGCGCGCTCCGCGCCGGACACCCACGTCTTCGCGCCGCTGATCACGTACTCGTCGCCGTCGCGCACCGCGCGCGTCTGCATCGCGGCCACGTCGGAGCCCGCGTCGTCCTCGACGGTCAGGGTGCACCAGCGGTCGAGGCCCGCGGCAATGCGCGGGAGGTACTGCTCCTGCTGCGCGCGCGAGCCGAAGCGCTGGATCGACGGCCCGACCGAGGCAACGCCGGCGCCACCGCCGCCAGGCATCCGCATGTACGCCGTCTCTTCGGTGTAGATCGCCTGCTGCACGTGCCCCGCGCCCAGGCCGCCGTACTGCTTCGCCCACGGCAGCGCGAGCCACCCCTTGCCGGCGAGCGCTCGCGTCACGGCGTCATCGACGCCCCGCTGCTCATCCCTCGACACGTCGCCGAGGAAGTCGCGCTCCGACCAGTCCGCGGGCAGCTGGGCAGCGAGGAACGCCCGCAGCTCGTGGCGAAAGCGCTCCTCCTCCGGGGTGAACGTGAACTCCATCGAACCCTCGTGAGGCCGCGCCCCCGCGATGTGCGGTACGCGAGCCTCGATCAGTGCGTTAGCCGCGAGGAAGACCCAACCCCCGCGTGGCGATGATGCCACGCTGAATCTCGGACGTACCGGCAGCAATCGTCGACGAGACGCTGAGGCAGTACGCCTTGGGGAACGAGCCGCGCACCGGCGCCTTTTCTTCGTCCCAGACACCGCCCCACAGGCCGAGCGCCTTCACGCCGGTGTTGGCCATCTTCTGCGACAACTCGGAGCCGAACAGCTTGTTCACGGACGCCTCGTAGTTCGGGATCAGTCCACGCTCCTGCATCGAGATGATGCGGAACGAGAAGTTGAACTGGACCTCGGACTCAATGTAGCGGTCGGCGATCGCGGAGCGGATGGATGGGTAGTCCTTCACGCGCGCGTTCTCTTTGCCTGCGCCGTTCACATAGTCCATGAGGCGGCGGATCTGACGACGCGCGGAGACGGCGCCCGTGATGTTGGAGCGCTCGTAGTCCAGCAACGTCATGGAGACGTACCAGCCGCGGTTCTCTTCACCTACCCGGTTCGCGACGGGGACGCGCACGTCCTCGAAGAACGTCTCGTTGAAGTGGTGGACCCACGCCATGTTGACCAGCGGGCGGACCGTGATGCCCGGCGTGCTCTTGTCCATCATGATCAGCGAGATGCCGCGGTGCTTCGGCGCCTCGGGGTCGGTGCGGCAGAGGACGTAGAGCCAGTCCGCGAGGTGCCCGCCGGACGTCCAGATCTTCTGGCCGTTCACCACGTAGAAGTCACCGTCACGCGTGGCACGGGTCTGGAGCGACGCGAGGTCGGAGCCCGCGCCCGGCTCAGAGAAGCCCTGCGCCCAGATGCGCTCGCCCGCGAGGATCAGCGGGATGTGCTCGGCCTTCTGCTCGGGCGTGCCGTGCACGACCAACGCCGGGCCGAACTGGCTGACGCCCTGGCCGCCCACACGTCGAGGAGCGGCGGCCATCGCCATCTCCTGGTTGTAGATCATCTGCTCGATCGGGCTGAGGCCGGCCCCGCCGTACTCGACGGGCCAGTGCGGGGCGATCCAGCCGCGCTCGGAAATCGCCTTCGCCCACTCGGCGGCGGCGGCCTGCGCCTCGGGGTTCGCGGAGCGACGCTCGACCATCCACTCGACGCCATCGCCCTCGCCCTCGCCGCCGTCGTCGCCGCGATAGCGGGCGGGGAGCTTCTCGGCGATGAGCTGGCGGACGCCTGCGCGGAATTCTGCCTGCGCGGGGCTGTCGTTCCAATCCATGAGGCACCTCAATCGCGAAACGCATGACCGGCGAGACACGGATTTCGCGACGCGGGGACGTCGGGGTGATCGCCGGAAAGGGCTGCTGCTGACCCGGTAGCCACGGTTCGGCTCCGGTCGAGCGCACGATACCGCATTGGCCCACGGCGAGCATCAAGTATATTTATCGCCCCGCCCGGACATCGGGCGGTCCCCCGCGGCGCTGCCGCGACCAGCCACGCACCGGGAAGGTCCCTTCATGCAACGCGCCACCGTGGGCAACGTCGAACTGCTCGCCCTCTCCGACATGGTCGGCAAGTACGTCGTCGCCGAGAAATACCCCGACGTCGCCGACCAGATGGCCGACTTCCAGGGTCTCTTCGACGACCGTGGCCGGATGGCCATGAACTTCGGCTGCTTCCTGGTCCGCGGCGACGGCAAGACCGTCCTCGTCGACACCGGATTCGGCCCCGAGATGAACGGCAAGCTGATCGACCAGCTGGGCGAAGTCGGCGTGAAGCCCGAGGACGTCGACACCGTTGTCTTCACGCACCTGCACGGCGACCACACCGGCTGGGCGCTCGACCGCGACACCGGGGCACCGCGCTTCTCGAAGGCGCAGTACCTTGTGCCGAAGAAGGACTGGGACTTCTACAAGGCGGAGGATCCGCAGCGTGCGGGCTTCACCCGCAACATCCTCCCGATCGAGGGCAACGCGGCATTCGACCTGGTCGACGGCGAGCGCACGGTCACGCCGTCGCTCACCATCCTGCCGACACCCGGCCACACGCCCGGTCACCAGTCGCTGCTACTGAGCTCCGGCGGCCAGCAGGCGTTCATCATCGGCGACGCATTCATGTCGCCG
This sequence comes from Chloroflexota bacterium, assembly GCA_947470025.1. GTDB lineage: Bacteria > Chloroflexota > Dehalococcoidia > UBA2979 > UBA2979 > SHYQ01. Next base: position 30,357 of record CANIRU010000003.1, read on the forward strand.
ATGGACCTCGTCCACCCCGAGTGGGTGTCCACGTGGGACTGGGACGCCGACATCGTCCGAGGCACGCGCGCGGCCCTCGGCGACCGCATCGCGCAGAGCCAGGCACTTGTCGCGTCGGCGCACCTGCCGAACCCGGGCCTCGGCCACATCCTCGTCACCGATGGCAAGCGCAGCTGGCAGGCGCTGCCCGAGTAACCAGGCCGACTCCAACAGAACCTTCATGTGTATCTAAGGAACGAATCATGGAACTACGCGACGCCGTCATCTGCAGCCCGCTTCGCACCCCGGTCGGTCGCTTCGGCGGCGTCTTCAAGGACGTCACCGCGCTCGACCTCGCGGCCACCGTCCTGAAGGCGCTGGTCGAGCGCACCGGCATCGACCCCGCGGTGATCGAGGACTGCATCTTCGGGCAGGGCTACGCGAGCGGTGAGGCACCGGCGATCGGTCGCGTCGCCATGCTGCAGGCGGGCTTCCCGATCGACGTCCCCGGTCTCCAGCTCGACCGCCGCTGCGGCTCCGGCCTCCAGGCGATCTGCTACGCGACGATGATGGTGCAGACCGGGGCGGCCGACGTGGTCGTCGCGGGCGGCGCCGAGAGCATGAGCAACGTCGAGTTCTACAGCACCCAGATGCGCTGGGGGCCGAACGACGGCAAGATCGAGCTCTTCGACCGCCTGGCGCGCGCGCGCGTCACGGCCGGCAGCGACTGCCACCCCGTGCCGGGCGGCATGATCGAGACCGCCGAGAACCTCCGACGCCAGTACAGCATCCCTCGTGCCGAGCAGGACGCGTACTCGCTCCGGTCGCACCAGCGCGCCGTCGCCGCGTGGGACGCGGGCAAGTTCGCCAACGAAACCGTCCCGGTGCGTGTGCCGCAGCGCCGTGGCGAGGACAAGATCGTCGACCGCGACGAGCACCCCCGCGCGGACACGACTCTCGAGGCGCTCGCGGGCCTGCGCGCGATCTACGGGCGCGACGACCCCGAGTCCACCGTGACGGCTGGTAACTCGAGCGGCCAGAATGACGCCGCCGCCGCATGCATCGTCACGACGATGGAGAAGGCGAAAGAGCTCGGCCTCACACCGGTCGGCCGCATCCTCGGCTGGTCGGTCGCCGGCGTCGCGCCGGAGACGATGGGCATCGGCCCGGTCGCGTCGACGAAGAAGGTGTTCGACCGGCTCGGCATGGGCATGAAGGACATGGAAGTCATCGAGCTGAACGAGGCATTCGCCTCGCAGGTGCTCGCGGTGACGAAGGAGTGGGGCTTCACGGACGCCGACTGGGACCGCACGAACCCGAACGGTTCAGGCATCGCGATCGGTCACCCCATCGCCGCGACCGGCGCGCGCATCATGGCGACGCTGCTCAACGAGATGGAGCGCCGCGACGCCCAGATCGGCCTCGAGACCATGTGCATCGGCGGCGGTCAGGGCATCTCCGCCGTCGTGGAGCGCATCAAGGCGTAGCTCGTTTCGCGCTGACGATGAACGACGGGGCGCTCGCGAGGGCGCCCCGTCTCGGTGTTCATCGCAGCGTTCGAGGCGCGAAGCAGGGCGGCCCATCCCCCTGCCCCCTTCCCGGCGCGGAAAGGGGGATGACTGGCGAGGGCGTAGCCCTCGCCCTCCCCCGAGATCGAGGGTGCTTCGCACCTCGACGCCGGCGAAGGCTCGAATCCCTCGCGCCAACATGGCGCTGCCTGTGAAGTTCCGCCGGGAGTGTGAGGGGCGCAGCTCCTCACACTTGGTTCTCTTCTTCTGACCCCTCCCGCGCCGGGAGGGGAAGGGGTGGGCCGCCCTCGCTGCCATCTCAACGTCACGAGGATCGTGGAGAGGGCCTCGCGGCCCCCTCACGTCGAGCAACCTCGATCGGTCGTGGCTAGATGATGTAGTCGCGGCCGATGTGCTCCTCGCGCTCGAGGCGCGCGTAGTCCTCGTCGGAGTAGCCGAGCAGTTCCTTGTACACGTACTCGTTGTGCTCACCGAGCAGCGGTGACGGCAAGTCGGCGCGAAGCGGCGTGCCGAGCATCTTCCACTGGTGGCCCGGCATCAGGTGCGTGCCGGCCTCCGGGTGCACGGTCTTGATGAAGAAGCCGCGCGCCTGCAGGTGCGGGTCGTCGAAGGCGTCCCGCTCGTTCAAAATGCGGCCCGCGGGAATACCGACCGCCTGCAGCTTGTGCATCGCGTCGTACGGCGACTGCGTCGAGGTCCACTCGCTGATCAGCTTGTCGATCTCATTGTGGTGCTGGTAGCGCAGCGCTGCCGATGAGAAGCGCTCGTCGGAGATCCACGACGGATGCCCGAGCGCCTCGCCGAGGGCGACCCATTCGTCGTCAGTGCGCACGGTGAGGACGACCCAGTTGTCGGTGCCGGTGCACGGATAGCAGCCCTGGATGCCCCCGAAGCGATCGCGGTTGCCGAGCGCCGGGCGGTCCTTGCCATTCCACTGCACGTCGAGGAAGTACTCGCCCGCCGCCTGCAGCATGTTCTCGGACTGCGAGAAGTCGATGAACTGGCCGAGGCCGGACTGCTCACGCTCGCGGACCGCGCACAGCACGGCGAACGCCGTGTTGGGGCCAGTCGCCGAGTCCATGTGCGTCGACGCCTGCCCCGCGCCGAGGTCGAAGTCGCGGTACCCGCGCATCGCGAGGAAGCCCGACCACACGTCGACGACCGACCCCATGCCGGGGATCAACCGGTTCGGGCCGGAGTTGCCGAACAACGGCATGCTGATGTTGATCAGGCGCGGGTTCACCGCGCGCAACGGCTCGTCCCCGAGCCCCATCCGCTCCATGACACCGAACGCGTAGTTATCGAGCACCACGTCACTGATCGCGGCGAGCTTCTTGAAGATCTCGACGCCCTCCGGGGTGCGGAGGTTTGCGGTCATCGACTTCTTGTTCCGGCCCATCACGTTGAAGCCGCCGAAGCGGTTCCAGGGGCGCTCCCCCGGGTCGAACTCGGGGTACGAGTTGTAGAAGGGGTTGGTGAACGCCTCCATCTGCTCGTTGCTCTCCGGCCGGATCACGCCGCCGCGCGTGATCGCCGGGAAGAACTGGATGGACTCGACGCGGATCACCTCGGCGCCAAGGTCGCTCATGATCATCGCCGCGGACGGACCGGCCCAGACGGCCGTCATGTCGAGGACGCGAATCCCCTCCAGCGGCAGGCGCGGCTTGCTCGGCGTGACGCGGGGCAGGCGCGCAGCGGGTGCGTCGACCGGTTTCGCCGAGGGGCCGAGGGTCTTCGCCTCCTCGCTGCTCGTGACGACGCCCGCGGCAACGAGCTCGCCGAGCTCTTGCGCGCTCATGCCGTAGCGGTCGCAGTACACCTCGCGGTTGTGCTGGCCAAGGAGCGGCGCGGGCATGCGCTGCTCGTAGCCGCCTCGTTGCAGGCGGAACGGGGGACCCGTGTACTTGTTCGTGCCGGCGACCGGGTGCGTCTCCTCGACCCAGAACTCGCGCGCCTCGAGGTGCGCGTCGTGGAGGGTGTCGCTGAAGTGGTTGACCGCGTAGATCGGGAACCCGTTGGCCCGCGCGATCTCAGAGATCTCGGCACGCGTCTTGGTGAGCGACCAGTTGAGAAAGGCGGCACTCAGCTCGTGCTGGATGTCCGGGTCGTTCCACTTCTCCGCGATCGGCTGGAACTCCGGAGCGTCGAGCCACTCCGGATGGCCGAGGACTTCGACGAGCTTCGGAAGGTGCGCGGGCGCGAGCGTGGCGTTCACCCAGCCGTCCGCGCAGGGGTGGAAGCCGCCGCGGATGTTGCCGGTACCGATGCCCGTGAGCTGGCGCGAGAAGATGCGGTGGTTGTACGCGTAGCGCACCAGCTGGACGGCGCGGCGGTCGGCGCTACCGACCTGCACCTCGATCATCGAGACATCGACGGTCTGGCCGGTGCCGGAGTGACGGGCGCTCTCCACGGCGGCAAGCGCGGCGAGGCCCGCGAAGCGGCCGGCGTAGTGACCGCGCAGGCCGCCGCCGAACGACAGCGGCTCGCGGTCGCGCACGCCGAACGCCGCCATGCTGTGACCGAACGCGTCGAGGACGATCTCCGAGGCGCGGTAGTCCCGGTACGGCCCCGTGAGCCCCCACGGCGTGACGGCCACGACGACGATCGCCGGGTTGATCGCCTTGAGCGCGTCGTAGTCGAGGCCGAGCTGCTCGAACAGAGCCGGCGAGTAGCTCGAGATCAGCACGTCGGCGTCCGCGATCAGCCGGTCAAGGACAGCCCGCCCGGCAGTCGTGAACACGTCCAGTGTGACGCCGAGCTTGTTGCGGTTGAAGTTGAGGAAGAGCGCGCTCTCCTCCGGGTTCGGCACGTCGTTGCGGAACGGGCCGGCGTTTCGCGCGGAGTCACCGGATGGCGGCTCGACCTTGATGACCTCCGCGCCGAAGTCCCCGAGCATCTTCGCGGCCACAGGCCCGGCGATGCCCTCGCTCAGATCAAGGACGCGCATACCGCTCAAGACCTGTGCCATCAGAACTCCCGCCCAACACGCGCGATCCGTGAGCTACTTGTTGAAGCCCTTGAACGCGCGGATGAACTTCAGGACGTTCTCGTACTCGAACGTCTGCCCCTCCTCCGCGGAGTGCGAACTGTCGTGCATCGGGTAGAAGTCGAGGTAGTCAGAGATGCCGGCGTAGCGCTTCGTCGCCTTCGCCTTCACCTCGTCGGCGGTGCCCAGCAGACAGACCTCGTCGACCATGTCGTCCGTGATCGCGTTCTCGAGGGCGACCCAGTCGAACTTCGCGGGGTTGCGCCCGGCAGCCTCGGACACGGCCCACACGTTCTCGCGCTGCTTCGACCAGCCGTTCATGTCCATGAACGTGCCGTACGCGTGCGTGGTGAAGTAGTTGCCCAGGTTGCGCTTGGCGGCGCTCATCAGGATCGGGCGCTCCGCCTCGTCCTCGACGATCAGGGTCATCGGCATCGCGACCATGACGAAGTCGGCGCGCGTCTTGCCCGCCTGCTCGAGGCCCTTGTCGATCTCCGGCCAGACCACGTCTTCGTAGTACTTCTTCGTGAAGATGGGGTGCGCGAGGAACCCATCCGTGTAGCGGCCGGCGACGCGCAGGTTCAACGGGCCGACGCCGCTGTAGTAGACCGGGGGCGGCGTGACCGCCACGCCGCGCATGCGGCGGCCGGGGCCGTGGCGGTGCTGGAATTCGCCGTCGTACTCGAAGGGCTGACCGGAGAGGATGCCCTTCGTGACCTCGACCACCTCGCGCGACATCTTGGAGATCTTCGGCGGGTCGATGCCGAGCTCCAAGCGGATCTGGCCCTTCGTCTGCGACCCGAAGCCGAGGACGAAGCGCCCGCCGGAGGTCTCCTGCAGGTACTTCGACATCGACGCGTGGAACGACGGCGACGCGAGGAGCGCCGGGGTGATCGAGGTGCCAACGGTGATCGTCGACGTCGCGTTGAGCAGCGTGCAGGCCTTGAGGTAGTTGTCGCCGCCGCCGGCGAGCCAGAGACCGTCGAAGCCTGCGGCCTCCGCCTTGAGCGCGAGGTCGACGGCGCGCTGGTCACGCGACTGGATGACCTGGATACCGATCTTCATCTGAATTCCTGTCCGACTGAGGGCGTAGGACGCCTTACTCGAGGATGCGAGTCGCGCTGACGCGTTCCGCTCGACTTCATAAGATTAGTGATTCGCGGACCGTCGAACACCCGCATTCCGCCGATAGGCGGCAGCGGCTCGGTTCTTGCGCTCGATTCGATCGGTCGCCACACTCGCCTGAAGCGGGGCTAATGTAGCCTCGGCTGCTGGCCCCCGCAAGCCGATCCGCGGCCTCCGCGACGACTCCCGGCTGCCACTCACTACGTATGCGGCGTCCCGGCTCGTCCTTGGACGGCGCCAACCTGACTGGAGCACGACATGCCAGGGCCTGATGGACTGCCCCTGTTCGAAGAGCTGCCCGAGTTCCCCGAGGGCGGCGAACGCTACGCCTGGGACGTGTTCGGGGCTGACAACGACCTCGGAACGGTCAACTTCCTCACCCCCGAGCGGGTGAAGCACGCCGCCTCGCTGGTGAAGCGCGGCGTCAGCATCAACCTCGACCTGCCCCTCGACCTGCCGCGGCGGGCGAAGGTCGCCGAGGGGGAGCGCGGGCGCGGCCCGTACGAGCACGTGGTGTTCGTGAACCGCGGCGGCGGCGATGACCGCGTCGACAACTTCTACCTGCAGGGCTCCAGCCAGTGGGACAGCCTGCGCCACGTGCGCTACCGCGCCCACGGCTACTTCCATGGCCTCCAGGACGAGGACCTCGCGAACAGCGACCGCCTCGGCATCCACCACCTGTCGCAGCGCGGCGGCATCTCCGGGCGCGGCGTGCTCATCGACATCCCGCGCTTCGTCGGCCCCTCGTTCAAGCACACGGATCGCGTCGCCGTCGACGGCCCGATGCTCGAGGAGATCGCGAAGAAGCAGGGCGTCGAGATCCGCGAGGGCGACATCCTCGTCTTCCGCACGGGCTGGATGACGAACTACCTGTCGCTCAGCGTCGAGGATCAGGAAAAGCCGGAGGCGATGGACGGCTTCGTGCCGTCGTCCGGCCTCAGCGGCACGCAGGAGACGATGGCGTGGCTCTGGGACCACCGCATCGCGGCCGTCGCCGGCGACAACATCCCCTGCGAGGCCACGCCGGTCGTCGATGGCTCCTACCAGCACCGCCGCCTGCTCGCGATGTTCGGCATGCCGATCGGCGAGCTGTGGTCGCTGGACGCGCTGGCGGATGACTGCGCGCGTGACGGCGTCTACGAGTTCTTCCTCGTCACGAAGCCGCTCAACCTCCCGAACGGGGTCGGTTCGCCCTCGAACGCGACTGCGTTCAAGTAGCGACGAGCGCGCGCAGATCGAAGAACCCCGGACAGCGCTGTCCGGGGTTCTTGCTTGTTCGGCCATCGGAGAGAGTGCCGACGGGGACCGATTGCAAAGGACTCTAGAAAGCCCCCGGCCCCCGGCGACCGATCAACCATAGCCCAGTCGAAGCGCTAGGCGCAGCAACGGAGGCGGCTAGTACCTCGAAACGTCCATCTCGGGGAGCATCCCGGTCACGGTGAACACGACCCGCTCCGCGATGTTCGTCGCGCGGTCGGCGATGCGCTCGAGGTTGTGCGCGATCCAGAGCAGGTGCGTGCAGGGCTCGATCGTCGCACCGTCGGTGGTCATGATCGCGATCAGGTCGCGGTACACGCGCTCGTACAGCGCATCCACGCTGTCGTCGGCGCGCCCCACGAGGTACGCAGACTCGACATCGCGATCGACGAACGCGTCGAGCGCGTCACGCAGCATCTGCCGCGCCTGAATTGCCATCTCGGGGAGGTCGACCAGCGGCTTCACCAGCGGCTCGTCCCGCGTCAGCAACACGATCTGCGCGATGCCCTCCGCATGATCGCCCATGCGCTCGAGGTCGGACACCATCGCGAGGACCGCGACGATCAGGCGCAGGTCGCTCGCCATCGGCGCCTGCTGCGCGAGCAGCGACACGCACATGTTGTCCAGGTGAAAGCGGGTGCGGTTCACCTCGCCGTCATCGCGGATCACCGCGTCGGCGAGCGGCAGGTCGCGGTCGATCAGCGCCTGCATCGCCCGATCCAGCTGGCGGTCGACCATCGACCCCATCTCGAGAACGCCGTCTTCGACGTCGCGGAGGCCGCGCTGGAACTGCTCACGTGGCATGTCGCCTCGATTGGTGGGTGCGCCTCGCTTCGGCTCGTCGCCTAGCCGAAGCGTCCGGTGATGTAGGCCTCGGTACGCTCGTCCTTCGGGTTGGTGAAGATCTCCTCGGTCGGCGCGTACTCGACCAGCCGTCCGACGCCGTCGTCGCCGGCGAGCATGAACGCCGTGTGGTCACTGACACGGGCGGCCTGCTGCATGTTGTGCGTGACGATGACGAGGGTGAAGTCCTTCGCCAGCGTGCGCATCAGATCCTCGACCTTCAGCGTCGCGACGGGGTCGAGGGCCGAACACGGCTCGTCCATGAGGACGACCTCGGGCTCCACCGCGATCGTGCGCGCGATGCAGAGACGCTGCTGCTGGCCGCCTGAGAGGGCCATGCCGGGCTTCTTCAGGTCGTCCTTCACCTCGTCCCAGAGCGCGGCCGCCTTCAGCGCGTGCTCGACGCGGCCATCGATCTCCGACCTGGAGCGGATGCCCATGAAGCGCAGACCGGCGGCGACGTTCTCCGCGATCGACATCGTCGGGAACGGGTTCGGCTTCTGGAACACCATGCCGATGCGCTGTCGCACCAGCGTCGGGTCCGCCCCGGGGGCGTAGATGTCCTCGCCCTCGAGGTACACGTGACCCTCCGCGCGGGCGCCGGTCGCCACCTCGTGCATGCGGTTGAACGTGCGGATCAGCGTGGACTTGCCGCACCCCGATGGGCCGATGAGCGCCGTAACGGAGTTCGCCTCGATGTCGAGCGAGACGTCGCCGACGGCGTGCTTCTTGCCGTACCACGCCGAGATGTGGTCGACGCGCAGCGCGAGGCGCTTGTCTGTCACCGACCGGGCATCGCCGCCGTTCGTGCGCGGACGCAGATCCAGGCCCTCGCCGTGCGGCTGCATCGTGGGCACACGGTCGGACATGCTGGCCTCCTTGGAGGGGTCGACTTGAAGACTCACTGGCGCACCGTCACCTTCGAGCCGGCGATCGCACGCACGGCGAGACTCACGAGGAGAATGAACAGCACGAGCAGCAGGCTCATCGCCCACGCCTGCTCATGCCAGTAGTCGAACGGGCCCGAGGCATACGAGTAGATGCGGCTCGGCAGCGCATCGATCGGCCGCAGCAGGTCCGTGCTCGTGAACTGATTGCCCAGCGATGTGAACAGCAGCGGGGCCGCCTCGCCGGCTATACGCGACAGCGCCAGCATCAGCCCGGTGACGATGCCCGGCAGTGCCGTCGGCAACACGATCGTCAGCACCGTTTTCCACCGCGGCGCGCCGAGGGCGTACGCGGCCTCGCGCAGCGAGCGCGGGACCAGCAGCAGCATCTCCTCGGTGATCCGCGCGACGATCGGGAGCAGGATGATCGCGAGCGCGAGCGCGCCGGCGATGGCCATGAACTGCTTGTTCGGCAGCACGATCAGCGCGTACATGAACAGCCCGATCGTGATCGAGGGCATCCCGGCGAGCACATCGACGAGGAAGCGCAGCACCGTGCCGAGGCGGTTCTGTCCGTACTCGGCGAGGAACACCCCGCACCCGATCGCGACCGGCGCACCGATGGCGAGAGCCAGGCCCACCATCACCACGCTGCCCGTGATCGCGTTGCGGACGCCGCCGCCCGCGCGGCCCGGCGAGTTGGGATCCTCGATCAGCAGAGCCGGCGTGAGCGACCCGAGGCCGTTCACCAGCAGGTGAAACACGATCAGCACCAGGGGGATCACCGCGAGGAGCGCGGCGAGCGCCATGACGGCGGTCATGCCACGATCGACGAACTTCCGGCGCTGGAAGCGCGCCTGCGAAGCAGCATTAGTCAGCATCATTCGACGACCACCGCTCGTTGTCCGTTCGTGACGCGCCACACCAGCAGGCGGGCGACGACGTTGATGAGGAAGGTCATGACGAGGAGCACCAGCGCGACCTCAAGGAGCGCGGCACGGTGCGTCGGCCCGTCGGCCTCCTGGAACTGGTTCGCGATCACACTCGCCATCGTGTACGTCGGCGCGAAGATCGAGTCCGCGATCGCGGCGCGGTTGCCGATGACCAGCGTCACCGCCAACGTTTCGCCCACCGCTCGCGCGAGGCCGAGGATGGCACCGCCGATGACACCGGAGCGCGCGTACGGGATGACCGCGATCTGGATCATCTCCCAGCGGGTCGCGCCCAGCGCCAGGATGCCCTCGCGCTGACTGCCCGGGACCGCGCCGATGACGTCACGCGAGATCGCCATGATCGTTGGCACGATCATGATCGTGAGCACGACGATCGCCGGCAGCAGACCAGTGACCCGAGGCGTCCCCGAGAAGAACGGAATCACAAGTCCAAGGGTGTTCGTGATCACCGGGCCGACCACGTTCACCAGGAACGGCCCGAGCACGTAGATGCCCCACAGGCCGTACACGACGCTGGGAATCGCGGCGAGCAACTCGACCATGTACCCGATCGGCCGCGCCAGCCAGCTCGGCGCGATCTCCACGAGATACAGCGCCACGAGCACCGCAACGATCGTCGCGAGGATCAGCGCGGACACCGATGTGATCGCCGTACCGACGATGAAGACGCCGGCCCCGTACATCCCCTGCGAGGGGTTCCACACCGTCCCGAAGATGAAGCCCAGCCCGTTGTCGACGATGCTCGACCATGACCGGTAGATGAGTTGGTAGAAGAGCCCAATGATGATCAGCAGCACCACGGCAGCGGCCCCGCCGGTGATGCCCCCAAACAGCGTGTCCGCGATGTGTCGACCGCCCGTGATCACGGTGCGTGCCGCGCGCGGTCCGTCCGCCTTCGTCACAGCCATGCGGTGTCCTCAGGTGCCGGGAGACCCGGATCAGTGGCGTTGGTTCGAGGTAGGGGTTCCCGCCGCCTACTCGCGGATCGTCGCAGGGCCGCGTTAATGGTCGATTAACGTCGCCGGTTCCCTCGCATGAGCGCACGAGAGGAGGCCCGGCGCGCTGGCCGGGCCTCCTCGGTGCGTTCGGGCGCCTGGAACCCTACGGGACGAGGATCAGCTTGCCGATGGTCTCGCGCTGCTCGAGGGCGGCGTGGGCCTTCGAGGCCTCGGCGAGGGGATACTCGGCGAAGACGCGCACCTTCAGCGCCCCGCTCTCGACCCAGCCGAAGACGTCCCCGGAACGCTGGAGCAGCGTCTCCCGCGTCGAGGTGTAGACGCCCAGGTTCGCCCGTGTCAGATACAGGCACCCCTTGGCATTCAGCACGGTGGTGTCGATGGGGTCCGGCTCGCCGCTCGCGGAACCGTACAGCGCCATCGTCCCGAGCGGACGGATCGCGTCGAGCCCTTTGAGCATCGTGGTCTTGCCGACGCTGTCGTAGATCACGTCCACGCCGCGCCCGTTGGTCAGGGATTTCACGACCTCGACGAAGTCAGTGGTCTCGTAATTGATGACCTCGTCCGCGCCGGCCTCACGGGCCGCGGCTTCCTTGTCGGCGCTGGAGACGGTGCCGATCACGCGCGCGCCTCGGCTCTTCGCGATCTGCGTCAGCAGCAGGCCGACGCCCCCCGCCGCCGCGTGGACGAGGCACGTGTCGTTCGGCCCGAGGGCGTACGTGGTCGTGGCGAGGTAGTGCGCCGTCATGCCCTGCAGCAGCACGGCCGCGGCCAGCTTCGTCGACAGGCCCGCCGGGACGGGCAACAGCCGCGCGACCGGCACGACCTGCTTCTCCGCATACGCGCCCGGCGCGCCGTTATAGGCGACCCGGTCGCCCACTTTGAACGCGGTGACGTCCGGCCCGAGCGCCTCGACGACACCCGCGCCCTCCTGCCCGACGATCGAGGGGAACGTGCCCCGCCCGCGCCGCGCGTACACGTCCGCGAAGTTGATGCCGGCCGCCTCGACCTTCACGAGCACCTGCCCGGCGGCGGGCGTCGGGTCCTCCACGTCCACGTACTCGAGGACCTCGGGGCCACCGGGCACTGACATGCGAATCGCCTTCATCGTCTGTCCTTACCCTCCGGACTGATCTGTATCGATGGATGCGTGTCGTGCCGCCTCGACGGCGGCTCGTGCGCGCTACTGCGTGATCGACCGTCCGCCATCGACGACGATCGTCTGGCCGGTGATGTAGTTCGAAGCGTCCGAGGCGAGGTAGACCGCCAGCAGACCGAGGTCGCGGAAGCTGCCGAGTCGCTTCAACGGCACCGGAGCAGAGCCAACGCGCACACGCTCGGCGTATTCCTCGGGCGTCATCTGCTCGGGATCGGGGAACTGGCCCGGCGCGATCGCGTTCACCCGCACGTGGTGCGGCGCCCACTCCTGCGCCAGCACCTCGGTGTACCTCGTAAGCCCGGCCTTCGAGGCGGCGTACGCGGCGGTGTTCGCCGACGCGCGGATCGCGGCAATGCCCGAGATGTTGATCGCGCACCCCGAGCCCTGCGCCAGGAGCGTGGGCCCGAAGACGTGGCACCCGACGTACGCCTGCGTCAGGTTCACGTCCACGATGCGGTGCCAGTCCGCCTCGGTCATCGCCGGATGCGTGGCCCCCGGCGCAGCGGCCACGGCCCCGCGGATCGAGTCGCCGACGCAGTTCACGAGGATGTCGAGGCCGCCGAGCTGCGCCAGCACGTTGTCCGCGATGCCCTGCATCGCCTCGACGCTGGTGCCGTCAGCGGCCCAGCCAAAGCCTCGACGTCCCAGCGCGCGGATCTCGGACGCGACCTGGTCGGCGTTCGCCTGCCCGAAGCTGGTCACGCCGACGTCCGCGCCGGCCTCGGCCATGACCAGCGCAATGCCCTTGCCGATGCCTCGACCGGCGCCCGTGACCAGCACGCGTCGCCCGGTGAGATCGAAGTCTGCGAGTGCCAAGTTCCCCCCTGTCCCCGCGCCGCGCTCGCCGCGCGGCGGCTGCGATGGTACCCCGGTTGGGTATCTCCGCGTTGCTGGAGAGGGTTCTGAACGGAACAGTCTTGATTCCGCGCGCACGCGCAGCGGGAGAGAGGGCGGATGAGGTTCTTGAACTCCTGGATGCGACGCAGGGTGTCGAACTCCGCCGGAAGTGTGAGGGGCGCAGTTCCTCGCACCTGGTTCTCTGCTTCTGAACCCCTCCCGCGCCGGGAGAAGCAGGAGTGGGCCGCCCCTCGCGGGCACCCCGGCGCCACTCGTGACGTCGAGGGTTCGCTCGATCGGCCGACCGGACTTTGCCCTCGGCGCGAAACGGGCCAAGATGGGAGGACACTCCCCGCCCGCCGCGCACGCTCCCCACACCGCGGGCAGCCCCGAAGGAACCTCCCATGGCGCCGACCTTTGCCGATCTCCACCTGAGCAACGACGTCTTGAAGGCGATCGACGCGCTGGGCTTCGAGGAGCCCACGCCGATCCAGTCGCAGACCATCCCGTTGCTCCTCCAAGGGCACGATGTGCTCGCGCAGGCGCAGACGGGCACCGGCAAGACCGCCGCGTTCGCGCTGCCGATCATCCAGAGCGTGGATGTCGCGAAGCGGCACGTGCAGGCGCTCGTCCTCGCCCCGACGCGCGAACTCGCGGTGCAGGTCGCGGAGGCGATGCACAACCTCGGTCGCACGAAGGGGATCGCGGTGCTGCCGGTGTACGGCGGTCAGGCGTACGACCGCCAGCTGCAGGGTCTGCGCAACGGCGTCCACGTCGTTGTCGGCACCCCGGGCCGCGTCATGGACCACATGCGTCGAGGCACGCTCGACCTGTCGACCGTGCGCACCGTCGTCCTCGACGAGGCAGACGAGATGCTCGACATGGGCTTTGTCGAGGACATCGAGTTCATCCTCAACGCCGTGCCGGACGAGCGTCAGATCGCACTGTTCTCCGCAACCGTCCCGCGCCGCATCGAGTCGCTCGCGAAGCGCTACCTGCGCGACCCGCAGCGCGTGACGATCTCGCACGACGCGCGCACCGAGTCGCAGACGCGGCAGATGTACATCGAGGTCCAGTACCGCGACAAGATCGAGGCGCTCACGCGCATCCTCGACCTCGAGTCGCCGAGCAGCGCCATCGTCTTCTGCCGCACGAAGCGCGAGGTGGACGAGCTGTCCGCGACGCTGCAGTCGCGCGGCTATACCGCCGCCGCGATCCACGGCGACATCAACCAGTCGCAGCGCGAGCGCCTGCTCCAGTCCTTCCGCGACGGCCGCGCCGAGCTGCTGATCGCGACCGAGGTGGCCGCGCGCGGCCTCGACATCCCGGACGTGACACACGTCTTCAACTACGACATCCCGGACGACGCCGACGCGTACATCCACCGCATCGGCCGCACCGGGCGCATGGGCAAGAAGGGCGACGCGGTCACCTTCGTCACCCCGCGCGAGATGGGCCAGCTGCGGTTCATCGAGAAGCAGATCCACAAGAACCTGCGACACGTCGCCGTCCCGACCACCGGCGACATCGCCGCACGTCGGCAGGAGGTACTGCGCGCCGCGATCGTGACCGCGATCGAGTCCGGCGCCGCCGCGACGTACTACTCCGGCCTCGCCGAGTCACTCGCGAAGGAGCACGACCCGCTGCAGGTGGCGGCCGCAGCGATCTACCTCGCCAACGGCGGCCCCGGCGGTCGCCACGAGGAGGTCTCCGCCGTCGAGGAGATGCACGAGAGCCAGCCGACCGGCCCCGGTGCGATGGCGCGCCTGTACCTCGACACCGGCCGCGAGCACGGCGTGCGTCCGCAGGACGTGGTGAACGCATTCACTGCCGAGGCGGGCATCGCGCCCGCCGCGATCGGCACGATCGACATGTTCGGCGACTTCTCGCTCGTCGAGATCGAGCGCAAGGCCGCCGCGCTGGTCCTCGAACGCGCCGCCCTGCTGCACATGCATGGCCGCGAGGTCACCGTCACTCCCGCGCGCGCGAAGTCCGAGGCGAAGACCGCCGCCCCGCCCCCGCGCGACCGCCCGAAGAAGCCGCGCACCAAGCCTCGCACCGGCCCGCGCACGCTCGCGTAGCGCCCGTCCCCTTCCCCCACCCCAACCCTCCCCGTGAAGGGGGAGGGTTGGGGTGGGGGTTCTGCCTCTCCCGTCCGCTCTCGACTACTCCAGCCCCGCGAGGCGGCGGAAGTTCGGCTCGCCGTGCGCGATCGGGGGCAGCTCCCACGTGCCGGTGCCGACCGGACGGATCTCGCGGTCCACGCGCACATCGAGGAGATACGGCTTGTTTGCCGCGATCGCCGTCTCCAGCGCACCCTCGAGGTCGGCGGCGCGATCGACGCGGACGCCCTCGGCGCCCATCGAGCGCGCCATCATCGCGAAGTCCGGTGAGAGCAGCGCGCCCGTCTTCTGGTTCTGGAAGCTCGTCGAGTGCTCCTCGCCGAACATGCCGATCTGCATGTCGCGGATGGACGAGTACCCGTAGTTGTTCCACACCACCCACACCGCGGGGATGTCGTACTCAACCGCCGTCGCGATGATGTGCGGCGTCATCATGAACGAGCCGTCGCCGACGACGGCGACCGCCGGGAACTCCGGTGCCGCCAACTTCGCGCCGAGGATCCCGCACGTCGCGAAGCCCATGGAGGCGAAGCCCCACGACTGGAGCAGGTGCCTCGGCTGCTGCGCCTTCCACAGCTGCACCATCCAGTTGTGGTGGACACCGACATCGGTCGCGACGAGCGCGTTACCGGGGATGACGTTCGCCATGCCGGTGACGAAGCGCTCCGGGCGCAGCGGCTCCTGCTCGGACGCCATGAACGGCGACTGGTAGCGATCCCAGACCGCGCGCGCCTCGTTCAGCTGGCCGACCCACTCCGTGTACGTCTTCGGCGTCTCCAGCCGCTCCGCCGCGCGCCGCACGAGGATGTCGAGGCTCCCGCTGATGTCCCCGAGGATGCCGAGCGTGACCGGGTAGTTGCGGCCGATCTCCTGCGGGTCGTTGTCGATCTGGATCAGCTTCGTCTTGCTGGAAAACGTGTAGCCATCGATCCACGCGCTCGTCGTGCGGTCGTCGAACGAGCAGCCGAGCGCGAGGAGCACATCGGCCTGGCGGCTCGCCTCGTTGGCGGCGTACGGGCCGTTGCGGCCCACCGCGCCGAACGCGAGCTCGTGCGTCTCGTTGATCGTGCCCTTGCCGTTGGGGCTGGTGACCACGGGGATGCGCAGGTATTCGAGCAGCGCCATCAGCGACTCGGTCGCCTCGCCGATCAGCCCGCCCTGCCCCACGAGGATCACCGGGCGCTGCGCCGACAGCAGCAGGTCGAGCGCCTGCTCGAGGGCGGCGGGGTCACCGGGGAAGCGCTGGAACACCAGCGGGTCAGGCGTCGGCAGTTCCAGCTCTGCACTCTCCTGGAAGACGTTGAGCGGGACGTCGATGTTCACGGGACCGGGACGGCCGGTGCGCAGCAGGCCGAACGCCTGCTTCATCGTCAGCGGGAGCATCTCGACGCGGGTCGGCTGGAACGACTTCTTCACCAGCGGCCGGATCACGGACGGGAAGTCGCCCTGGAAGTAGCGGCCCGTCTCCTGGAACGGCATGCGGTTGAACTGCGTCGTCGGCACGTTCCCTGTGATCGCCAGGAACGAGGACGAGTCCATCATCGCGCCCGCCAGCGCCACGGGCAGGTTGCACGACCCCGGCCCGCTCGAGGTGAACGTGACGACCGGCTGGTGCTTCACCTTGTAGTAGGCGTCCGCCATGTAGCCGGCGGCCTGTTCGTGGTGGACGGAGATCGTCTTGATCGCGTCGCCCGCGTCGCGCACCGCGTCGAGGAAGCCGATGTTCCCGTGCCCGCCGACCCCGAAGAGGTACGGCACCTCTTCCTTGATGATGTAGTCGACCATGATCTCGGCGCCCTTGTAGGAGCGTGCCATGTCTGTGTCCTTCCCGCGGCGAGCGCGTCGATCAGCCCTCGAAGCGTAGGTGCGCCCGCGAACCGCACACAAGCCGCACACGAGACGCCCGGGCGCGCGATACTGCCGCCATGCCTGACCCCGCCACCTCGCCGCTGACCGTCCGCCGCGCGACCCGCGCCGATGTCCCCGCGATCGTCGCGATGCTCGCCGACGACCACCTCGGTGTCACGCGCGAGGCAGCGCCCGGTGCGTCCGAGGCAGACGTTCCCGCGTCCTACCTCGAAGCGTTCGAGGCGATCGACGCCGACCCGCACCAGAAGCTGGTGGTGGCGGAGCTCGACGGCGCGGCCGTCGGCACGATGCAGCTGACGTTCATCCCGTACCTCACGTACCAGGGCGGCTGGCGCGCACAGATCGAGGCGGTGCGCATCGCCTCGACGCGTCGGGGCGACGGCCTCGGGCACGAATTCTTCGCGTGGGCGATCGAGCGGGCGCGGCAGCGCGGCTGCCACCTCGTGCAGCTCACGACGGACAAGCGACGCGGCGACGCGCATCGGTTCTACGAAGCGCTCGGCTTCGTCGCCTCGCACGAGGGCATGAAGCTGGACTTGCGGCAGGAGCACCCATGATCACCGACGCCCAGGTACACATCTACGCCCCGAACACGCCCGCCCACCCGTGGCCGAACCAGCCGGGCCGCGGCTCCGCGCCGTGGACGCACCCCAACGGCTTCTCCGCCGAGGAGATGCTCGGCGCGATGGAGGCGGTCGGCGTCGACCGCGCGGTGATCGTGCCGCCCGTGTGGGCCGGCGAGGACAACTCGCCCGCCCTCCGTGCCGCCGTCCGCTATCCCGGCCGCTTCGCCGTGATGGGCCGCTTCGACCCGTATGCGCCCGACGCGCCGGAGCGCCTCGAACGCTGGCTCGACACGCCGTCGATGATCGGCATCCGCATGAGCGGGCGCTGGGACACCGTCCCCACCTCGGCACGCGAAGCCCTCGAGGATCCGGCGATCGAGTGGTACTGGGAGACGTGCGAGCGCCTCGGTATCCCGCTCGCGATCCTCGTCGGCGCGTCGATGCCCGCGCTGCTGCCGATCGTGCAGCGACACCCGCGGCTGCGCGTGATCATCGACCACTCCGGGATGCGCGGCGCGAACAGCCTCGCCGAGGCGTTCGACACGATTCCCACGATGACCGAGCTCGCGCGACACGCCAACGTCTCGATCAAGATGGGCAGCATCCCAAACGCCTCCGCGCGCGACTACCCGTTCGCGGACGTGCATCCATACCTTGCGCGCATCCACGCCGCGTTCGGCGCGCAGCGCATGCTCTGGGAGTCTGACTTCACGCAGCTCGGCAGCCGTCTCTATGCCGACTGCCTGCGCATGTGGCAGGAAGGCGTGTCGTTCATCGCCGACGACGAGCGCGACTGGATCCTCGGACGCGCCGCTGCCGAGGTGCTGCGTTGGCCGGAGCCGCGCGACCGCTAGAGGATCTCGGGCGGCGCGGGATCCTCGAACCGGCGGCTCAGCGGGATCGGGCGCTGCATCACCGTGACGCCGACGACGGCCACCGCGGCGACCGCCGAGACCGCGAAGATCAGCTGGATCGCGGAAGCCACCGAGCTGCGCTGTGCCGCGAGCGCGCGGTCGAGGAGCACCGCACCGCCCGGCTGCGTGTGCACCTCGCTCGCCGCGGCATCGAACTTCGCCGCGTCGAGTTGAAGCGTCGGGTCCTGGAACGACTCGTACGTGGCGGGCGAGACCGCGCGCGCGAGGTCGGGGACCTCGTGCTGGAACGAGGACATGTACCCGGCGACAAACATGAGCCCGAAGATACCCGTACCGAACGCCTGCGCGACCTGCATGAAGAACTGCCGGGAGCTCGCCGCGACGCCCTGCTGATCCCTGGACACCGCCGCCTGCGCGACGACCTGCGAGATCGGGAAGACCATCCCCTCCCCGAATCCCATCAGCCCCATGAACACTGCGAGATACCAGATTGGCTGACCGGCATCGAGGCGCCACAGGAGCGCCGTCGCGATCAACATGCAGCACGCACCGAACGTCATGACGCCCTTGTACTTGCCTCGACGCGCGACGAGCTGGCCGCCGAGCGTGCTCGTCAGCAGCAGCGCGAGCGCGCGCGGGATGATCACGACGCCCGACGCCGTGGCCGACCCGCCGAGCGAGGTCTGCACGAACGTCGGGAGGTACGGCAGAGCGCCGAAGATGCAGGAGGCCGCAATCACCGTGATCCCGATGGAGTTCATGAACGGGGCGTTCCGGAACAGCGACAGCGGGATCACCGCATGCGGGTGGCGGCGCTCCTGGAACACGAACGCCACGGCCGTGACGAGCGACACGCCGAGGAGCCCCAGCGTCGGCACGGACAGCCAGCCGAACGCCTCGCTCGCCCAGATCAGCGCGAACATCGAGCTCACGGTCGCGACCGCGAGCAACGCCGACCCGGCGAAGTCGACGTCCGAGGCGCGCCCGCCACTCCCGCCGCCCGCGGGCAACCGCAGGGCGATGAGGGTCGCCGACAGCACCCCCAGCGGGATGTTGAGGTAGAAGCTCCACCGCCAGCCGGGGCCGTCCGTGAGGAAGCCGCCGATCGCGGGGCCGGCCATCAACGAGAACGTGAACATCCCGGTCATGAGCGGCAGGTACTTGGCGCGCTCGATCGGCGTGAACAGGTCGCCGAGGGTGGCGAAGACGCACGCGACGATCGCCCCGCCGCCGATGCCCTGCAGGCAGCGCATCGCGATCAGGAACTCCATCGACGGCGCGGCGCCGCATCCGGCCGACGCGCCGACGAACAACAGGACACCGCCGAGAAGATAGTTCCGCCGGCCGAACATGTCCGACAGCTTCCCGACGAACGGGATCGTCACCGTGGAGGCCACGGCGTAGATCGAGAACACCCATCCGAGCAGGTGCAGCCCGCCCAGGTCGGCGACGATGCGCGGCACCGCCGCCGCGACGATCGACTGGTCGAGGGCGAACAGGAACATCGCCGTCATGAGCGCGGACATGATCACGAGCTTCTCGCTCGTGGTCATCGTTGCGCCCATGGGCGCTCGGGCGGATGGGGTCACGTGGGCCAAGGGAGGCTCAGTTCTTGTACGCACCGTCCGCGCTCGGCGATCACGAAGAAGTCGCGGCGTGCGCCGACAGCGTAGGCCCGCATACCGCCTCGGTCACGCGCGCCCGCGCGCCGCGTCGTTCTCCCTCGACGGCTCAGGCCTGCTGTTCGCGGCGGAGGCGCGGGACGCCATCGACGTCGCGGCGCTTGATGCGCCAGTGGCCGTCCTGCCGCACCAGCGTCAGATCGTAGCGCCCGATCATCGGCTCGCGACCCAGCTCCCGCACCATCTGGAGGTACGCCTTTGCCGTCGCTTGGTCACCGTCCCCGTCGATCACGACGTTGGCGATGAAGTGCCACATGCGGCCGACCACGGTGCCCTGCGCCATCGCGCGGATGCCCTCGACGCCGACGCGCTCGGTCCCGGCGGGGCCGGTCCAGCAGACCGCGTCCTCCGTGAAGATCTCGAGAAGGGTCGCCTCGTCGCCGCTGTCCAGCGCGAAGGCGTAGCGCGCGATGAGCTGCTGGATCGCAACGATGTCATCGGTGGGCAGGGGCATGTCAGCGTCCTCCGTGTTGTCGGCACGCTCGGGCGCGCGTCGATCGGTTCGTCGGCGGGTGTGCGTGGATGGCCCATGAACAGTACTGGCCTCCAGTAGTTGGAGGCCAGTACTGATACGACCAGGTCTGTTCGGATCATCCACGTTAGGCTGCGTACACGGCGCCACTTCACGATGAACGTCTTGGTCCGGGCTGCCGCCGCCCGCTCCTCGAGCCCATGGGCCAGGTGAGCGTCGGCGGCAATCGCCCTCAATGCAGTCTGGCGACTACTTGATCTTCGGGTCGACGTAGATGGCGAGCAGTTGCCCATCCTCGACGAGCTCCGGCTCGGTCGCGGAGATCAAGCGGTGCGACTGGACGACCGCGAGGAACCAGCCGTCGCCGAGCACTGAGGAAGCGTCAATGATGCCAGACGACTCTTCGTCCTGCGTCTGGAACAGGGCCGTCCGGAACAGCGGCTCGAAGAAGACGGGGTTGTGGTAGGCCACCTCGACGAAGTTCTTGGAGTCGATGCCGTACATCCACACGCGCGAGATGCGCGGGTCGTTACCGGGATCCTCCTGCAACATGATGCGGCCGAGCGCGTCTATCGCCATGTTGTCGAGCATGCGGTGCCCTTCGGCGCCCTTCAGGAGCACCGTGAGCGTGCCGCCCTTCTCCGGGGCGTCGAGGTCATCGAACTTCAGGTTCCAGAGCCGGCTGTTCGTGGTGACGTTGGCCGTCGTCACGAAGTAGAAGTTGCCCTTGTTCGCAACGCGCGGGTCCCACGCGCCGTCCTCGATTCGGCGGAGGCGCGCGACATTCTTCGCGATCGCATCCTTCGCGAGGGCCAGCTGGTCCATCCCGGTGACGTCGCCGCCGGTGCCGAGCTCGACCAGCTCGAAGCGAGCGCTGCCCACGTAGCCGCTGGCCGCGTCGCCGAGCGCGAAATCGTTGCTCTCCTCGGCGATGAAGCCGCCGGCCTTCGGTAGCCGCACACCGTAGAGCTTGCCGTTCGTCAGTCCGGCGCGCTCGATCTCGCTCCCGGTCTCCTGCTTCGTGCCGATGTAGAGGTACAACTCGCACGGGTTGTTCTCGGGCACGGGAGCCGTGTTGAGATTCCCATCCTCGAGGGCGAAGAGGATCGTCTTGTCCTTGGCGTGCGGCGTCGCGACCAGGTTCTCCCACGGGCCGCGACCCATGCGCGGCAGCTCCCACGACTCGCCCTGGTTCGAGCCGCTGGCGATGTGCGCCCACGCCCGACCGCCGTCAGTCTCCTCGCCGTTCAGGAACATGCGGGCACTGGTGCCCTTCGTGCCGTTCAGGAAGGCAGCCGGATCCGGCATGTCCGCCGCGCAGAAGCGGGTGTACACGGTCGTGCCGGCGACGTACTTCTTCGCGGCCACGTCCCAGGAGTAGACCTTGTTCGGTGAGTTGTCCTGATCCGCGCCGGAGAGGACCTTCAGCGTTGTGCGCCCGATGGTCCAGCGGGAGACAAACGCACCCTTCGACCCGTGCTTGCGGGCCGTGCCGGCGCTCGCGCCCGCGAGTTCGTGGTTCATCAGCAGGGTGAACGTGTCAGTGCCGGGGATGATCCCAAGACCGTCCGGGATGCCCACCATGCGGTAGCCGTCGTCGGCGGGCTTGTCGCCGACGGTGAGGAGCGCGGTGATGTCCACGCCATTACGGGAGGGAAGCAGGTACGGCATGACCGTGGTGCCGGGGCCGATATTCGTCGCCGCCGACGCGGTTCGCACGCCGCCGGGGAGCATGCCGTTCAGCAATGCAAGACCCGCTGCTCCCACCGCGCCCCGGAGGAGAGTGCGGCGCGACAGTCGCGACGAGGACGAGGAGGTCTGGCCCGTGGGGTCCGCAGGCGATGAGTAGTGAGATGACACCTTCGCTCCGATTAGTAAGAAGACACAAGACAATTCTTGTGACGCATCATTTCGGAGCTCGATAAAGGTTCGGTTATGAAGAGGTCGACCTGACGTTAAGACCAACGTCATCGGCCCGGTGACCCTGCACACGGCAATGCTCGCCATCCAGAGGCGCGCAGCGGGGATCAGCGACCCACCCGCTGCTGGAGTGCGGCCAACCGGACCGTCGATCCAGAGGTCCCCGAGCGGTCGCGAGGGCTGCGCTAGCGGAAGTGCGAGGCGACCTCGGCCATGAAGCGGTCGCAGGTGTCCTTCTTCTCCGCGAGATCGGCGAGGTTGAAATCTGCGATGCAGATCTCGTCGGCACCGGCCTCGCGGTAGCGCTCCACGGTGTCGCGCAGCTCCTGAGCGTTGCCGATCATCGCCGCCGGTCGGCCCTTGGAGCGCTCGACCTGCCCCGGGCTGTCCGAGAAGGCGACGAGCGTCTGCACGGACACGTGGATCTCGGACGGGTCTCGCCCGGCGTCGGCGCAGTGCTTCTTGAGCACCTCGACCTTGTGCGCGAAGACGTCCGGCGGTACCTGCGCGTTCCACTCCTGCGCGTAGCGCGCGACGGTGCGCAGGGTCCGCTGCTCACCGGTGCCGCCGATCAGCAACGGCAGCGGCTTCTGCACCGGGGGCGGGGAGAAGGGCGCGTTGTCCAACTGGTAGTACTTCCCGTTGAACGTCGTGCGCTCGTTCCGGAAGAGGCTGGTGATCACCGCCGCCGCTTCCTCGAGGCGACCCGACCGCTCGCCGAGCGTGTAGTAGGGAATGCCGTAGGCCTTGTGCTCGTTCTCCTGCCACCCCGCGCCGAGTCCGAGGATGAAGCGCCCGCCCGAGATCACATCGATCTGGGCGGCCATCTTCGCGTGGATCGCCGGATGTCGCAGCGTGTTCCCGACCACGATCGTGCCCAGCCGGACGCGCGGTACGAGGGCAGCGAGCGCCGCCGTGACCGTCCAGCACTCGCCGATGAGACCCTCGCCAGACGGCGTGTTGTTCATCAGATGGTCGGCGATCCAGAGGCCGTCCCAGCCCGTCTGCTCCGCGTGCTGACTGAGTTCCACGACCTCCTGGAACGACCAGTGCAAGCGCGGCTTCAAGCTGAACAACATGGGGGCGACTCCTACCTCATCCGTCGTGTCGAGTACGGTCGTGATGGTAGCGCCCGGATCAATCTCGCGGGATGTGCGGGTCTGCGACTAGCCTACGGCGATCAGCGCACCCGCTGCTGCGCCAGGTCCACGACCTGCTCTGCGATCAGCCCCAGCATCGCGAACGCGCGGTCGTGCACACGCGTCGCCTCGAGATCCGGCGCGTTGTACCAGTCGAGCACCACATAGCTCGCACCGAGCTCCTGCAGACCGCGCAGGTCTTCGTGGATCTGCTCCAGTGTGCCGGTCCCCGGTGCCCGGTCGGGTGTCGTGATCGGCTCCGCCGTCACCTGCATCCGGATGCGCGGCACCAGCGCCGGGACCGGCATGCCGAGACGGCTCGCCTCGGCCTGTAGTGCTGGCAACCGCTCGCGCAGCGCCGCGACCGACTGGTTGATCGGATGCCAGCCGGCCCCGAAGCGCACCGCGCGCTTGATCGCGCCGTCGCTCGTGCCGCCCACCCAGATCGGCGGATGCGGCGACTGACTGGTCCTCATCACCGACACCTGCTCGAAGTTGATGTGCGCACCCTGGTAGGTCACCGCATCGTCGCCCGTCCACAGCGCGCGGATCGCGTCGAGCGCCTCGTTCGACCATGCGCCTCGACGGTGGTGCGGGACGCCGAGCGCGGCGAACTCGTCAGCAGCGTGCCCGATCCCCACACCGAAGATCACCCGCCCGCCACTGAGCCGATCGAGGTTCGCGACCTCGCGTGCCAGCAGAATCGGGTGCCGGTACGGCAGCACGATGACCGTGGTGCCGAGATCGACGCGCGTCGTCTGGCCGGCAAGCCACGCCAGCGTCATCAGCGGATCGAAGTAGGGCTCCGGGTATCGCAGCGAGACGGTCGGCGTGATCGCCACGTGATCTGCGATGAAGATGCCGTGATAGCCGAGGCCCTCGACGACCTGGCCCCATCGACCGATCGACTCCGGGGACACGCCCGGACCGAAGTTCAGCAGGTTGATACCGACCTTCATCGGTGATCTCCAAATCGGCGCGGCGTGTGCTTGTGGCGGGAGTGCGTGGGTGTCGAACCCACCCGGGACCGCGACGCGGCCCCGCAACGGTTTTGAAGACCGCGGACATCACCGGACACCATCCACTCCCGCCCGGATGATAGCGGGAGGCGGGACCCTGGGGTGCGCTACGGCTGGGCGACGAAGCTCATCATGCCGCCCGCGTAGGTCAGCGTGAGCGCGCTCCCGTTCTGCGTGTACTGCTGCACTTTGGCGAGCTGCGCGAGGTACGTCGTTTCCATGCTCTCGAACGGCGGGCAGGCGCGGAGCGTGCCGCCCTGCATCGTGACGGTGAGCGCGCTGCCCGCCGTTGTGTACTTGCCGAAGTACGAATTGCAGTCCGTCGAGGTGCCGGCCGAGCCGTCCGCGTTCAACGACAGCACCGTGTCGCCGGCGGTCCTCGGCATCACGGTCGTGGCGCCCTCGACCGTCGAGGTCCAGCGCCACTTACCCACGATCGAGGTCGGCGCCGGGGACGGGGGCACGGCGACCAGCACCAGCGCGACGTTGCGCGTCGCGGCCGCGTCGGTCAGCACGCGGACGGCGGTGTCCGTGGTGAAGCGGAGCACACCGTCGATGCGGATCTCCGCACGCACGGTGTACGTGCGGTTCGCGACGATGTCCGCGGGGCGGTAGAACAGCCGGAACGACAGCGGGATCTGCTCGCCGTTCGTGCGGATCGTCTGTGACGCCAGCGGGCTCGCGGCGACGTCCGCCTTCGACGTGTCGAGGAGGTCGACGCGCACCATCGCGCCCACGGGCAGCGCGATCTTCTCGAGGTAGCCCACCGTGCCGATCACGGTATTGATCGAGGTCCCGGTGCAGCCCTCGTGCGTGGTGACGCCGTTCTGCTGGATCGTGGCGTCGGCGCCCTTGCTCAGGTAGAGGATCGATCCGTCCGCGCTGACGTGACGTGTGCCGGATCCGGAGATCGTCTGCTTCAGCTCCACCGCGTGGCCCTCGAGTTCCAGGATCACGCGGTCGCCCGGCACCTGCTGCACGTGCGCGATGAACGAGCGCCCCGCGGCGCATGCGTACTGCACGATGTTCACGGCGTACGGGCTGCGGTCACCGCAGAGCACGAAGAACGAGCTGTTCGCGCGCAGCACCGGGAAGCTCGCATTCGCGAACGCGGGCGCGCCCGCCGCGTACAGCCGCGCCGTCCCGTTGTCGTTCGCCACCAGCGACACCGCCTCGCACCCGGCGAGGGCGAGCGAGGCATCGACCTCCGCCGCGGGGGCGTCGCGTGTCACGTTCAGTAGCGCGATCGTCGGTGTGGTGGGCACGGTGCCCGTGATCAGCGGCGCTGGCGCGCTCGGCGGCACGGTCTGCGCCCGCGCCACCCTCCCGGAGAGCGCAAACATCGTCGCCACCAGTGCCACGATCACGATGTATGCGCGCATCTCGGTACTCCCTCGCTCAGGCTCGATTCTGCACGCGCTCTCCCGTGCCGTCTCGCCACTCACCGGCGACCTGCAGCGATTGACACCACACTGCAACCCAGCCTTCACGGCCAAAACTGGTCCCTGCTGACCCAACGATCGAGTCACCCTCGTGGTTCCCGCGCGGTTCCGCCGGGCTTGCCTCGGCGCGGCGGGACGCACAGACTGGTCGAGGAAGCAGGAGCATCGCCGTGAGCATGGGTGGCCCCACCGACGAGGATCGCGCGAGCGTCTCGCCAGAGAACCTGGCGAAGATGGAGAAGTTCGTCGCCAACTTCGCGGAGAAGTCCGGCTCCTTCCTGCACCCCCAGCGCGAAATCACCGACTTCCTGGTCATCGGCCTCGCGAAGAACATCGAGGAAGTCGGCCGTCCGCTCTGCCCGTGCATGTTCTTCGAGGACAAGCAGGCAGAGGTCGAGAAGAAGTTCTGGATCTGTCCGTGCGAGGAGATGCAGCGGTGGAAGTACTGCCACTGACTGCTTTTCACCGATGCGGAAGGTCTTCCCATCACCGAATACCTGCCAGAGGACCACGAAGGCCGCGAGGCCTACGGAGATCGTCCTGACCCCGACCCCTCGAAGGGCCGTGCCCTGACGCGCCTCGAGGAGAAGCAGGGCCGCTCCGTAAACAAGGGCATCCGCGCCGATGGCGCCGCGGGCTCCGGTAACGACGACCCTCCGCAGATCATCCCCCTCGGCGGCGGCTAGCCCTCGGACGGTTCGAGGTGCGACGGCGCGCGGGAGCATCCTCACCGCGACGAGTCTCGTCGCGGTGGCAACGCGGGGCGGCCCATCCCCCTGCCCCCTTCCCTGTGCGGGAAGGGGGATGAATGGCGAGGACTCCGCCCTCGCGCTCCCACCGAAACGAGCATGCTTCGCGCCTCGGTTCCCCCGATCGCACAGCCTCACCCTGCCCTCTCCCCCTCGAAGGGGCGCGGTTTTGATGAGAGCGCCCAGCTCGCGATCGGAACTACCCCTCGGCAGCGACATCTCCATGCGGCGGTGCGAATCCCTCGCACCGACCCAACGCAGCCACATCGAGTTCCGCCGGGAGTGTGAGGGGCGCAGCTCCTCACACTTGGTTCTCTTCTTCTGACCCCTCCCGCGCCGGGAGGGGTAGGGGTGGGCCGCCCCACACGCCACCTCGACAGGGCTCGCGGCGCGGACGGCGCTCCCGCTCCTGCGAGGCAATCCTCGACCTCCGGCCGCGTGGACAAGCAGAAGGGGCGGCCTTGCGGCCGCCCCTTCGTGTGCTGCAGTCTCGGACGAGACTAGGCGGTCGCGAGCGCCGACTCGAGGTGCTTCGCCAGGTCGCTCTTCGGGCGGAAGCCCACGACCTGACCGACCTGCTGCCCACCCTTGAAGATGAGGAGCGTCGGGATCGAGCGGATGCCGTACTTGCCGGAGACCGCCGGGTTCTCGTCCGTGTTCAGCTTCACGAACTTCACGCGGCCGTCGTAGTCGTTCGAGAGCTCCTCGACGACCGGGGCGACCATGCGGCACGGGCCGCACCACGGCGCCCAGAAGTCCACGAGGACCGGGGTGTCGCTGTTCAGGACGTCCGCTTCAAACGTCGCGTCCGAGGTGTCCGTAGGGTGAGCCATGGTGGGTGGTCCTTCCTCTCCTGCGACATCGCCCGCCGCGACGCGCTTGCTGTGTAGTCGGGTCGCCGCCGGCCCCAGCCCATCCGAGGATGGCGGTTCGTCGACGGGATGCGGGTCGTCCAGCGCCGTGGAGCGTATCATCCGCTCGTTGACATCGGTTCTGTCCGACGAGTAACATCCTATATACCCCTACCGGGTATGTCAAGCCGGTCCGCCGCCCTCTCGATGGAGTGCTTGAGCCGGAGACGAGGTGCCACATGGCAGACGCCAACGACCAGCTCATCGCCCGCCTCCGCCGCATCGAGGGCCAGGTGCGTGGCATCGCCAAGATGCTCGACGACGAGCGTTCCTGTGAGGACGTGGTGACGCAGCTGATGGCAGTGCGCTCCAGCATCGACACCGTCGGCGCGGTCGTCCTCGACAGCCACCTCGCCGGGTGCGTGTCCGAACGCAGCGCGGAGCAGCAGATCGAGGCGCTCCGGGACGCGATGCGACTCTGGTGGCGCTTCGCCCCCGCGGCGGGCGGCGTCGGCGCGGATCCTGACACCGTTGGCGCCCAGTCCCCGCTGCCGATGCCCGGCGCGACCCGCTAGGGCGCGCTAACTTGAGGGCTGCTCTGCGCGGGGCGAGCCCGATGTGCCGTCCGGCCCGATCGCCGAGGTGAGCGCGGCCATCATTCCCTGATCGACCGCGTGCTGCGCGGAGCGCACCGCGCTCGCCACCGCCGCCTCGTCGCTGCGGCCGTGGCCCACGAACACCGCACCATTCACGCCCAGCAGCGGCACGGCGCCGTACCGGCGGTAGTCCAGGCGCGCGCGCACGACGCGGAGCGACGGCAGCAGCAGCGCCCCACCGATCTTCGAGCGCCACGAGGAACGCGCCGCCGTGCGCATCTGGTCGAACAAGAGCTGCACGAGGCCCTCGGCGAGCTTGAGGACGACGTTGCCGGTGAAGCCGTCGGTGACGATCACCTCGGCGTGGCCGGAGAGGATGTCGCGCGACTCGACGTTGCCGACGAAGCGCAGCGCCTTGTCCTCCGCGAGCGTCTGGTGCGCCTCGACGACGAGCATCGAGCCCTTCGTCGGCTCCTCGCCGATCGAGAGGATCGCCACGCGCGGCTCCGCGATGCCGTGCACCGCGCGCATGTACGCCGCGCCGAGGTGCGCGAACTGCACGAGGTGTGACGGGCGCGCATCGGCGTTCGCGCCGACATCGAGCAGCATCACCGGGCCGTTCTCACCGGGGAGCACCGCACTGAGCGCGGGACGCTCGACGCCGTGCAGCCGTCCGAGGACGACCAGGCCGCTCGCCATCGCCGCGCCGGTGTTGCCGATCGTGACGAAGGCGTCCGCCTCGCCGCGCTTCACCATCTCCGTGCCGACGTACATCGATGTCTGTCGCGCGTGACGGATCGTCTGCGCCGCGTGGTCGCCCATCTCGACGACATCGGGGGCGTGGCGGATGTGCAGGTTGGAGGGGTTCGCGCCGCGGCGCATCAGCTCCGCGCGCATCGTCGCCTCGTCGCCGACCAGCGTGACCTCGATGCCCTCACCGGCAGCGATCAGCGCGCCGCCCACGGTCTCGCGGGGGCCGAGGTCACCACCCATCGCGTCGAGGGCGATCATGCTTCCTCGGCGTCCGATGAATCATCGGCGTCGGCGAGCGTCGAGTACGGCGGCAGCGGCTCGTCGTCGTGCTGGAGCAGCACGATCATCCGCTCGGAGCCGGTGTCGAACGGGGTGAACTCGTAGTCACCAAACGCCGCGACGGTGCGCAGCCCCGCGAGGCGGCCGGCCAGCGTGACCTCCGGCAGCGTGATCGTGCGGAACGTGAACATGGTGGTGATGCGGCGCAAAGCGCCGGTCCTCGACGCCACGTCGAAGTGCCACGTGATGTCCTTCATCGATTCCGCGGGGCGCGCCTCGACGGACACGAGCTTCGACACCTGGCCGCCGTCGATCCAGGGCTTCGTCCAGTGCTCGACGATCGGCTGCGGCGTGGGGTCGAAGTCGTCGCGGTGCGGCGCCTCGATGTCCACGACGGCGACGCCGCCCGGCGCGAGGTGGCGCGCCATGACGGCGATCGCGTCCACGAACGCATCCACGCTCGCGAGGTGCTGCACGCCGCCGAGCGGCACCGTGACCAGCGCGTACGTCTGCTTCAGGTCGAGGTCGGTCATGTCGCCGCGCTTGAGCGTGAGCCCCTTGCGCGCGCCCATCCGCTGCTTCGCGACCGCGAGCATGGCATCGTTGATGTCGACGCCCGTCACCTTCAGCCCCGACTGCGCGAGCGGCACAGCCACCCGCCCCGTCCCGCACCCGAGCTCGAGGATCGTGTCCCCGTGGTACTCGGCGAGGCTCTGGTAGAAGGACACGTCGTCGTAGTAGTCCTCGAAATCGAGGTCATAGAACGGCGCGATCGCGGTGAACGGGTCGTTGGCTGCCATGGCCGCCATGCTAGCCGACCCGCCGACGGGCGGCGAGGCGGACGAGCCGTCGGCGAGCGGATGGGGGCGTGGGTCTCATGTTTGAGAGTGGCGTCGATCTGGCAGCGCGGGAGGGGTTCAGAAGGAAGAGAACCAACTGTGAGGAGCCGCGCCCCTCATGCTCTCGGCGGAATCGTGCGTTTCTAGAATGCGATATCCGAGCGTGGGCGAAGCCGCACGATCCGGACCGAGAGCCCGACGGGCACAGCCCCTCGGATCTCATCCCCCTTCCCGCGCAGGGAAGGGGGCAGGGGGATGGGCCGCCCCACGCTGGCACCTCGAGCGCCCTTGCCACGTCGACGCTTCGCCCGCTCCGCCTCGGCAGCGGCGCCTAGACGATGGAGTCGCCCTTGGTGCGGTTGCAGGGGCCGCAGAGGATCTGGATGTTCTCGACCGCGTTGCTGCCGCCTCGAGCAAACGGGATGACGTGGTCGAACTGGAGCTCGGCGTCTGAGCCGCAGCGCACGCAACGCCCGTAGTCGCGACGCCAGACGGCGATGCGCACCTCGTCCGGCAGCCGCTCGCGACGGCCGCGCTCCACGTCCTCCTCGGCAGCGCGGATCTTGCGCAGCCGGTCGAGGCGCGCGTCCTGTCGCCGCTCCCGGTCCCACGCGAGCAGCGACACCGCCTCCGCGTCGAGGTCCTCGTCGGCCCAGAAGTAGGCGCCCTCCACGGCCCAGAGGTGACGCGAACCGTCCTCACCCACCTCGACCGGCTCGGCCGCGCGCTGCACGTGCTCCCACCTCTCGCGATTGAGCACGAGATGGTCGCTCCGGCCGAACCAGAGCCGCACCTCCTTGAGCGCGCCAAAGAACCCCCGGCGTTCCTCGATGCGGATGTTGGCGCGCTGCAGGCTCATGCGCGTCAGGATAGGACATACGTTCGCCATCGTCAGCCGGGCGGCTCGCTCGGACGCAGAAGGGGCGCCAAAGCGCCCCTTCTCGTTCAACCTCGGACCGTGCGTGGGCTACTTCTTCTTGCCGTAGTCGGCGTCGGCGACCTCCTCGAGCCACTCGGTGTCTCCGATGGAGATCGCCTCGTGCATCAGGAAGGAGTCGCTCAGAGCGCCGTGGTAATGGTCCACGCCGGGAGCCGTGTGGATCACGTCGCCCGCCTGGATCTCGATCACCGTGCCGTCACGAAGTCCGATGACCCCGCGGCCGGCGACCACGACGAGGATCTGGCCGCCCTCGTGGCGGTGCCAGTAGGTGCGGGAGTTCGGGCCGAACTGGACGGTGTTTACGCCGACGTTCTCGGCCTCGGTGATGCGTGGCTCACCCCACGCGTCGCCCGTGAACGTGCCGGACCGCTTCACCCACACCCGCTTCGGGTCGTGGATGCCGGAAACCTGAAGATCTGCCATGTCTGTTCTCCTTGTGACTGCCTGTGTCGTATACCCGCGGCC
>CANIRU010000004.1 GCA_947470025.1 Chloroflexota bacterium
CGACCTGCTCACCGGCACCACAGGAGCCTGATGACCAACGAGTTGCTTCGCCTGCGCGTGATTCCCCTCGGCGGTCTCGGTGAGATCGGCCGGAACATGATGCTGTACGAGTACGGCGACGACATGATCGCCGTCGATGTCGGCGTGATGTTCCCGGACGCCGAGCACCTCGGCGTCGACCTGATCATCCCTGACATCACTTATGTCAAAGAGAACATTCACCGCCTCCGCGCGATCTTCCTGACCCACGGCCACGAGGACCACATCGGCGGGGTGCCCTTCCTGCTGCACGAGGTCTCCGCGCCGATCTACTGCCTGCAGCTCACGCGCGGACTGGTGCAGGTGAAGCTCAAGGAGCACCACCTCGCCGATGCCGAAATCCAGGTCGTCGAGGCTGGCGACGTCGTCGACGCGGGCGTGTTCGCTGTCGAGTTCTTCTCGGTGTCGCACTCCATCCCCGACTCCGCGGGGCTGATCATCGACACGCCGCTGGGCGCGATCGTGCACACCGGCGACTTCAAGATCGACCACACACCGCTGATGGGACAGCACACGGATCTCGCACGGCTCGCCGATGTCGGCGAGGACGGCGCGCTCCTGCTGTGCGCCGACTCTACGTACGCGGAGATCGAGGGCTACACGCCCTCCGAGCAGCGCGTCGCGGAGACGCTGGACCGTGTGATCGGCGACGCCGAGGGACGCGTGATCGTTACCACGTTCGCCTCCCTGATCTCGCGCGTGCAGGCGGTCATCGACGCGGCGGTGAAGCACGATCGGCGCATCTTCGTCACCGGCCGGTCGATGGTGAACAACGTCAACATGGCGCGCGACCTCGGTTACCTCAAAGTGCCGGCGAACATGCTCATGACGGTGAACCAGCAGCGCGACTACCCGTCTCACAAGCAGATCGTGATCTGCACCGGATCGCAGGGCGAGCCGACCTCCGCGCTCACGCGCATGGCGAACGGGTCGCACCAACAAATCTCGATCATCGAGGGCGACACGGTGATCCTCTCGTCGAGCCCGGTGCCGGGCAACGAGAAGTTCGTCTACAAGAACATCGACCTCCTCATGGAATCCGGCGCGAAGGTGATCTACAACCGCCTCGCCGACGTCCACGTGCACGGGCACGCGGCACGCGAAGAGCTCAAGATCATCCACCGCCTCGTGCGCCCGAAATACTTCGTGCCGATCCACGGCGAGTACCGGCACCTCGTGCTGCACCGCGAGCTCGCGATGCTCCTCGGGATGCCTGCCGAGAACGCGTTCGTCCTGACCGACGGCGACGTCCTCGAGCTGACCGAGGATGGCGGCGAGGTCGTGGAGCAGGTGTCGGCCGACTACGTGTACGTCGATGGCCTTGGCATCGGCGACGTGGACGACTTCGTGCTGCGCGACCGGCAGCACCTCGCGAACGACGGCATGCTCGTCTTCGTCGCGGCAATCGACCGGCACACCGGCAAGCTCGCGCGTCCCCCCGAGGTGATGTCGCACGGCTTCGTTGGCCCCGACGAGGAGCCCGCGCTGCTCGATGGCGTGCGCGGCATGGTGACGGACGTCCTCGGTGGCGAGAACCGCGCCGTCGACTGGCGCGCGCTGCACGAGACGCTCAAGGACGACGTCGCGGAGTACCTGTACCGGCAGACGCACCGGCGTCCGCTGGTCATCCCCGTGATGCTGGAGGTGTGATCGAGCAGTCCACGAAGCCCGCAGGTCGGGCGCGGGGCGGGCCGGGTATTCCCGGCATGAGCTCCAAGAAGAAACTCGGTACGTCGATCGTTCCTGCTGGCGGGGAGGTGCGGTCGAAGGAGTAGAGAGCCATGGCTCGAACCAGGTCCCGCCGTCCCCGCGCCAGCGCACGAGGCTCCACGCCCGCCATTCCCGACATCGTCTCGCTGGGACGCGCCGTCGCGCGACCGGAGATCATCGGCACGGCACTCGTGGTGCTCGCCGCGGCGGCGATCCCCTACCTCCTCCCGCTGACCGGCGTCTTCGGCGCGGCGCGCGATGCCCTTGTGGCGCTGTTCGGCCTGCACGTGTTCACCGTCATCGGCCTGCTCGCCGGCCTCGGCGTCCTGCTCGCGCTGCACCGGGAGTATCTGATCAAGCGGCATCGACGCCACGTGCTGGGCTTCGCTGTATTCCTCGTGTTCCTCGCCGGACTGTTCGGCCTCTGGCACCCCGCGACGCACGTTGGTGACGTCGACCTCGCACAGACCTCCGCGGGCGGCTACCTCGGCGCGCTGATCACCTCGACGTGGTGGAGCACAGTGCTCTGGGCGGTGCTGCTGCCCGCGAGCTACGCCCTGCTCTGGCCGCGCACCGCGCAGCGCGTCGCCCGTGCGACCCCCCCCGCCGCGTGGCAGGCGATGGTTTGGACGTGGGACCTCGGTCTGCACCGCGCCGCGGGGCGCGGCGTCGTCGCGCTCCTGAACCGCGCGCGCGGACGCACCGTCGAGGCCCTCGACGCAACGGATGTCGCGGAGGAGCCCGTCCCGATCGAGTCCGCGCGAAAGCGCAAGGCGCGTGAGGCCGAGCTGGCTGCCGCCGTCGAGGCGCTCGCCCCGCTGCCGCCCGCGCCCCCGATCACCGGCCCGACCGACCTCGAGGGTCGTCCCGTGTCGCAGCTCGGCATGGACATGGACACGCCGGTCGGCGAATGGCGCACGGCCGCCGACGGCTGGCAACTCCCGCCGCTCAAGCTGCTGAAGAAGGTCGAAACCCGCGTGAAGCACGGGCCGGACAACCAGCGCCGCGCCAACCTGATCACGCAGACGCTCGCCTCCTTCGGCGTGGACTCGGCGGTGGTCGAGATCAACGAGGGCCCGACCGTCACGCAGTTCGGCGTCGAGCCCGGCTGGGATGTGAAGACGCGCATGGTCACCGAGCGCGATGCCACCGGCCGCGCGATCCTCGACCCCACGGGCAACGCGCGCCAGAACGAGGTCGAGGTCGCCCGCACCCGCATCCGCGTGAACCGCATCACCGCGCTGCAGAACGACCTGGCGCTCGCGCTCGCCGCGCCCGCACTGCGCATCGAGGCCCCGGTCCCCGGCAAACCGATGGTAGGCATCGAGGTGCCCAACGGGAGCACGTCGATCGTGTCGTTGCGCGAGATCATGGAGTCGGGGCCGTACCAGACGTTCGCCGCGAAGGCTGCGCTGCCGCTGGCCCTCGGCGCAGGCGTCTCCGGCGAGCCGATCACGGCCGACCTCGCGCGCATGCCGCACCTGCTCATCGCCGGCGCGACCGGCTCGGGCAAGTCGGTCTGCCTCAACACGATCATCACCAGCCTGCTGATGAACTACTCGCCGGAGCAGCTGCGCTTCGTGATGGTCGACCCGAAGCGCGTCGAGTTGACGGCGTTCGGCTCGATCCCCCACCTCGCATTCTCCGAGATCGTCGTCGAGATGGACCGCGTCGTCGGAACGTTGCAGGCGGTGATCAACGAGATGGAGAACCGCTACCGGCGCTTCGCGCAGGTGGGCGTCCGCAACATCGAGAAGTACAACGAGAAGCCCGCCAACGGCCGCGCGCTGCCCTACTGGGTCGTGGTCATCGATGAGCTCGCCGACTTGATGATCGCCGCGCCGTTCCAGGTGGAGCAGCAACTGGTGCGCCTCGCGCAGCTCGCTCGCGCGACGGGCATCCACCTCGTCGTCGCGACGCAGCGCCCGAGCGTCGATGTCATCACCGGGCTGATCAAAGCGAACTTCCCGACCCGCATCGCGTTCGCCGTGTCGTCCTCGATCGACTCGCGCACGATCCTCGACCAGGGTGGCGCGGAGAAGCTGCTCGGCAAGGGCGACATGCTGTACGTCCCGCCCGACGCGCAGAAGCCCAAGCGCGTGCAGGGCGTCTACGTCTCCGACGAGGAGATCGAGGCGGTCGTGAACTTCTGGACCGCCGACCGCTTCAAGAAGCTGCGCCCCGAGAAGTACGACACCGAGCTCGAACGAGCCCTCGAACAGGCCGACATCCTGGCGCCCGACGGCGCGGGCGGCGACGACCCGATGCTGGAAAAGGCGATCGACGTCGCACGAGGCGCGCGCACGCTGTCCACCTCGATGCTGCAGCGGAAGCTCGGCATCGGCTACCCGCGCGCCGCGCGCGTGATGGACCTGCTCGAGGAGCGCGGGGTCGTCGGCCCCGGCGAGTCAGGCGGCAAGCCACGCAACGTGCTGATCGACGAGGACGGTGCCGTGGGCGGCATCGACGCCGCGGAATCGAGCCTGGCAGCGCACGCCGCTGCCTTCGTCCCGCGCAAGGACCCACCGAAGCCCTTCGACGCCGACGAGTAGCGGCAGCTACCAAACGCCGCCCGCGCCTGCCTACGTCTGCAGGCACCAGTTGCGGTCGTCGACGAGCGCGTTGTACGTCGGCACCAGCGCGTTGTAGCGCGCGGGCTGCGACGACCGCAGCGACGCCAGCGTCGAGGCCAGCGAGCCGACCTGCTGCTCGAGCGGGGCGCAGGCGGCCTTGATGCGCGCGGCGTCCTCCTCGTGGAAGCGGTCCTGCGCGCGGCGCTCGGCGTTGGTCATCTGCTGCACGGCGCCGTTGATCGTCTTCTTCAGCGCATCGCAGGTCGGCTCCGGCGGCAACGCCTTCAACGTGCTCGCGAGATCCTCGAGGTGCTCACGCCGGATCTGCACGTGCCGTTCCTCGTGGACGCGAACGGCCTCGGTGAAGCGAGCGACCTTCGCTTCGAGATCCGCCGATCGGGCTGCCGGCGCGGGCTTCGGCAGCGTGATGACGATGGTGTTCTCGAAGCTCATGACGTCGAGCGCGCACCCGCCGTCGATCTGCACCGTGCGCACGTCCTGCTTCCGCGTCCCGAAGGTCGTCAGTCCCGAGACCGGCGTGCTCGACTCGCCGTCGGTGAGCCCGTTGCGGCGGACCGAGGCGAACAGGGCGCGCGAGTCGGCCCCCTCGAGCGCATACGAGTCGCGTGACTCCGGCATGTCGATGACGACCGATGGGCCCACCTTGATCTCGGAGGAGACAGCGGCGCGGCTCGTGCGCTCCGCGGCTATGGCGGTGACGCGGACGGCGATCGCGTCGCCTCGGTCGCCCCGCCCCACCTGGCGCAGCTCGAGCGTCTGGTCTGAGGCACCCGGGATGTCCTTGCCGTTGCGCGTCCACTGGTAGGCGTAGGTCAGCTCCGCGTTGCGCGGGTCATGCGCGACGACGCGGGCGGTCGCCCGGCTGGTCGAGTCGAGCACGGCAGGCTCGATGCTCACCGAGTCGACGGCGGGCGGCGGCTCGAAGTACCCGCACGCGGCGCCGGCCAGCACGACCCCGGCGAGGAACGCCGCCCCGCCGATCCTCGATCGGACGAGGCGTGACAGCACCTAGTTGTGACCGCGGTGGGTGCGGCCACCTCGGGCGGCACGCTTGTCGGGGCGGCGGGTCTGCGTGGAGAGCGACTGGAGCGCGGGGGACGCCTCGACGCCCTGCTGCTCGCGGCGCAACTCGACGACCTGGTCGCGGAGCAACGCGGCGCGCTCGAAGTCGAGCTCCTTCGCCGCCGTCTTCATCTGGCGCTCGAGCTCCATGATCATCCGCACGAGCTCGTCCTTTGGCAGATCGGCAGCGGTCGTATAGGTCGCGGGCTCCTCGGCGACCTGTCGCAGCCGGTCACCGATGTCGCGGATCGTCTTCTGGATGCCGAGCGGCGTGATCCCGTGCTCCTCGTTGTACGCGCGCTGGATCGTGCGGCGGCGCTCCGTCTCGTCCAGCGCGTATCGCATCGAGTCGGTAATGCGGTCGGCGTACATGATGACGCGGCCGAGCGGGTGCCGTGCGGCGCGCCCCATCGTCTGGATCAACGAGCCACCCGACCGGAGGTAGCCCTCCTTGTCGGCGTCGAGGATGCAGACCAACGACACCTCCGGCAGGTCGAGACCCTCGCGCAGCAGATTGATGCCGACGATCACGTCGTACACGCCGAGCCGCAGGTCGCGCAGGATGTCGATGCGCTCCAGCGTGTCGATCTCGGAGTGCAGGTACATGGACTTCACGCCCATCTCTTGCAGGTAGTCGTTCAGGTCCTCGGACATCTTCTTGGTCAGCGTCGTGAGCAGCGTGCGCTCGTTGCGCTTGACCCGCTCCTGGATCTCCGCGAGCAGGTCGTCGATCTGCCCCTTCGTCGGCCGCACCTCGACCTCGGGATCGAGGATGCCCGTGGGGCGGATGACCTGCTGCACGATCTGCGTCGAGACGTTCAGCTCGTAGGGGCCGGGCGTCGCCGAGAAGAAGATCACCTGGTTGATGTGGTTCTCGATCTCGTCGAAGCGCAGCGGGCGGTTGTCCATCGCGCTCGGGAGGCGGAAGCCGTACTCGACCAGCGTGGTCTTGCGGGCGCGGTCGCCCTCGAACATGCCGCGTGCCTGCGGCATCGCGATGTGCGACTCGTCGACGAACAGCAGCCAGTCGTCGGAGAAGTAGTCGAGCAGCGTCCACGGCGTCGACCCCGGCTCGCGCCCGGCGAGGTGCCTCGAATAGTTCTCGATGCCGGAGCAGTACCCCACCTCGCGCAGCGTCTCGAGGTCGTACTTCGTACGCTCCTCGAGCCGTGCGGCCTCGATGATCTTGCCCTGGCTGCGGAACTCCGCGAGGCGTGCGTCCAGCTCGTCCTGGATCGAGACGATCGCTCGCTCCATGTGGTCCTCGGACGTCACGAAGTGCTTTGCCGGGTAGATCGCCGTCTGGTCCGTCTCGCCGAGGATCTCGCCGGTCAGCGGGTCGAGCGTCGCGATGCGCTCGATCTCGTCACCGAAGAAGTCGACGCGGATCGCCAGGTCCTCGTACGCCGGGTGGATCGTGATCGAGTCGCCGCGCACACGGAAGGTGCCACGGATCAGGTTCATGTCGTTGCGGCCGTACTGCATCGCGACCAGCTGCCGCACCAGCGAGTTGCGGTTCACGTGCCGCCCTTTGAACAGGTACGCCACGAACGACTGGTACTCGCCCGGCTCGCCAAGGCCGTAGATGCAGGAGATCGAGGCGACGATGATCGTGTCGCGCCGCTCGAAGAGCGCCTTCGTCGCGGCGTGGCGGAGCTTGTCGATCTCCTCGTTGATGTCCGCGTCCTTGGCGATGTAGGTGTCGCTGCGCGGGATGTACGCCTCGGGCTGGTAGTAGTCGTAGTACGAGACGAAGTACTCGACCTCGTTGCGCGGGAAGAACTCGCGGAACTCCTGCGCCAGCTGCGCCGCCAGCGTGCGGTTCGGCGCGAGCACCAGCGTCGGCCGCTGGTACTGTTGGATGATGTTCGCCATCGCGAACGTCTTGCCGGTACCCGTCGCGCCGAGGAGCGTCTGCGCCCGCTCGCCGCGTCGCAACCCCTCGACGAGGCCGGCGACCGCCGTCGGCTGGTCGCCCGTCATCTGGAAGTCGGACACCAGCTCGAATGGCTTGGCGATGAGCGGCGGGCGCTCAGATGGCGTCGGCTGGCCAGGCGCTTGGTCGATCGTGGTCACGGGGCGCTCCTGCTGCCCTCCCAGTGTACCTCGATCGCCGGTCAGTTAGCACACCCGTTCTGTGACGACGGAGCGTGCTACGCCGAGGGTTGAGTGACCTCGACCGAGCCGGTGGGCGTCCAGCGGTGCACGCGGTTCTTGCCGGCGGACTTGGCGGCGTAGAGCGCGCGGTCGGCGCGCTTCACCAGCTCCGTTTCGTTCTGCGTCTCCTCGACGGGCCCGGAGGCGGTGCCGACGGAGATCGTGACGCGATAGGCGGGCTGACCGGCAGGCGGGAACTCGCCGGAGCGGTACTCGAGGCCCTCGATCGCCCGGCGGAGCTTCTCGGCGACGGCTGCCGCGCCATCCTCGTTCGTCTCGGGGAGCATGATCACGAACTCCTCGCCGCCGTAGCGGGCGACGACGTCCGAGTCGCGCGTCTGATCCGCGAGCGTGCGCGCCGTCGCGGTCAGCACGTAGTCGCCGAAGACGTGGCCGCCCTCGTCGTTCACGCGCTTGAAGTCGTCGATGTCGATCATCACCACGGAGAGATCACGCCCGTAGCGCTGCGCGCGGCGGAACTCCGCGCTCAACACCGCGAAGAACGCTCGACGGTTCCGTAGGCCGGTCAGCGGGTCGATGGTCGCGAGGCGCTCGAGCTCTGCCGTCACGACGCGCAGGTCGGTCGTAATCGAGATCAGCCGCCGCTCGCGCACGATGCCGTCTCGGTTGACGAGCACGAGCTGGGACGCCAGCCCCGCGATCAACGCGAGCCCGGTGAGGGTGATCCCGCGGTCGCGCGGAATCGCATCGGTGAACGCGAGGACGAGGATCAGCGTCGCGGCGACTACGCCGGAGATCAGCGGCCACGACTGGCGCAGGCGGTAGTTCACGCCTCGACTGCCCCCTCGTGCATCAGCGAGGCGCCGGCGACTGCTGTTCGAGGACGACGCGGATGAGGTCCTCGAGCGCGTCGAGGCCGGGGTTGGCGCGCATCGCCTCCATGACGGCGCGCTCCGCCTCGCGGCGGGTGTACTGGAGCGCGACGAGCGCCTCGATGGCGTCTTCGCGGACGCCCGACCGGTCGCCGCCGCCCGAGGATGCGCGGCCCGCGGTCGCGGCGGGGAGTGCATCGAGCATCAGCTTGCCGGCGAGCTGCGCGACGATCGTCTGCGAGAGGCGCTGGCCGATGCCGGGCAGTTGCTGAATCGCCTTCACGTCCTCCGCCTCGATCCAGCCGGCGATCTCGGCGACCGGAAACGTCAGCGCGCGCACCGCCTTCACCGGGCCGACGTCCGGCACCTCGATGAACTTGCGGAAGAAGTCGCGCGCAGCGAGGTCCGGGAAGCCGATGATCAATGGCTGCGGCGTGCGCTCCGAGACGTGGTAGTAGGTGTAGATCAGCGTGTCGGGTACGTCGCGCACGGAGTCGATCCACTCCGCGGCGAAGGCGGGGATGCGCACCTCGTACGTGACGCCCTGCACCTCGATCCAGGCGATTGAGGTGGTGTCATCCCAGTGCGTGACGGTGCCGCGCAGCGCGGCGATCATGCGCGCATCATCGGCGCGCCATCGCGATCTCCATGCGGGCGTCGGCGATCCGCGCGAGGGCGATCGCGATCGCGTCGGTGACGTCGGTGGGCCCGTCCACCTCGGTCAGCCCGAGGGCGATGAGCACCATCTGCGCGACTTGCTGCTTCGGCGCGCCGCCCCAGCCGGTGACGGACTCTTTCACGGATGCCGGCGGGAACTCAAACACGGGGAGCCCGGAGATCGAGGCGGCGACCATGACGGCCGCGCGCGCCTCGCCGACGACCATTGCGCTGCGCACGTTGTCGCCGACGTACTGCTGCTCGATGGCGACCTCGTGCGGCTGGTACTCGGCGATGAGGGCGCGCGTCGCGTCGAAGATGCGGCCGAGGCGGTCGGCGCGCGGCATCTTCGTCGTGGACTTCACCGTGCCGCTGGTGACCAGCCCGCCGCCCTGCCCGCGCTCGTCGACGATCGCGTAGCCGGTCACGGCGAGGCCGGGGTCGACTCCGAGGACCCGGAGGGGGAGTCCAGATGGTCGAGGCGCGGCTAGGCTAGGCGTCGGAGGGCGGGGTTCAGACACTCGCGCCTCCCTGCGCGGCAGGCTAGCCTGCCAGCGCCTCCATGACTTCGTCGTCGATCTCGGCGTTCGAATACACGCGCGACACGTCGTCGAGGTCCTCGAGCCAGTCGAAGAGCTTGAGCGCGGTCGCGGCCTGCTTCTCCTCGAGGTGCACCTTGTTCTGCGGCACCTTCGCCAACTCCGCGCTGTCGATGACGAACTTCGCCTCTTCGAGGGCGGCGCGCACCACGTGCAGGTCGCCCGGCTCGGTGTAGACCTCGACGAGGCCGTCCGAGACGTCGACGTCGAGCGCGCCGGCCTCGATGGCCGCGAGCTGCACCTCGTCGGGATCGGCTTTCGTGGTGTCGACGGCGATCACGCCGCGGTTGTCGAACTGCCACGACACGGCGCCGTTGTCGGCCAGCGTCCCGCCATTGCGGGAGAACGCCATGCGGAGGTCGGCGACGGTGCGGTTCTTGTTGTCCGTGACGACCTGCACGATGACGGCCGTGCCGCCCGGGCCGTAGCCCTCGTACTGGACTTCCTGGAGCAGGTCAGCGTCGCCGCCGCCAGTGGCGCGATCGATCGCGCGCTTCACGTTGTCATTCGGCATGTTCGCCTGCTTCGCCTTCTGGATGGCGAGGCGGAGCGAGGGGTTCATCTCGGGGTTGGGGTCGCCGTTACGAGCCGCCATCGTGATGTCACGGGCGATCTTCGTGAAGGCCTGCCCCTTCTTGGCGTCGGTGGCAGCCTTCTTGTGCTTGATGGACGACCATTTGGAGTGACCGGACACGCGCTGTCTCCCCTGCTCACGCACTCAACCGCGTCGCGCCTCGACGGCTGCGCCACGGATTCACGGCCCTCATGCTACCAGCGTTCAGCCGCACCCGGAACGGGCACCCTGTTGCACGCCACCACGTGCTAGGGCGTCAGCAAAATGTTGTCGATGAGGCGAGTCGCGCCGAAGCGCACCGCCAGCGACAGCAGTGCGGGCGCGCCGACCGCGCCCCGCAGCTCGTCGAGGGTGCCTTGGTTTGCCAGCGAGACGTAGTCGACGTTCGCCAGC
The DNA here is from genome assembly GCA_947470025.1 of Chloroflexota bacterium. Taxonomy (GTDB): domain Bacteria; phylum Chloroflexota; class Dehalococcoidia; order UBA2979; family UBA2979; genus SHYQ01. The sequence goes on from CANIRU010000004.1 coordinate 10,619, forward strand.
GGCTGCGCCTCGATCTCGTCGAGAACGCGGCGGCGGAGCGAGTCTGCGTCGCGCACGCCGTCCTGCCACGCCGCCTCGGCGGCGCGCAGGCCACGCGAGAGCGAGAGCGCCTGCTCGCGCTCCTCCGGCGAGAGGTAGACGTTGCGCGACGACAGCGCGAGGCCGTCCGGCTCGCGGATGATCGGGCAGCCAACGACCTCGGTCGGGATGCGGAGGTCCTCGGCGAGTCGGCGGATCACCATCAGTTGCTGCGCGTCCTTCTGCCCGAAGTAGCCGCGGTCGGCCTGCGCGATCGAGAAGAGCTTGGTGACGACCGTGGCGACGCCGTCGAAGTGCCCCGGCCGCGCGGCGCCCTCGAGGACGGTCGAGAGGCGACCGACGCTCACCGTCGTCTCGGCACCCGCGGGGTACATCTCCTCGACCCTGGGGGCGAAGACGATGTCCACGCCCTCCGCCTCGCAGATGGCGAAGTCACGCGCCTCGTCGCGGGGATATCGCGTGAAGTCCTCGTTCGGGCCGAACTGCGTCGGATTCACGAAGATCGTCGTCGCGACGATTGCGCAGTCAGCGCGCGCGCAACGCATCAGGGAGCGATGTCCCTCGTGGAGGTAGCCCATCGTCGGCACGACGCCAACGAGGCCCGGCCGACCCTCGACAGCACGGGCAGCAAGCAGCGCGGCACGGTGCGCGCGGTACTCGGCGATGGTGCGTGCAATCTGCATGGGCGGGTCGACGCCTCCGGATCGGCAGTGAAGCAGTGCGCGACTACTCGCTGCGCGTCGGCGCGTCCTCCAGGTCACGAAGCACGCGCTCGGCCTCGCTCATGTCCTGCTCCGCCGACGGCGTCATGGAGCGGATGAGCTCCAGCGCGTGCTCGTCCATGTAGAACGACTCGGCTGCGGTCGGGAAGGCCGCCGTCTCGACCGCCTCGCGGTACTCAATCATCGCCTGCTGTGTCGCCTGCCCGATCTCGGCGAAGCGGCGCGCGTGCTTCGGCTGGCCCTCGTAGATGCCGAGGAGGTCGTGGACGACCTGCACCTGCCCGGAGCAGAACGGCCCCGCGCCGATACCGATGGTCGGGACGCTGACGCGCTGCGTGATCATGTGGGCGAGGGCAGTCGGCACCAGCTCGAGGACGATCGCGTACGCGCCGGCCTCGGCGAGCGCCTTCGCGTCCTGGATCAGGTGGACGGCCTCGCGCGGGGTCTTGCCCTGCACGCGGAAGCCACCGAAGGCGTTCACGGACTGCGGCGTGAGGCCGATGTGCCCCATCACCGGGATGCCGGCCTCGACGAGGTGACGCACGGTCTCGGCCGAGCGCTCGCCGCCCTCGAGCTTCACGGAGCCGCATCCGGTCTCCTGCATGATGCGAGTCGCGTTGCGGAGCGCCTCCTGCCAGCCGCCCTGGTAGGAGCCGAACGGCATGTCGACGACGACGTGCGCATGCCCCGCGCCTCGGACGACCGCCTTGCCGTGGTGAATCATGTCATCGACGGTCACCGGCACCGTGGAGTCGTACCCGAGCACGACCATGCCGAGGGAGTCGCCGACCAGCAGGATCGGAATCCCGGCCTGGTCCGCGAGTTTCGCGGTCGGGTAGTCGTAGGCGGTCAGCATCGTGATCGGCTTCCCCTGCTCGCGCATGCGCTGCAGGTCGACCACGGTGACTGGTTTCTTCGTCGGGGTGGCGGACAAGGTGGCCTCCGTCTCGGTCGCGCAATGGATCCAAGCGGTTCGAATAGCCTCGTGCTGTCGGTCTTGTCTCCGAATCGACTGGCTGCCCGCACGGGTCAGCGGTCGCCCTCAGTATAGGACAGCCACTACGCAAATCAACGATTCCCAGCCCCCCGCCGGGCGCCTCGACGGCGCGCGCTCGCGGCCCACTCAGCCGCCGAGGGCACCCCGGCCAGCCCGGTGGCCGCCCGGACGCCGGCCAGCACGGCACGTTCGATGACGAGCGCGCACATCGCCTCGATCGCCGGATACTCATCTGCCTCGACGGGCTGCTCGCCCGTGGCCAGAGCGAAGATCACGTCGCCGTCGGCGCGGGTGTGGACGGGCCAAATGGCGCGCGCGAAGCCGTCGTGCGCGACGGTGGCGATGCGGTTGACCTGCGTCTTCGTCAGTGCGGCGTTGGTCGCGACGACGGCGATGGTCGTGTTCTCTGCCTGCTCGACCGGCTTGGCGTCGGCGCGGCGGCGTCCCCGCCCCGTCGCGAGGAGCTCGTCGATGTCGAGAAAGCCTGACTGGTCACCTCGAGGGCCCGCGACCACCTGGCCGGTACGGCCGTCGCGGATGCCGCCGACGGCGTTCACCGCAGCGATGGCAGCGACCACGATGCCTGTTCCGAGCAGCTCGCTTGCGGTGCCGAGGCCGCCCTTGAGTGCGCGGTCCGGCCCGGCGAGCTTGGCGACGGTCGCGCCCGTGCCCGCGCCGACCGATCCCTGCTCAACGCGCCCGCCCGAGGCACGCGCGACGGCCTTGCGGCCCGCCTCGGCGTCCGGCCACTTCAGATTGCCGATGCCCAGGTCGAAGAGGATCGCGCTCGGCACGATCGGGATCCGCGCCCGACCGACCTCGAAGCCGACGCCCCGCTCCGCGAGCGCGTGCATCACGCCGGTTGCCGCCTCGAGGCCGAAGGCCGAGCCGCCCGCGAGGACGACCGCGTGGACTTCCTCGATCAGGTTGCCAGGGCGCAGCAGGTCGGTCTCGCGCGTGCCGGGGGCAGCGCCGCGCACGTCAACGCCGCCGACGGTGCCGGGAGGACAGAGGATCACGGTGCAGCCGGTGGCGGCGCGGCGGTCCGTCCAGTGACCGACGCGGATACCTCGGACGTCAGTGATCGCGTCGCGCCAGCCGGGCGGGCGGGCGGAGGACACCCGTCTGAGCCGGGCTAACCGGCCTGCGCGACGAGGACGCGCGATGGCGCGACCTGCTCGACGACCTCGAGCACGCGGCGCATGTACGCGTCCGGGGCGTCGAGGTACGCGGTCGCGTGACCGCCGCGGTCGGCGATTACCCACACCTGGTCGCGCCCGTCGAGCGAGGCGGCCGCGAGGTTGAGCGAGTGCGCGACCGGGACGCGCTCGTCGCCCTCGTTGTGGATCAGCAACACGGGCGCGGTGACCTGTGCGATGGACTTCACCGGCTGGAGCGCCTCGACGTCCGCGTGGAAGATGCGGTGAGCGAACACGGTGGCGAGCGCGAACAGCGGCGCGGGGACGTTGCGCCAACGGCTGCGCAGGTACTGGCGCATCGTGAGGAACGAGGAGTCCGCAATCACGGCGGTAACATCGGTGTTGCGCGCCGCGGCGGCGATGCCGAGGGCGGCACCGAAGCCGAAGCCGTGGAGCAAGACCGGCTGCGCGCCCGACCGACGACGTACGAACGCGACCGCGGCGAGGACATCGAGGCGCTCATTGGTACCGAAGGAGTCGCGACGGCCGGCCGACTCGCCGTGGCCACGCAGGTCGAACGTGAAGACGGAGATGCCGCGGCGCACGTAGTCGCGCGTGAGGTTGAGCAGACCGTGCGCGGGGTCGGCGCGGGTCGCCTCGAGGTCGTGGACAAGCACCACCGTGGCGCGCGCGCCGGGGGACTCGAGGAACCAGCCGCGGAGGGTGAGGCGGTCGGCGGTGAGGAACTGCACCTCTTCGTAGCGGAGGCCGAGGTCACCGGGCGTGCCCTGCACGCGGTTGCGCTTGGAGCGCGTCATCCCGTCCGCGAGGTAGAAGGCCGCGAACAGCACACCGACGGTGAGCGTCGCCGCAGCGACGAGGAGGAATCCGATAAACATGAGTGCCCCGTTTCGATCGCGCTGGCAGTTCGAATGACTTCGTAACGCCTGCGGCACCGTCCAACCCTAGCAAGCCCCGTCGCCGGGAGGCAAGGTGAAATCCTGCACAAAGACCGATTATCTCCATCGGTGTGTCGATTAGGTACCGGCCAGATCGAGGCGATTACCTCCGCTGACAGCCGGGACAGAAATGCGTGCCGCGCCCTGCCACCCGGGTCTTCTCAATGACGCTGCCGCACCGCTCACAGGTCTGCCCCTCGCGGCGGAAGACGTGGACGCGGACGTGGTGGAGGCCCTCCCCTCCGAGGCCGTCCCGGTAGTCGCTGAACGAGGATCCTCGGTCGTCCAGGGAGTCGTGGAGCGTCTGAAGCACCGCAGCGTGGAGGCGCTTCGCGCGCGTCGGCCCGATGCGACTCGCAGGCGTCCGCGGGTCGATTGCGGCGATCCAGCAGGCCTCGTCGGCGTAGATGTTGCCCACCCCCGCCGCGACCGCCTGGTCGAGGAGCACGGCCTTCACGGCCACGCTGCGGCGCTTCAGGCACGCGAGGAGCCACACGGGCGTGAACTCCTCGGACAGCGCGTCCGGGCCGCTGTTCGGCATCGCCTCGAGCGGGTCCTCGACGAGGTGCCACGTACCGAACTTGCGGAGGTCGTTGAACCGGACGGTCGTGCCGTCGTCGAGGTCGATGCGGGCGCGCTCGAAACGGTGCGCCGGAGCATCGGCGGGCGCGTGGACGAGCGATCCGGTCATGCGCAGGTGCATCACCCACGTGCGCCCGTCATCGAGCCGGAGCAGCAGGTACTTCCCCTGCCGCCCGACCGCCTCGACCCGCCGCCCCTTGAGTGCCCGTTCGAGGTCACGCGGGGCATCCGTCACGGCGAGGCGCTCCGCGCCGGGATGGATGCGCACGCGCGTCACCGTGCGCCCGACGATCAGCGGCGTCAGGTCGCGCCGGATCGTCTCGACTTCCGGAAGTTCTGGCACGGTTCCGCTCTCAGGTGGCCAAGACGTCTCGACGAACTTCTTGCGGCCGACGCGCGGGATACCCGCGCCGGGCCTCCGGGGCGGGTCGGCTAGTCCTGCTCCAGCTCGCCCCAGTTACGGCCCACCTTCATGCCGATGTCGAGCGGCACCTCGAGGTCGAGCGTGGGCATGAGGCGTGTGGCCATCCCGCGCACCTCGTCCAGTTCGGCGCGGGGGAGCTCGAAGATCAGCTCGTCGTGAACCTGGAGGATCATCCGCGCCTTCCGGCCCGCGGCGCGCTTCTCGATCAGCTCGGCGTCGATGTGGTTCATCGCGATCTTGATGATGTCGGAGGCCGTGCCCTGGATCGGCATGTTCATGGCGATGCGCTCGGCCGCCTGTCGCAGGTTGCGGTTCCCGGCGCGCAGGTCCGGAATGTAGCGACGACGCCCGGTCAGCGTCTCCGCGTAGCCACGCTCGCGAGACTCGACGATTGTGCGCTCCCGCCACTCCGCGACCTGGGGGTACGCCTCGAAGTAGGCGGTGATGAATGCCTCCGCCTCGTCGCGCGGGATGCGCTCGCGGGTCGAGAGGCCGAAGGCGGTCAGGCCGTACAGGACGCCGAAGTTGAACACCTTCGCCCGGTTGCGGTCATCGCGGGTGACCTCGGACTCCGGTTTCTTGAACACGCGCGAGGCCGTCGCCGTGTGGATGTCCTTCTTCTCCGCGAACGCGCGCCGCAGCTCGGTGTCGCCCGAGATGTGCGCGAGGACGCGCAGCTCGATCTGCGAGTAGTCGGCGGACAGCAGCACCGGATCCTCGCCACAGTCGCGTGCGACGAAGGCGCGGCGCACGAGGTTGCCGATCTCCGTGCGCACCGGGATGTTCTGGAGGTTCGGGTCGTTCGAGGACAGCCGCCCCGTCGCCGCCGTCACCTGCGAGAACACCGAGTGAACGCGGCCTGTCCGCGGGTTCACCTGGTGCGGCAGCGTGTCCACGTACGTCGACTTGATCTTCGTCAGCTCGCGCCATTCGAGGATTGCGTTGACGACCGGGTGCACCTCCCGCAGCGGCTCGAGGGCGTCCGCATCGGTGGTGTAGCCGGTCTTTGTCTTGCGCGTCTTCGGCAGGTGGAGCTCCTCGAACAGCACGTTCGAGAGCTCCAGCGGGGAACCGATCTTGATCTGGTGCCCGACCGCCTCGTACACCGCGCGCTCGGCTTCGGCGATGCGCTCCGTCAGTCGGTTGTCGAGGTCGGACAGCACGCTGCTGTCCAGCGCGATGCCGAACTGCTCCATGCGCGCCAGCACGGGCACATGCGGCAGGTCGATCTCTTGGAACACGCGGTCGAGGGCGTTCGCCTCGAGCTCCTCCCGGAGCTTGTCCGAGGCGCGCAGGATCACGTCCGCGTCGATGGCGGCGTAGCGCCCAACGTCCTCGATGCTCGCCTGCGCGAAGGTGATCGCCTTGCTCGCGCTACCGAGGAACGACTTCGGGTCGATCGTCGCCACGCCGAGCCGGTCGAAGGCGAGCCGCTGCAGCGACATACTGGAATCGCCGAGGAGATACGCCGCGATCTGGGTGTCGAAGTCGATCGAGGCGGGCCAGACGTGCTCCGGCGACTCCGCGAGCGCCAGCGTGACGTACTTGGCCTCGTGAGCCACGCGCTTGACCGCGGGGTCGAGGAGCACCGGCCGGAGCGCCTCGAACACCTCGCCGCGCGGCAGCTGCCGCGGGCCGTCGCCCGGCGCGTCGTCCATGAGCAGCATGCCCTGCCCGTGGGCGATGTGGCCGAACGGGATGTACGAGGCTTGGCCCAACTCCGCGCTGATCGCGAGGCCGACGAGGCCGTCGCCCGCCCGCATCGGATGACCGTCAGTCGCGACGACCTCGATCGCGAAGCGCCCACTGGCGCGGATCGCGGCGACGAGGGCGTTGAGGTGCGCACGGTCGGTGATCACCTCGTACCGGCCGTCGGCGGCGACAGCGGGCTGGAGCTCGGGCGTCGCGACCTGGCTCGACTCGGGGAGCCGGTTGATCAGCGACCGGAACTCGAGCTCCTGGAACAGGTCGACGACCGCCTGGCGGTCGTAGTCGTCCAGCTGCGCCGCGTCGAGGTCCAACGTGACGTCCGGCACGTCGCAGATGATCGTGGCCAGCTCGTGGGAGAGCTGCGCCTCAAGCACACCCTCGGACAGCGCGGTGCGCGTGCGCTTCGGCTCGATCTCCTCGATGTGCGCGATCATCTCGTCGAGGGTGCCGTACTGCTCGATGAGCGCCTTCGCACCCTTCTCACCGATGCCCTTGACGCCCGGGATGTTGTCGGAGGTGTCGCCGACCAGCGCCTTGTACTCAATCATCTGGCGCGGCTCGAAGCCGAAGCGCTCACGCACCGCGGCGTTGTCGTACATCACGTAGTCGCGCTGGTACGGGCGATACATATACACGCGCACACCCGGCTGCACGAGCTGGATGATGTCGTTGTCCAGCGTCACGATCACCACGTCGAGGCCCGCCTCGACCGCCTGCGTCGCGAGCGTGCCGAGCACGTCGTCCGCCTCGTATCCCATCTTCTCGACGAGCGGGATGCCGAACGCGTCGAGGAGCTGGCGCACGCGGTCGAACTGCGGGATGAGGTCGCTCGGCGTCTCGGCACGGGTCGCCTTGTATCGCTCGTCCATGTCCTTGCGGAAGGTCTGCTCTGAGGCGTCCCAGGCGGCGATGACGTAGGTGGGCTTCAGCTCGTTGAAGACGGTCAGGACGCTGTTCGCGTAGCCAAAGACGGCCGCCACTGGCTCGCCGGTCCGCCGCACGGTCAGCACGTCCCGCAGCGCGAAGTACGACCGGAAGATGATCCCGTGCGAGTCGAGGACGACGAGCAGCGGCTTCCCGCTGGCGCTCTCGCCGGGCACCTCGGCCACCCCGGAAAGCTCGAGGTCGGCTGGCGGCGCCACCTTCGAGGCGCGCGATCGGGGCTGGGTGGCGGCGGGTTCGGTGGTCACGAGGGCCAGTGTACCGCCCTCGGTCGGCACGCTCCGCCCGGTATCCGTAGAATGCGGCCCCAATGACCTCTTACCGCGCGCTGCCTGTGCTCGCCATCCGCCGCATGCTCGGTAACTGGCGGCTGCTCTCCAGCGTGGTCGTGGGCACCCTGGTCGCCGCGGCCATCCTCTCCGCCACCGCCATCTACGCCGACGCCATCCGCGACCTCGGCCTCCAGTACGCGCTCCGGCAGCAGTCGCCCGCCGCACTCGACGTCAGCATTCTGACCTCGAACGTGAACGTCTCGACGACCGCATACCCGCGCTCCATCGCACGACAGGACACCGCTGCCTCAAACGCGCTGCGCGGGAGTGTCGGCGGCGTGGTACGGGTCGCCACCAGCGCGACCTTCTACCCGGCGGCTCCCGGGCAGAAGCCGGATCCGGCCAACCAGGCGCGACCGCGTGCAAACCTCATCGTGCGGAGCCAGCTCCAGGACGAGGTCGCCGTCGTGCAGGGCGCGTTGCCCTCGGCGTTCACGCGCGGGGCGACCGGGCCGGTCCCCGTCGCCATCGGCGAGGAGACGGCGCAGAGTCAGAACCTGCGCATCGGCTCCACGATCGACCTGTTCCCTTTCTGGGACGACAAGACCGAGCCGCTCCAGGTGCAGATCGTTGGCACCCTCCGCGCGAAGGACCCGGGCGACCGTGCGTGGGGCACCAGCGGTGTCGGCGTGGATGCCTCGACGCGCGGTTGGCCGACCTACTTCCTCTACGTCCCGGACGCCACGCTCTTCGGCGCGTTACTCGAGCGCCTCCCGACGCTCTCCGCCGACTACGAGAACCGCTACTCCGTGCGGCCGGACGCGCTCAACGCGCGGATCGCGATCCCGGTCGCGGACGGCCTCAGCCACCTCCCGACGGCGCTCGCCGCGACCGAGACACGCCCGAACGTACGCAGCGCACTGGAGCCGGTGCTGCGCTCGTTCGACCAGAAGTTGTTCTTCACGCGCGTCCCGCTACTCGTGCTGCTCCTCCAGATCGGCGGCATCGTCGCGTACTACCTCGTGATGGTGTCCACCATGCTGATCGAGCGGCAGGCCGCCGAGATCGCGACGCTGCGCAGCCGAGGTGCCACGACCTCCCAGCTCCTCGCGCAGTACGGCGTGGAGGGCGCGATCCTCGCGGCGCTCGCGGCGCTGGCGGGGCCGCCGATCGCCGCGCTCGTCGTGTCGTCGCTCGGGCCCACACCGTCCTTCGCCGCGCTGTCCGGGGGCGGGCCGCTGCCGGTACACGTCGGCAGCGGCGCCTACCTCCTCGCAGGGGCGGGCGCGCTGCTCGCGTTCGCCTCGCTAATGTTCCCCGCGTGGCGCGCGACGCGCGTCACGGTGCTCGAGTTCAAGCGCAGCGCAGCGCGCCCCCGCCCCACGCCCGTCCTGCTCCGCTACTACGTCGATGTCCTCGCGGTCGCGGTCGTCGCGCTGGCGTTCTGGCGGCTGTCGCGCGAGAACTCGCTGGTCTCGCCGTCGCTCTTCGGTACGGCCAAAGTCGACCCGTTCCTGCTCGCGACACCGGCGGTGTTCATGGTGACAGTCGGCGTCGTGTTCCTGCGTCTGTTCCCGCTCGTGATGCGTGGCATCGGCTGGATCGTCGGCAAGACGAAGAGTGTCGCCGTGCTCATCGGCGTGCGGTCGCTCGTCCGCAACCCCACGCACTACGCGCGACTCATCCTGCTGCTGATGTTCGCCACCGGCGTCGGCATGTTCGGGGCGACCTTCTCCGCCACCCTCGACCGCTCGTACGAGGACCGCGCGAGCTATGCGGTGGGCGCCGATGTGCGCGCCGGCGGGATTCCGAACGGCGGCTTCGCCGGCGACGCCGAGTTCCTCGCGCGCATCGAGCGCGTCCCCGCCGATGCCCGCAGCGCGCTCACGCGCCTCGACGGCTCGGTCACCAAGGACAAGCGGCAGGCGAACGTCGAGGTGCTCGGCATCGATCCCAAGACGTTCGAGCGCGTCGCATTCTTCCGAAGCGATTTCGCCGACGCGCGCCTCCATACGATGCTCGACGTCCTCGACCAGAACGCCGCAGCTCCCGCGCGGGGACCGATGCTGCCGGCGAACGCGCGGCAACTCGGCGTGTGGGTGCGCATGACCGACATCCGAGGTCGTGTGGTCCTCGGCGTGAGCCTGCGCGATGCCGCGGGCCGCGTGACGAATCGCCAGCTGGGCGAGGCACGCCCTGGCGACCCGGTGACCAGTGAGTGGACGTTCTTCAGCGCCGACCTCACGCAGCCGCGCTCGCTGTCCGGCGGTCAGATCCGCGAGACACAGCCCGCGACCGGCCCGTTCGAGGTCCGCGGGGTCTTCGTCGTGCCGACCGGCGCGATCGCCAACCAGCGCGGTGTGGTGCAGTTCGGGCCCGCGCTCGCCACCGCATCCGCCCCTACCAGCGTCGTGAATCCCTCTCTCGCGATCAGCGGCATCGACGTCGCAACCACGGCGTGGCACGACGCCGTCCTCGTGCAAGACTTCACGCAGGCGGGCTTCGAGGCGATCCAGGGCACGCGCCCGGCACTGCTGCCCGACGTCGCCCGCGCGGCCACCGACGCCCCACCGCCCGGCTTTGCCTCGGCGATGCGTTACGAGTGGCAGGACACCGGCATCTCGCCCCCCCTGCGCGGCCTCCGCCCCGTCGTCGACGCGACCCCGGCGCGCGTGTACCTCGCCGCCGAGACGGCGAAGCGGCTCGAGGTCGATACAGGTGACACGGTCACCATCGGCGTCGGGTCGCGCAGCGTGGCTGCGGTCGTGGCGGGCGTATTCGAGTACTTCCCCACCTATAAGCCCGGCGAGAGCAACGGACTCGCCGTGCTCAACGGCAGCCGTCTCTCGACCGCGATCAACAGCGCGATGCCCGACTCGCCCCTCGGTCCGAATGAGGCATGGTTCGCGACGAGACAGAGCGGCGCGACACGCGACGCCCTCAAGCCCTTTGCCCCGCTCACGGTGGAGACACGTGATGCGGTGCGCGCGGTGCAGCAGGACGACCCACTGATCGCCGCTGGCTGGGCGGGCATCCTCGCCATCGCGTTCGGCGCGGTGCTGCTGCTCTCCGCGATCGGCTTCATCGTCTACTCGTACCTCACGGCACAGCAGCGGGCGCTGGAGTTCGCGATCCTCCGCACGCTCGGCTTCTCGAGGCCACAGATTTTCTCCGTCGTCCTGTTCGAGCATCTCTTCGTGATCGTCGCCGGGATGGGCCTCGGCACGGCCGTCGGACTGCGCGTGGGGCGACTGATGCTCGCGTTCCTCGGCGTGGACGAACGAGGCGGGCAGGTGGTGCCGCCATTCATCCAGCGCATCTCGTGGACCGAAGTCTTCGTGGTGTGGGGGATTCTCGGTACAGTGTTCGTCGCGACGATCGCCGCGGTCGTCGCGCTCTACTTCCGGCTCGCGGTGAGCCGCGCGCTCAGGATCGGCGACGTCTAGTGCAGTACCGCCCCCCGACTACGCAGGCACCGAGCACGCAGGCGATGCGCACCCAGAGCGGGCGCATCGACCGGCCCGAGGCTGCCGAACCGCCGTACATCCACTGCGAAGACCTGTTCAAGATCTACAAGACCGATGACCTCGAGGTCGTCGCCCTGCGCGGCCTCGACCTGCGCGTGGCGCGCGGCGAGATGATGGCGATCGTCGGCGCGTCCGGCTCCGGCAAGTCGACGCTGCTCAACATCCTCGCGGGCCTCGACCAGCCCTCCGCGGGGCGCGTCACCGTCGGCGAGCGTGACCTGCTCACCACCGACGAGGCGGACCTGGTGCGCTACCGCCGCGTCGAGGTCGGGTTCGTCTGGCAGCAGACCGGCCGCAACCTCATCCCCTATCTCACCGCCGAGCAGAACGTCGAAGTGCCGATGATCCTCGAGGGCCGTCCGCGCGGCGAGACGCGCGAGCGGGCGCGGATGCTCCTCGATCAGGTCGGGCTCGGCGAGAAGCTGGCCAACAAGCCGCAGGAGATGTCCGGTGGGGAGCAGCAGCGCACCGCGATCGCCGTCGCGCTCGCGAACGACCCACCGCTCCTCCTCGCGGACGAGCCGACCGGCGAGCTGGACAGCACGACTGCCGACGAGGTCTTCGCCGTGCTGCGCAGGTTGAACCGCGACCTCGGCGTGACGATCGTGATCGTGACGCACGACCGCCAGATCACCCAGCGGGTCGACCGCGTCGTCGCCATGCGCGACGGCCGCACGAGCACGGAGCTCGTCCGCCACGTGCAGTTCGCGCGCGGGACCGAGGCGAGCATCGACGAGTTCGCAGTCGTCGACCGCAGCGGCCGGCTGCAGATCCCGCGCGACTACCTCGACCAGCTCGACATCGGTGCACGCGCACGCATCGAACTCGCGGGCGACCACGTCGAGGTGCGTCCCGAGAGGCCCGGCGACGGACGGCGCGCATGACCACTGCCTCGCAATCCGGACCGATGGTCGTCGCGGACCACCTCGTGCGCGTCTTCAGCGGCGGCGGCGGCGAGGTCACCGCGGTCAGCGACGTCTCACTGACCGTGCCGCGCGGCGAGTTCCTCGCGGTGATCGGGCGCTCCGGCTCCGGCAAGACGACACTGCTCAACCTGATCGCGGGCCTCGACACCCCGAGCAGTGGCACCGTCATGGTCGACGACCGCGAGGTGTCGAGCTTCAACGACGCGGAGATGACAGAGTTCCGCCGTCACACGGTCGGGTTCGTCTTCCAGTCGTTCGGCCTGCTGCCGCTGCTGTCCGCCGCGGAGAACGTCGAGCTGGCGTTACGCATCGCGGGTGCGGGCATCCGCGAGCGCGGCGAACGCACGCGAGAGCTGCTGCGCCTCGTCGGGATTGCCGAGCGGTCGAGTCACCGCCCGTACGAGATGTCCGGCGGCGAGCAGCAACGAGTCGCGGTCGCGCGCGCGCTGGCGAACTCACCTCGACTGATCATCGCCGACGAGCCGACGGGCGAGCTGGACAGCACGACCGGCGCGCAGATCTTCGAGCTGCTGCGCGGCGTGGCCCGCGAGGGCGTGACGGTGATCGCCGCGACGCACGACCCGTTCGTCATGGAGCACGCCGATCGCGTCCTCGAGATGTCGGACGGTCACCTGCTGCCGGAGGGTCAGGGCTCGCTCGTCGCGCAACACCGCAGTCCGCGCACGCACGAGACGCCGCCCGCGCCGCTGCCGAGCCTACACGTGCCGCCCGCACACCCGCCGCGTCGGTAGCGTCCGACACCCCTAAACTCCCCACATGCCGATCGTCCACATCATCTGCGCGACGCTGAAGGAAGACGCCTCCGAGGAGGCCGTCGCGCACGCGCTGGCCCTCGGGCGCGCGCTGCCGAGCGCCGAAGGCGTGTGGCACACGACCCTGGGACGGTCGGTGAATCACCTCGTCGCCGCAACGTGGCTCGATGGGCGCGATGCGCTGGAGCCGTTCGCCGCGTCGCCCGTGCACATGGCCTTCATCATGCGCGGCCTCGCGCCCTGCATCCGCGGCATGTGGAGTGCCGCCGTCGAGAGCGAGGCGGCGCCACCCGCCACCGCCGAGTCGATGTGGGTCTTCGCGCTGCAGTCGCAGGAGACGCTCTTCGAGTGGCAGGTGCGCGACCTGTTGACCGCCGTCGACACGCTCCCCGGTCTCGCCGCAGTCGGCGTGACCGTCGAGGAGCGCGAGCGCTACCGCGCCGGTGGCGTCGTGTGCCTCGTGCCCGGCGAGGCCGCGCCGTTCGACGACGCACTCGCCGCGGCGCGTGCGCAGTGGGGAGAGCTCGCCGAATCGATCGTCGAGTGCAAAGTCGAGGTGATTCCCCTACGTCCGACCACGGACAGGGACTCCAGCACCGCGCACGATCGGTAGATGATCTCGATGCAGGAGACGCCCCCGCCGTTCCACTCGCGCAGCCGGTCGCGCACACGCCCTGCTCGACGTCGTCCGGAGCCGGACCTCGCGCCTGACCTGCAACGCATTCAGCGCCGCTTATCACGCTCCTCGATCGGGATCGCCGCTCTGATCGCCATCCTCAGCCTGACCAGCGCCGGACTGCTGCGCGCACGACAGTCGAACGACGTCATCCCACCGACTGCACCGGGCGAGGCGACCCCGGTCGAAGTCTCCCGCATCATCGATGGCGACACCCTCGACGTCCGCGCCGCCGAGACGACCATTCGCGTGCGCCTCTACGGCGTGAACGCGACCGAGCGCGGCCAGGCCTGCTATCGCGAGGCCACTGAGCGCCTGACCACCCTGGCAGGCAACCGGGTGCTGCTGCTACCCGACGCGCGCCAGACCGACCAGTACGGCCGCGAATTGCGTTATGTCTTTACGGCCGACGGCCAGTCGATCGACGCTGCGCTCGTCCGCGATGGCCTGGCGAAGGCATGGCGCGAGGACGGCAGCCGCAAGGCGGCCCTTGTCGCCCTGGAGGATGCCGCGCGCACTTCGAAGACGGGCTGCCTCTGGAGCGGCAACTAGCGACTCGATCCGTGCCTAATCGACACGGCGGAGATTCGCTACTCGGACTTCGTCAGCTCGAAGATCAGGTCGCCGTTGTCCCAACGCACGATCTGGTACGGCGGAGTGCTGCTAATCCACGCGGTGCGGACTGCGCGACCGTTACGCAGCAGGATCCGCCACGTGTCGAACTTGCCCGCGGGCACCTCGACCTGCTCGCGCTGGGGGATGCGGATCGCGACGTTCTGCTGCGTGCGGTCAAGGGCGTTCGCGGAGACGTAAGCCTGCTCGTACTGCTCGGCGAAGGTGATGCCGCGCCAGAGCCACAGCGACGATTCGTTGTCGTAGAAGTGCGGCCGGAGCGTCAGCTCGCTCACTGATGGCTTGCCACCGTCGCGCTCCGAGCTGGTCGCGAGACGCGTCTTGTCACCCTCGGCGGTGTAGGTCCAGGTCGTGCGGGTGTGCTGCGCCTTGCCGCCCTCCATGCGGGCGTCCGTCGTGCGCGCACCCTGCAACGGCTTCAGCGTCTTCGCGTCCACCGTGACCGTGATCTCGTCGCGTACAGGCGGCGCCCCGACGGGGGTCGTCGCCTCGGTGTACGACTGGCCGAGGACGAGGCGGTCGCCATCGATCTTCGTGGTGAGCACCCCGGTGCCGACGGCCTGGCCGTCGCTATTGCGCAGCCGGTACTCGAGGCGCTCGTTCGCTTTCCACGGCGCGGCAGTGAAGACGTCGCTGGTCTTCACGTTCGGCGTGGCGCCCTGGCACCCAGCCAGCAACATTGCCGCGGTGAGCACAGTGAACATCGAGGCAGCGCGGAGCGGCTGCCCTCGATTCACGCGTGGAGCGATCACGAAGCGGCCGGGAGCGACTGCAGCACCGATGCGACGATCGGGATCGCGGCGTCGATATCCTCGCGCGAAACGTCGAGGTGACACACCATCCGTACGCGCTGCGGCGACGTGCCGGTGCACAGCACGCCCTGCGCCGCGCACCTCGCACGGAACTCGTTGCCATCGACCCCGTCGAGCTCGAAGAACACGAGGTTCGTGTCCACGCCTGCGGGGTCCATGATCACGTGCGGCATCTCGGCGATCGCCGCGAACAGCCGCTTGGCGTTGGCGTGATCATCGGCGAGCCGCTCGATGTTGTGCTCGAGGGCGTACAGCGCGCCCGCGGCGACGATGCCAGACTGACGCATCGACCCGCCGAGAAGCCGGCGGTTCGCCCGCGCGCGCTCGATGAACTCGGTCGGTCCTGTGACCACCGAGCCAACCGGCGCGCCGAGACCCTTCGAAAAGCAGAAGTCCACGGTATCCGCGCTCGCGACCAGCGATTTCGCGTCCGTCTCCAGCGCGACCGCGGCGTTGAAGATCCGTGCACCGTCCACGTGCACCTGCACGCCCGCCGCGTGCGCGACGTCCGCCACTGCGTTCATGTCGCTGACGCTGATCGCCGCGCCACCTCGACGGTTGTGCGTGTTCTCGAGGCACACGACGTTCGTGCGCGGCCACGCCGCCCGGATCGTCGAAGCGACCTGCGCCGGGTCGATGTGCCCGCGCTCGTCGTTGTGCACCGCGCGGATCGAGATGCCGCCGAGCGCGGCGGAGCCCATGCCCTCGTGGTTCAGGATGTGCGACTCATTGCCGGCGATCGCCTCGTCGCCACGCCCGCAGTACGTCAGCAGCGTGACGAGGTTGCCCATCGTCCCGCTCGGCACGAACAGCGCGGCGGCCTTGCCAACGACCTCGGCCGACAGCTCTTCGAGGCGCTTCACGGTCGGATCGTCGCCGAGCAGATCGTCGCCGACCTCGGCGCGTGCCATCGCCTGCCGCATCCCCTCGGAGGGGCGGGTCACGGTGTCCGAACGGAGATCGATGACGCGGGCCATACGTCGCTCCCTCGCGCGCTACGGCGCGTCAGCAGTCGAGGCGGTCGAATGAGCGAAGCGTAGCAGAGGGTCCGGTCAGGTTCCCGCGGAGCGTAAGGAGGGCTACTTCTTCTCTCGCTCCCAGAGCGTCTCGTAGCCCTCGCCGCCGCGGATCGCCGCGAGGATGTCGGCACGCTCGAGGCGCTGGCCGTCGCGGAACGCAGAGTCGGCGGCGCGCCTCGACGGTTCGCCGCCGATGTCGGCGACGCGGTCTTCGATGAACGACCACACGCCCAGCTCGCGCATCACCGCGATCGGGCGCGGCCACTGGAAGACGGTGATCTGCTCCGGCGGCGGCACGTCGGGGCGCTCTTTGCGAAGGAAGCGATAGCGCTCCTCGGCGGAGGTGACCGGCGGGACCATGCTGATGTACGGACGCCCGTCCGCATCGGGACGCGTGTCGACGAGCAGACGCTGCTCGATCATCGCGAAGCGGACGACGAAGACGTCCGCTTCCGCGATCACGCGCCGCATGGCCTCGATGTCGATGTCCACCATGCCGGACAGTCTAGCGCAGCACGACCCCCGGGCGGTCGGGGCGCTAGCCCACCTGATACGTGCGATCGAGGTAGGGAATGTGGATGAGCCCGGCCATCTGCATCCCGAGCACCATCAGCACGATGCCTCCGGCGCGCGTCAGCACGTCCCCTTGCCCTGCCAGCAGCTCACCGAGCAGTCCCGCCGAGGCACCCGCGATCGCGAACACGAGGGTGAACCCGACGACGAACGCGACCGCGTGGCCCATCACGTGGATCCGACTGCGCCGCGCATCGCCGGTCTGTCCGAGCACCGCCTCGCCAGCGATGTTCACGAGGTAGGCCGGCACCAGCGGCAACACGCACGGCGAGAGGAACGACACCACGCCGCCGAAGAACGCGACTCCCGGTCCGAACCAGCCGCTGACGCTGCCGCTCAGTTGCTCCTCGGCGGTCGCCGTGCTCGAAAAGATGAAGCCAAGGCCCTGGAAGTACGCGTTGAGTCGAGTGAACTCGCCGAGGAACATGAGCGCGCCGACGAGGATGAAGAACGCGCCGCTCGCGATCATCAGCGCGGGGAGGTACGGGTTCAGCCGTCTCATCCTCGGCGAGAGCCAGCCGAAGGCGGCACCAAACGCGAGGAACCAGACGCCGAGGCCGAGCGAGTAGCACGTGAGCAGGAGCGCACCCTGCAGCGCCTGCCCGGACGCCGCCGCCAGCGTCAGCACGACACCGAGGATCGGCCCGATGCACGGCGACCACGCGAGCGAGAACGCCGCGCCAATCACGAACGACCGAGGAAGCCCCTCCGCCACGAGGCGACGTAACCCCCGCGCGGGCGTGGCGCCAGTCATCGAGTGGTCGTCATCGACTACCCGTCGATCCCGAGGAGACGACGGCGGGCGGCGTCGTACTGCTCCTTGGCGCGAGCCTCTCGGTTCAACAGGCCCTTGATCTGCTCGGGCGGCAGTCGGTTGCCCTCGAGCAGCAGCGAGTGCACGCCGGCCAGGTGCTTCTGCCACTGGTCGTAGGCGTCGCGATACGCCCGCTTCGGATCGGCGCTCGCGGGAACCTCGGTCGGTTCGGGTTCGTCCACCATGCGGTCAGTGTAAACCGGACGACTGCCCTCGTGACGAGCGGCTAGTCCTCGAGCACATATCCGTGGTGGTAGCGCAGCACGGCTTCCCGATCGCCCGCGATGAGCGGGCCGCGCTGGTGCGCCGAGGTGATCGGGACGTCGAGGACGGACTGCCTGCCGTCCATGGCGTCACCGCCGGCGGCCTGCAGGATGAAGCCGATCGGGCAGATCTCGTAGAGCATCCGCAACTTGCCAGCGGGCACGCTCGCGTCCTCCGGGTAGAGGAACACGCCGCCCGACATCAGCACGCGCAGAATGTCCTCGACCATCGAGCCGCTGTAGCGGCCACGGAGGCCGTCGGACGCGAGGTCCACGCCGCGCACGACGCGCGCCGGCCAGCGGTCGCGGTACATCCAGTTGATCGACGCGTACTGCGCCCGCGGCATCCGGATGCCAGGCGACACCAGCCGCCACGATCGGTCCTCGGGGTCGAACGCGAAGCCATCGACACGGTCATTCGACGCGACGATGAGCATCGTCGGCAGGCCGTAGACGGTGAACGCGGCAGCGACGAGCCCCCGTCCGGTGACGTTGAACTCCGGATAGAACCCGCCCGACTCGTTCGCGTACACGCCGAGAATCGAACCGACGCTCGCGACGCCGATGTTCGACGATCCGTCGAGGGGGTCGAAGCAGCAGGTGTATGCCCCCTCGCCCAGCTCTGCCGGCTCGGGCTCTTCCTCGGAGATCAGTCGGGCGACCTCCGGGAGACGCAGGGCGTCCATGAAGATCGAGTTCGCGCGCTGATCGAGCTTCGCCGTCGCCTCATCCTGGACGTTCGTCTCGCCCGTCGCGCCCAGCAGGTCACGCAGCGGCGCGACCGCGAGGAGATCGCGCAGGGACGCGCTGGCGCCCGCAAACCCCTGCAGGATCGCGCTGACGGGAGCGGGGAACCGGTCGCTCAGCGCGCTCGCGAGGTCCGGGAAGTTCGATTCGGGCACTAAGCAATCCCGTCAGCGTGAACAGTCTTGAAAAGGGACTAGATGGAGAAGTCGCGCGTGCCCTCGTAGACCGCGAGCGCGTCCTGCACCGAGGAGCCGCCGTAGGTGATCGAGCTGATCGCCTTGGTCATGCGCACCGCCTCGGCGAGCGGCTTCTGGTGGATGTTGCGACCGGTCGCACTGCCCGCAGCGCCGCTGATGAAGATCTGGTCGTGCAGCGTCTGGAGGAACGACTCGACGTCCGTGCCTTCGCCGCCGGCGGTGATCAGGCGCGTGCGGCCCGCGGCCTTGGCGGCCTCGCGGAACGCCTCGGCGACGCTGCCCTCGCTGACCTTCGGGTAGTTCACCTTGCAGAAGTCCGCCCCGAGCGTGGCGGCAAGGCCCGCACACCCGGCGATCAGGTGCGGGTTGCGCTCGTCCGGCACGGCCTTGCCGCGCGGGTAGACCCACAGCACCGTCAGCAGACCCTCGCGGTGCGCCTCGTAGCAGAGCTGGGCCGCCCCGGCCATCTGCTCCGCCTCGTACTGGCTACCCGGGTACACGGTGTACCCCACGCCGACGATGTTGAGACCGGCCTCGCGCAGCGAGACGACCTGATCCACGGTCACCCAGTCGCGGCTGCGCGGGTCACCGATCGAGGTGCCGATGAGGTGCGTCTTGCTGTTCACCTTCACGAGGTAGGGAACGTCGCTGTAGTTCGGCCCGTAGCGCGCCACCAGGCCGAGCTGGCTCGCGAAGCAGCCGACCACGCCCTGCTGTGCGATGCGGAACAGGTGTTCCGGGTCGTTGTCGTCCTCGGCGATCGGCCCCTGCTTGGTGGTGCCGAAGAAGTCGTCGTTGAGGTGTTCGACCTTTTGGTCGCCCGCGAAGAGCGCCAGATTGCCCGTGCCCTTGGTGATCAGTTGGAAGTTGGCCTCGTAGAGGCTCCGCTTATTGGCGGGAACATCGGCGGGAACGCTGAACTGGACGGCATTGGTCAGGGTCATAGTCACCCTCCCCGGGTGCAATGATTTGTTCGCCGCAGTGTAACAAAGGCGGCGAGGGCCGAGCGCCAACGCGCGCAGCCGCCTGCCTTTCGCAGCAAAACGGCCCTCCGAGGAGGGCCGCGTCACCATCACGATCGTGGGAGGGGAGGTGCGTGCTTGGTGACCCGCAGCGGGTTCGAACCCGGCTGGGGTGCCTCCGCACCCTCGGGGACTGTCGCGCCCGACGTTCCTGCGCCTACAGATCGAACCAGGCCCGGACGTTCCACTCTGCGCGGACCCTGCGCCGCGAGTTCTTCTATCCAAACCATCGACGGCCCGTGTCTACGGTGCCGCTGCACCGCGAGTGACAGTGACCGCGATAGCGGTAGCGAAGCCCGACGGGAACGTCTTCCGGAAGCTGTCGTTCACGAACGCCGGCGCGCCGAGTATTAGCAACACGTACTGGCCTCCCGCGCTCTGCGCCCAGACCCCGGTGGCACCCGCTTGCTTCGCCGCGACCTCGAGGTCGTCCACCGAACCGCCGTTGAAGACCACGAGGGCCAGGCCTCCCGCGCCGAACGTGGGCGGCGACGCGAAGGAGCCGCGGGCGCTGCTGCCGGGCGTCACGGGCGTCGGCGTGGGCGACGCGGGTGGGGTGGAGGTGTTCCGCATCTCGATCGCCGTCGCCGCGACGGGGCCCGATGCGGCGACTCCCGCAATTCCCGCCAGCATGTCCGTCAGCGACGCGATCTGGGACGCACCGTCGTCTGCCAGGTTCGCGACTCGAGAGATGGGAGAGCGAGCGCCGCTCGGCACCTGCGGCACACTGATGGAGCCGGAACCGCCGTAGGAACCGGTCACGGCGAACGGGCCGCGTGGACTGCTTGCGACGGTCCCGTCGTACTGGCCGTTGGCGATAGCGGTGAGCGCCCCGAGGTTATACGTGCCCTGGCCGCGATGGGTGCCAGACGCGCTCCCTCCGGTGGTCACGCCCCACTGACCGGAGCTCGTGAACGTTCCTGAGGCGAAGGTGCCCGATGCGGTGTATGTCCCCTCGACGACGAACGCAGGGACACCGGTCGCGGTCACGGTGGCCGTGAACGGGCCGCTCGCCTGGTAACTGCCGCTGAAGCTCGCCGGGTCGAAGCCGGTGATTGCCACCGCGGCGGTAAAGGTGACCCGGGCATCGTACGTTCCGGCTCCCTGGAAGAATCCCGCTGGAGTGTTCACGCGAGCGTCGTACGTGCCGGCCGACTTCACCGTCCCTGCGACCTGCGAGCTGCTGGGAGGGGATGCGGGCACCTGGGCATGGGCAGGTTGGCTCCCTCCCAGGGCGACTGAGGACATCGCGAAAACCAGCAGGCACAGTCTGGGCAAGCGGAATGACATGGAGGGATCCTCCGGGTGGCACGCCGAACCACGTCGAGTTGTTCGCCGCATCGGGGTTCGTAAGACGCGCGATCGAACAAGCGGATCATGACCGCTCGGTGCGGGCAGTGGACCTGCCGGAAGCCATCGGTGATGGGGGCCTTTAGTCCGTATGGCGCGAGTCCAACCGGGCCGCCGCCCGCTCGATGTCGTGACCGTGCTTGGGCACGCAAACGCCTCACCGTTCACGAGGACATCACTCGGGTCGGCGGCGGAGCCTAGCGCTTTCCGACGCCCGAGCATGCGTGCTGACCTCACTCGAGAGTTCCGCTACGCAGCCGACGCAATGCCGAGCGGTGCACAGCGCCAAACCCGCGACGAGGCTCGGGAGCGCCAGGTCGACTACGCCATCCTGATCAAGCGGATCCGCAATCCACCCACCGACGCTCTCGTCTCGGGCCAGATCTCTTCGGAAGTCAGCCCGCCGAAGCGCTTCGTGCGAGCACGGTCTGCAACATGGCATCACCGACGGTCAAGTAGATCTCGCCCCCGGAACGCGCCAGTGAGAACCGCATGCGTCGCTCCAATCGCGCGACGAACTGCGCGATCCACGCGCGGTCCAGCGCGAAGACTTCGAGCTTCTCGGCGCGATAGATCTTCGCAGACGCAAGCTTGACGGCCCATTGCTCAGGATCCCTGTGCGTGTACACGGCAACGCGCGGAGCAGCCTTGCTCGCGCGATGTAATCGCTCGGGCTCGGGCAATCCGATGTCGATCCACACCTGCAGCGCGCCCGTGAGATCGCGAACGGCGATCGCGGGATCGCCGGGATCCGACAAGCCCTTGGAGAAGGCGATGCCTTCGGTGCACTCGAGGCAATACGCAATCACACGAGTGACCAGATAGTCCGCCGTCTCGCTGGGATGCTGCGCAACGCGCAGGTTCAGCGTCTCGTACACCGCGCGATCGGAATCGGCGAGCTCGATGTCGAAGGTGTAGATCGTCGCGCCGAGCGCCATGGGGTGCCAAATCTCGGAAAGGCCCGCGTCAGGCGGGCTTCGTGCTCTATCCGGGGATACAGCGGGAGACCGGATTCGAACCGGCGACCCCCTGCTTGGGAAGTGCATGTTCCAAATCGCAGCCCACGCGCACGGTACCAGCCGACAATCACACGGTTCGGAGGAGTGACCTCCAACACGTGATCCTAGGATCATCCCAAATACGAAGGCCCCTGATCATCTCAGAGGCCTTCGTTGAGTGCGTGGTTGGTGACCCATACCGGATTCGAACCGGTGGTCTCCACCGTGAGAGGGTGGCGTCCTGGGCCGCTAGACGAATGGGCCACGCGTCCGGTGAAGGACGGGGCATAGCGTACCGAATCCTCGGCACACGCGCCAATACCCCGCTACTCCCCCGGGTACTCCAGCGAGACGCGGGCGGCGCTCCCGAAGAACGGCGCGAAGGCGACGCCGGCCCGGGCGAACACCCCCGGCGGGATGCCGAGGTCCGCGACCCAGAGCTCGCCCGCGCTGGTGCGAGTCAGCCCGCGTTTCGGCAGGCCGAGGGTCAGCGTCCGCGTCGGGAGCACCGCCGCGCCGGGGTTGACTCCTCCGTCGGCGTCGAGGCCCGACGGCACGTCAATGGACAGCACCGGTACGCCCGCCTCGGCGGCGGCGCGAGCGGCGAGGATGAGCCCGCGCTGCACGGGCTGGGGCTCCCCGACGAGGCGGCAGCCGAGGATCGCGTCGATCACGATATCGGCGGCACTGACGTCGAATGCCTCGTCCCAGCGCGTGACGCGGGCGGGGGCCTCAGCGAGCGCCAGGAACGCCTCGCCCAGCGCGCCGTCCGCGCGCTGCGACGGGACGATCGTGATCACCTCGACGGCAACGCCGCGATTGGCGAGGTGACGCGCAGTGACGACGCCGGTCGCACCGTTGCGGCCCGACCCGCACAGCACAATGGCGCGCGCACCGCCCCAGCGATCACCGAGCAACTCGATAGCGGCGAGCGCGGTCTGCTGTCCGGCGACCTCGATCATCTGGAGCAGAGAGGGACCGGTCGCCTCTGTGGCGATGCGGTCAACCTCGCGCATCTCGGCCACGGTGACGGAGGGGACGCGCGCGCCGGCGAGAGTGGCGAAATGCACGCGCTGCGTCGTGGTCATACGCCGGTCGCTCGACGATGGTGAGGGGCGACTCCGCGCACGTGGCCGAGACGCCTCGCGACCTCCCGGAGGGCGGGCCGGTTCTGCCCGGCATGAGCCCGCATCGCGTGGTGCCCCCAAGGGGAGTCGAACCCCTGTCTGGACCTTGAAAGGGTCCCGTCCTGACCGCTAGACGATGAGGGCGCGCGCGGCCCTGCGAGGATACCAGCGCACTCCCGCGAGGTCATTGACCCGCGTCCGTCCGCCTCGATCGTCCGAGGATTAGCGCGGCAGCCACGATCGTCGCGGGTTGCCCGGCAGCTGCACCGGCGACGTCGCGAAGGGCACACGTGCCGCGCCGGGCGGACGGGTGCTCTCGATCGGCCGCTCGTCGCGCGGGCCGAGCCCGAACGTCGCGTGCGACGTGCCCGCAAACTCGCGCGCGGGCGACACGGCGTCCTGCGCCGCAACTATCGGCGTCTCGCGCGTCGGCTCGTCGTCGCTCGGCGCAGGGTCGGAGGGGCCGGCGGAGGGCGCGGACGGCGGCATCGACACCGGCTTGATGTCGGGATCGTCCGGCGTGTGCATGAGGTACGCGGGCTGCTCGTCACGGCGCTGCCACAGCAGATACGCGACGATGCCGGCGACCGCGATCACCGCGGCGACGGCGAACGGCAGCTTGGAGCGCGCACGACGCTTCTTGCGGCCCGTGGCGCGCTCGACGGCCTGCTCGATCATCGGCATCGCGCGCTCGACCATCGGGGCCGCCTCGTGGCGCAGGCCCTCGATCAGCGCGTTCATGTTGTCCTGCGTCAGCTCGTGCGAGATCGAGTCGGCGATCGACTCCATGCGCTCACGACCGCGTTCCACGGCGCGTTCGATCTGGCGTGTGTCGATGGACGACATCGATGGCATGGAGGCGAACGACGAGGGAAGCGACGAGCGGAGGGAACGTCGGCGCGAGAAGCGGAGTAGTGGCATAGAAGACCGCCCTAGGGCGGATCCGCGTCGGCGACCGGCCAGCGCGAACCCTGTGGATAACGTGGGCTCCCCCGGCTGGGAGGCGAAGTCTAGCAGGTTCGCGGAACGCGAGGGCGGAAATGACGCAGCGGAAACCTCGGAAAAGCCGCCACCCGCCCGGCGAATGCCCGCCGCGCGGGTCACTGTTCCCTGCGAACACGAGGGGTATAGTTGGCGGATTCCGCAGCCCAGTTCAGGGGACGATATGACTACAACCGGCATGGACCTCGAAACACCTCACGCCGACCGCGTGCACCCCGGCGGCTACCAGCTGCTGCTCCGCCTCCGCCTGCCGAACGAGCGCGGCATGCTCGGCCGCATCGCCACCGCCCTGGGTGAGCACGGCGGCAGCATTCTCGACATCGACATTGCGGAGGTGACGCCGGACGTCATGATCCGCGACATCATCCTCGTCTGCGAGAACGAGACGCAGGCACGCGAGATGGTCGCGGCCGTCAGCGCCATCCCCGGCGTCGAGGTCATCCAGGCCTCGGACCGCACCTTCCAGCTCCACCACCGCGGCAAGATCCAGGTCGCGAACAAGGTGAACATCCGCACGAACGCGGAGCTCGCCCACGTCTACACACCCGGGGTCGGCCGCGTGTCGATGGCGATCCACGACAACCCAGACGCTGTCTGGTCGCTGACGATCAAACCGAACACGGTCGCGATCGTCACAGACGGCACCGCCGTCCTCGGCCTCGGCGACATCGGCCCGGAGGCCGCGATGCCGGTCATGGAGGGCAAGTCGATGCTCTTCAAGTCCTTCGGCAACGTGGATGCCTGGCCGATCTGCCTGGACACCAAGGACACCGAGGAGATAATCAAGATCGTCAAGGCGATCGCGCCGGGCTTCGGCGGCATCCTCCTCGAGGACATCTCCGCCCCGCGCTGCTTCGTCATCGAGGACCGCCTGCGCGCCGAGTTGGACATCCCGGTGTTCCACGACGACCAGCACGGCACCGCCGTCGTGGTCCTCGCGGGCCTCATCAACAGCCTGAAGCTCATCGGCAAGCGACCGGAGGACCTGAAGGTGTGCGTCCTCGGCGTCGGCGCGTCCGGCGTCGCCTGCTCGCGCATCATCATGAACTACGGCGTGAAGAACGTGATCGGCTTCGACCGCCAGGGCGCGGTCTACGCGGGCCGCAAAGAGCACATGAACGAGGCGAAGGACTGGTTCGCCGAGCACACCAACCCCGAGGGCTTCGACGGCACGCTCGAGGAGGCGATGGAGGGCGCGGACATGTTCCTCGGCCTTTCCGGACCGAACCTCATCAAGCCGGAGTGGGTCGCGAAGATGGCGACGGACGCGATCGTGTTCGCGCTCGCGAAC
Organism: Chloroflexota bacterium; assembly: GCA_947470025.1. GTDB lineage: Bacteria > Chloroflexota > Dehalococcoidia > UBA2979 > UBA2979 > SHYQ01. Next base: position 36,155 of record CANIRU010000004.1, read on the forward strand.
CCGACCCCCGAGATCATGCCGAGCGAGATCCAGGGCCTCGCCCGCGTCATCGCCACGGGCCGCTCGGACTTCCCCAACCAGATCAACAACGTCCTCTGCTTCCCCGGCCTCTTCCGCGGCGCGCTCGACGCCGGCGCGAAGACCATCACCGAGGAGATGAAGATCGTCGCGGCCCGCGCTATCGCCGAGTCGATCCCGGACAACCAGCTGACGGAGGACTACATCCTGCCCTCGCCGTTCAACGAGGGTGTGGCGCAGCGCGTCGCGGCGGCCGTCGCCGCGGAGGCCGTGCGCTCCGGCAACGTTCGCCCGAAGAGCACCGCGATCTTCATCTAGACCAGCGGCCCGTTCGAGCAGATCGGGAAGCCCGGCCGTGAGGCCGGGCTTCTTCGTGCGTGCGACGCCGCATTTTCACACCGATCGCTGGTAAATGGCCGTCGAGGCCCTCATTGCATTGCCTGTACATCGCAAGGTGCTATGCCAGACACACTGGGCCCATCAAGGGCCTCAGGACTCCTCGCCACGCGCGGCAGTACGGAGTGTTCGGTGACCCACCGAGCAGCGGATCGATGGTTTGGGCTGCCGACGTCGCGCGACGAGCTGTTGCGCAACATGCTGGCGGGCGTCCTCGTCGGGGTCATCGCATTTCCGCTGGCGATCGCGCTCGCCGTCGCCGTGGGCGTGAGCCCCGTGGCCGGGCTCTACACCGCGGCGTTCGCTGGAGCGGTCGCGAGCATCTTCGGCGGCTCGCGGTTCAACATCACAGGCCCCACCGCCGCCCTCGTCCCACTGCTGCTGCACGTCACGGTCAACCACGGCGTCGAGGCGCTCGCACTCGTCGGCTTCCTCGCGGGATTGATGCTGGTCGCGATGGGGCTGCTGAAGTTCGGCCGCCTCGTGCGGTTCATGCCCGGCCTCGTCGTCGTCGGCTTCACCGGCGGCATCGCGATCTCGATCGCGTTCGGGCAGTTGAACACGCTCCTCGGCCTGCGCGGCACGGACGGACGGCTCGAGTACTTCCACGAGAAGCTGGCCGACACGATTGCGCACCTTGGCACCGTCGAGCCTGCGTCGGCGATCATCGGCATCGCGGCGATCGTGTTCCTGTTCGCGTGGCAGTCGAGGCCGCAGCGCATCCCCGGCGCGCTGATCGTCGTGGTGGTCGCGACGGCGGTAGCGAAATTCTTCGACCTCGACGTGGCGACCGTGTCGACGAAGTACGGTGCGCTGCCGCGTTCCCTGCCCATGCCGACATTCGCCTGGGTCGACCTCTCGCTCGCGATGGCGCTCCTGCCATCGGCGGCGGCGATCGCCGTCCTCGCGGCGGTGGAATCGCTGCTCTCCGCCGTCGTCGCGGACGGCATGTCGGGCCAGTCCGAGCGCCACGACTCCGACCGCGAGTTGATCGGCCAGGGACTCGCGAACCTGGTGTCCCCCGTGTTCCACGGCATCCCGGCCACCGCCGCGATCGCGCGCACCGCCGCCGGCATCCGCAACGGCGCGACGTCGAGGCTGTCGGGCGTCGTCCATGCGGTGACGGTGCTCGCGCTGGCGATCGTGTTCGCGGGCGTCGCGGGCGACATCCCGCTCGCCGCGCTCGCCGCGATCCTCATCGTCGTTGCCTACGGCATCGCGGACGTGCCGGAGCTCGCGCGTCTGCTGCGCCGCGCGCCACGCGAGGACCTCGTCGTCCTGGTGGGTACGCTCGTCGTGACGGTGGTGCTCGACCTGACGTTCGCGATTGCGCTCGGCGTGATCGCCTCGACGGTGCTCTTGCTGCGGCGGCTGATCAGCGTCCCCGTCGCCAACGACATGCTCGCCGATGAGCCGTCGAGGACGCAGACAATCCCGGAGTCGCTCCGCGAGCTCGTGAGGTCGAGACCTGACCTGCTGTTCTTCCACGCGCAGGGAGCGATCTCGTTCCACAGCGCCGCGACATTCGAGTCGATGCTCTCCGGCCACGACGAGCGCCCGCTGCTGCTGCGGATGCGCGACGTCCATCACATCGATTCGTCTGGTCTGATCACGCTGGCCGGGATCATCGAGCACCGCGAGCGCGCAGGCGGGCGCCTCGTGCTGACCGATGTGCAGCCCGACCTCGCCCCGGCGCTGCGGCGCTTTGGGATCTTCGAGCTGCTCGGGGCGGACGGCGTGTTCGCAACGACCGAGGAGGCTATCGCGGCAATCCCCGCGCGGCCGTGGAGCTCGATGCCCACGGCCGGCGAGATCGACTAGCGGTCGAGGGCCATGACTACGGACTAGCCGTAGCGCTCCTCGGTCCACGGGTCGCCGTGCATGTGGTAGCCGTACATCTCCCAGAAGCCGGGACGATCGCTCGACACGAACTCGATACCGCGGATCCACTTCGCGCTCTTCCAGAAGTAGAGCGCCGGGACGAGGCCTCGCAACGGCCCTCCGTGCTCGCCGGTCAGCGGCTGACCGTTGTGCGTGTGCACGACCATGTTCTCCGCGCCGTGGAGCTCCGCCAGCGGCACGTTGGTAGTGTAGCCACCGTACGAGTGGAAGATGACGTGCTGCGCCTCCGGCTTCGGCTTCGCCAGCGCCGCAAGGTCATCGAAGGGCACGCCGACCCAGTCGTTGTCGTACTTGCTCCACGTGGTGACGCAGTGGATGTCGGAGCGGCTCTCCTGCTGCGGGAGCGCCATGAACTGCTCCCACGAGAGCGTCACTTCCTGCTCCACCAGCCCGAAGATCTTGAGCTCGAACGTCGTGAGGTCCACGTCCGGGATCGAGCCGTAGTGGAGCACCGGCCACCCATCGGTGAGGCGCTGGCCCGGGGGCAGGCGGGGTCGCCCGTCCGGCCTCGTCTCGCGCGTCTGCGAACCACCGAACAGGGACATAGCCGGACTCCTCACATCGCGGTTGTGGGAGGCGAATCATAGCATCGAAGCCGTGGGGCCCCGAGCCGATCGAGGCCGTCGGGCGCCGATGCGGATCGTGCCGCGTGGGGCGTTTAGGATGGAAGGACGATGACGTCACCCCCCCCCGCACCCCCTGCCTCGCCCGCGGGCACCGACACGCTCGCGCAGCGGACGATGCGCCGGCTGGCGGCGTTCCTCTCGGTGGCCGCTGTGGTCCTCGCCGCTGACCAGTGGACGAAGGCACTCGTGCGCGCGCGCCTCGACTACGGCGACACGTGGCCGGACGGCTGGACGCTGATCCGGATCACCCACGTCGAGAACACCGGCGCGGCGTTCGGCATCTTCCAGGGCGCGGGGGGCGCGCTGACCGTGGTCGCCCTCGGGCTGGTCGCAGCGATCACGTTCGTCCTGCTGACGCTTCCCGTGACCAGCCGCTTCTACACCATCGCGCTGAGCGCGATCCTCGGCGGCGCGCTGGGCAACCTCATCGACCGGCTGCGCCTGGGTGCAGTGACCGATTTCATCGACCCGGCGTACTACCCGGCGTTCAACATCGCCGACTCCGCGATCGTGTGCGGCGTGATCGCGCTGCTCGCCCTGACGTGGTTCGAGAAACCGGCGCCTCCCCCCACCTCGTCGGCCGAGCCGTCCGAGGTGTCCCCGTGAGCGCCGATGTCGCTTTCGTCGCGGACGCCGAGGACCGCCTCGACCGCGTTGTGACGGCCGCGATCCCCGCGCTGTCGCGCTCGCAGGTGCGTCGGCTGATCGAGGACGGCCATGTGACCATCGGCGGCGTCGTCGCGGAGCGCGCGAGCACCACCGTGCATCCGGGCGCGCAGATTGAGGTCGACCAGCCTGTGACGCGTGACCTCGACCTCGCGTCAGAGGACGTGCCGCTCGACATCCTGTACGAAGACGAAGAGACGCTGGTGCTGAACAAGCAGCCCGGCGTGATCGTGCATCCCCGGCCCGGCGTGGACGAGGTGACGCTGATCAACGCCGTGCGCGCGCACTATCCCGAGGTGCGGGACATCAACGAGACCGACCGCGGCGGTGTCGTGCATCGCCTCGACCGCGACACCTCCGGCGTGATCGTGTTCGCCAAGTCTGAGGGGGCGCAGTTCGCGCTCAAGGAGCAGTGGAAGCAGCGAGAGACCACGAAGCAGTACATCGCGATCGTGGAGGGCCACCCCGACTCGCGCGAAAGCATCATCGACGCGCCGCTCGGTGCCGACCCCGCCGATCCTCGACGCCGCGCGGTGGTCGAGCACGGACAGTCCGCACGCTCCGAGTACCGCGTCCTGGAGCAGTACGGCGACGAGGCCGCGCTGCTGTCCGTGCGCATCTACACCGGTCGAACGCACCAGATCCGTGTTCACATGACGGCGATCGGCCACCCGGTGCTCTCTGACCGCCTGTACGGCCACCCGTCGGAACACATCGGCCGCCAGGCGCTGCACGCGCAACGACTCGGGTTCACGCTCCCCTCGAACGGTGCGTGGCGCGAGTTCGTCGCCCCGATCCCCGAGGACCTGCGCGACGCGATCAACGCCCTGCGCGCCAAGCACGACGTCACCCCCACCGAGATCGGACCGACCGCATGACTTCAATCACCCCGGCCCGCGTGCGCTATGCGCCGAGCCCAACCGGCGACCCGCACATCGGCAACATCCGCACCGCCATCTGGACGTGGCTCTACGCCCGCCACACCGGTGGCCAGTTCATAGTGCGCCTCGAAGACACCGACCAGACGCGCGAGGTGCCCGGTTCGCTGGAGCGCATCCTCGGCTCGCTGGAGTGGCTCGGCCTGACGTGGGACGAGGGCCCCGACATCGGCGGGCCGTACGCGCCGTACGTGCAGTCGCAGCGCCTCGACCTCTACCACGCGGCGACCGACCGGTTGCTCGCCGAGGGCAACGCGTACCGCTGCTTCTGCACCCCCGAAGAGCTCGATGAGATGCGCAAACGCCAGCAGGCGGAGAAGCGCGCCCCGGGCTACGAAGGCCGCTGCCGCGACATCCCGAGCGAGATCGCCGAGGCACGCGCCCTCGACGAGCACTTCGTCGTGCGCTTCAAGGTGCCACGCGAGGGCTCGACCACCGTCGAAGACCTACTGCGTGGGCCGGTGACCGTGGAGAACCGCACGCTGGACGACTTCGTGATCCTGAAGTCGGACCGCTTCCCCACGTACCACCTCGCACACGTCGTGGACGACACGGCGATGAAGATCACGCACGTCACGCGCGGCGACGAGTGGCTGCCGTCCGCGCCTCGACACGCGTTACTGTTCGACGCCCTCAGGTACCCGCGCCCGATGTACGTGCACAACCCGGTGATCCTCGCGCCCGGCGGCGGCAAGCTCTCCAAGCGCCACGGCGCGAAGTCCGCGCTCGAATACGCCGAGGACGGCTACCTGCCCGACGCGCTGCTGAACTTCCTGTGCATCACCGGCTGGGGCCACGGCGACGAGACGGTGATGAGCCGCCAGCGCCTGATCGAGGTGTTCGACATCGGCAACATCAGCCTCGCCCCGGCGACGTTCGATGCCGAGCGGCTCAACTGGATGAATGGCATGTACCTGCGCCAGATGCCGGAGCGCGAGCTGGCGGAGCTGTTCGCGCGCCGCCTCGAGATCGACCTGCCGGCCGACGTCCCGCGCCCCCTCGACCGCTCGTTCGTCGAGGAGTTCACGCCGCTCATCCGCGAGCGCATCGAACTGCTGACCGACGTGCTACCGCTCGTGGACTTCTACTACCAGTCCGAGGTGCCGACACCGCCCGTCGAGCAGTTCCTCACCAAGCGCTGGAAGGACCAGGCCACCGCCGCCGCGCACGCCCTCGGCGCTGCCGCGAGCGACCTCGACGCGATTGGCGAGTGGGACGCCGAAACGCTCGAGGCGACCCTGCGCGCAACCGCGACGCGGATCGATGCGAAGGCGGGTGACCTGTTCAGCCTCGTGCGGCTCGCGGTCACCGGGAAGTCCGTCACCCCGCCGCTGTTCGAGTCGATGGTGATCGTCGGCGTCGGCCCGTGCGTCGACCGTCTGCGTGCTGCCGAGGCGGCGATCCGGGCGGTCGCCTAGCGCCCCTGCCGAGGCACCTCTACGCGTCTCGTTCGACGCAAAACGAGGGGGCTTGGTACAATCGGAGCCTCGCTGGGGATTCGTCTAATGGTAGGACAGCGGACTCTGAATCCGTCAGTCGGGGTTCGAATCCCTGATCCCCAGCCAATCTGATTCACCAAGCCCCTCACCCTGAGGGGCTTTCTGTTGTCAGACGTCGCCATCGTTATGTCGTTGGCTGTCCCCCCCGACGCGCCTACATTCCGCTTCCGACGCGCTACGCTGATACTCGACCGCACGAGGAGCACACGGCATGCACGAGGCGCTACAGCTGTCCGGCGAGATCCCGTCGCTCCGGAACCCCGTGCTGCTCGCCGCCTTCAACGGCTTCACGGACGCCAACGGCGGCGCAGTCGCGGCCGTCCGCTACCTCGCCGAGCAGTGGCATGCGACGCCTCTCGCCACGATCGACCCGGAGCGCTTCTACGACTTCACCGTGCAGCGCCCGCGCGTGCGCCTCGACCGTGGCGAGCGCGTGACGGACTGGCCGATGAACGCCTTCGCCGTCGCGAGCCCACCCGGCGCCGACCGTGACTTCGTGCTGTTCACGGGCATCGAGCCGCACCTGCGCTGGAAGACCTTCGTCGCGGCGATGGAGGACCTCCTGCGCGCGCTGCACTGCACCACCAGCGTGACGCTGGCCGCGCAGCCCGCGGCCGTGCCCCACACGCGCCCGCTCCCCGTCACCCTTTCCGCCTCGCATCCGGAGTTCGAGGACACGTTCGGCCTGAAGGCGCCCGCCTCGAGGTACCAGGGGCCGACCGGCATCGTCGGGGTGCTGAACCTGCACCTGCGCGCGCTGGGCTGGAAGAACGCCAGCCTCTGGGCGATGACGCCGCACTACCTGACTGTCGGCCCCAACCCGAACGTCGGTGTGTCCCTGGTCGACCGCATCGACCACGCTTTCGGTACGACCACCTCCCGCGTGGGCCTCGACGAGCAGAGCGTGCTGTTCGAGGATCAGGTACGCGAAGCCCTCGAGGATTCCGCGGACGCCGGCACCTACGTCCGCCAGCTCGAAGAGCAGTACGACACCGAACGCCCCGCCCGGGCTGCTTCGACGCAGCCCGCCGACGACGCCGACGACCTCCCGTCCCCGGGCGACCTCCTCGATGACCTCGAACGGTTCCTGCGCGACCAGCAGAAGCCGAACCAGTAGCGCCTCCGCCTCTCCCGGTCCGTTCTGTCTTCCGGCCCCCTCCCCCGTTGCGGGGGAGGGCTGGGGTGGGGGCCTCCGGCTCCCCTACCTCGCCACCGTCAGCACCACAAACGCCACGACCGCGAAGATCACCACTGTCAGCAGCAACACCGGGTCGCGCGCGATCAACTCGTCGGCGTTGCGTGACGGCGCACGCATCGCGGCGACGCGGTAGCGCACGAGGCCGAACGCGACCAGCGGCACGGTGACCAGCATCGCGTGGTTCGCCGGCAGGTTCGGCGCTGTCCACGTGTACATCGCGTAGGCGACCACCGTGACCAGCGCGACCACGCGCGACGCGCGCGCAGCCCCCGACTCGCCGTAGACGCGCTGCGCCGCACGATGCTCGTCCGCCTCGTCGTGCAGCAGCTGCCGCTCCTGGGCGCGCTTCACCAGCACCACGTACGCCGCGCCAAGCGCCGTGCACACGAGGATCCACGAGGACACCGACATGTTGATGGCCTCGGCGCCCGCGACCACGCGCAGGACGAACCCCGTCGCTACGGCCACGACATCGAGGCCCGCGAAGCGCCGCAGCACGAGCGTGTACGCCATCGTGACGAGCGCGTACGCGCCGATCGTGGTGAACAGGGGCGTGCTGACGTACACCGCGACTACGAGCGCCGCGAAGATCAGCCCAAGACCTGCCGCAATGGCGCCGTCGATCGGCAGCAGGCCGGCGGCGATCGGGCGGTCCTGCTTCGTCGGGTGCAGGCGGTCCGCGCCGGCATCGCGCGCGTCGTTGAGCAGGTACCCACCCGAGGCCGCGAGGCACAGCAGCGCGAACGCGAGCGACGCCCCACCGAACAGCCGCACCGCCAGCGCGCCGTCCGAGGGATCCCAGCCGCTGCCGGCCGAGAACAGCAAGGGCGCGAACGCGATGAGGTTCTTTTGCCACTGGCCGGGGCGCATGGAGCGCCACAGGGCGGCCCACACGTTCTGCGACGTCATCGGCTCTCCCGGGATCTTCGCCACGCCACGTCCCAGCGGCACGCCGAGCGTACCCCGTGACGCGACCACGCGCCGCGACCTACCGTGGAGGCACAGGAGCACTCGATGTCCACCGGCGATCCCTCGAACGGCACGCGACGCCGCCTCACCGGCTGGGGCGGCACCGCGCCATCCGTCGCCACGGTCGTCCATCCCGCGACGCGCGGCGATGCACGCGCGGCGTTCGAGGCAGCCGGGCCGCGTGGCCTGATCGCACGCGGCCTTGGGCGCGCCTACGGGGACGCCGCGCAGAACGGGGGGGGCATGGTCCTCGCGACGGCTGGCCTCAATGGCACCGCCCTCACCGCCATCGGCCCGATCGACGGCCCCCGCGCCACGATCACCGTGGGTGGGGGCGCGAGCCTCGAGGCGATCCAGCGCGCGGTACTACGCACGGGGTGGAGCCTGCCGGTGCTCCCCGGCACCCGCCACGTCACCATCGGCGGCGCGATCGCCTCGGATGTCCACGGCAAGAACCACCACGTCGACGGCTCGTTCGGCGCGCACGTCGAGGCGTTCACGCTCCAGCCGCCAGCGGGCGATCCCATCGTCGTCACGCGTGCGTCGGACGCCGCCCTGTTCGAGGCGACGACCGGCGGCATGGGGCTCACCGGCGTCGTGCTGGCCGCCACCTTGCGGCTGATGAAGGTGGAGACGCGCCTGATGCGCGTCCACAACCAGCGCACCGCCGACCTCGACGCGACGATGCGCGCGCTCGTCGAGGCGGACGCCACGCACCGCTACTCCGTCGCGTGGCTCGACCTCGCATCGACACGCGCCCGCGGTCGAGGCATCGTCACCGCCGCCGACCACGCCCGCGCCGCCGAGGCACCTGCCGTCGGACTGCTCGACGAGCCGTCGTTGTGGCGGGCCACGGTGCCACCCGTCGTGCCGATGAACCTTGTGCGGCGTGCAGGCGTGTCACTGTTCAACGCGGCGTGGTTCCGCCGCCCCCTGCCGTCCGAGGCCCTCGCACCGATCGAGTCGTACATGGCGCCCCTGGACGCCCTCGGCGCATGGAACCGGCTGTACGGCCCGCGCGGCCTCGTGCAGTACCAGTGCGCGCTGCCAGCGGGCGAGGAGGCCGTGCTGCGCGCGATCGTCGAGGCGATCACGCACGCGCCGGCGGTGCCTGCGCTCTCCGTCCTCAAGCGATTCGGGCCGGGCAACGGCGCGCCGCTGTCCTTCCCGATCGAGGGCTGGACGCTCGCCGTCGACTTTCCGGCGGGCGACCCCGCGCTCGGCGCCTCCCTCGATACGCTGGACGAGCACGTCGCTGCCGCGGGGGGCCGCGTGTACTTCGCAAAGGACGCGCGGATGCGGGCGGAGATGGTGCCGCTGATGTACCCGCGAATTGACGAGTGGCGCGCGACGCAGGCGCGGATCGACCCGGCCGGCGTGCTCACGTCCGACCTCGACCGGCGCCTGCACCTGACCGCCGCCAGCACGAGGAGCGCACGATGACCGACGCGACGGGCCGCCCTCGTACCGTGCTCGTGCTCGGCGGCGGCTCCGACATCGGCCTCGCGATCACGCACGCGCTGGTTGGCCGAGGCGCGCGGGGCGTCGTCCTCGCCGCACGCGACACGGCCCGCCTCGACGCCCCTGCCGCCGCCCTCCGCGCCGCGGGGGCCGCTGTCGAGACGATCGAGTTCGACGCAGAGCAGGTGGACACGCACGAGGATGTCGTCGCGCAGGCGTTCGAGCGCGCACGCGCGCTGACCGGCGACGTGGACATCGCGATCCTCGCCTTCGGTCTGCTCGACCAGGCGACGGTCCTCGAGGAGCCCCCGGCGACCGCCGGGCACGTGGCGATGGTGAACTTCGCCGGCGTCGTCTCCAGCGGCCTCGCCGTCGCGCAGCAGATGGCGGCGCAGGGGCATGGCACGATCGTCGTGCTGTCGTCGCTCGCCGGGCAGCGCGCGCGGCCATCGCTGCTGCCGTACGCAGCGGCGAAGGCCGGCGTGGACGCCTTCGGGGACGGCCTCGACGAGGCGCTCCTGGGCACGGGCGTCCGGGTGATGACAGTGCGGCCCGGCTGGGTGCGCAGCAAGATGACGGCGGACCGGCGCTCGGCCCCCTTCGCCACCTCGACGGAGCGGGTCGCGAGCGATGTGCTGCGGGGGCTGGACCGAGGCTCGCGCGTAGTGTGGTCGCCGGGCGTGATCCGCCTCGTCGGCGCGATCATCCACTACCTGCCGCGCCCCCTCTTCCGCCTGCTGCTCGGATCGAGGTAGTCTAGGAACCGGCACGACAGGGACGTCCGAAAGACGTCACGGCCGGGGTTCCGCAACACGCGATCCATTGCTAGACTCTGTCGCAGGCCGCAGGAGTGTAGCTCAGTTGGCAGAGCGGCGGTCTCCAAAACCGTAGGTCGGGGGTTCGAGACCCTCCACTCCTGCCAGCCAGTTTGAAGTCGGCGCCCAGGTGGTGAAATCGGCAGACACGCTGTCTTGAGGGGGCAGTGCCCTTACGGGCGTATGAGTTCAAATCTCATTCTGGGCACCAACCTCCGCACACCATGCGGTGTGCGATATGAGGGGGTCGTCGGGCGGAAGTAGCTCAGTGGTAGAGCACGTCCTTGCCAAGGACGGGGTCGCGAGTTCGAGCCTCGTCTTCCGCTCCATTCTCCTCTCCCCTCACCCCCACGAGGCCCCCGAGCCACCGGCCTCGGATCGGCACTCGGACGTCGGGGCCATGTAGCCAAGTGGTAAGGCAGAGGTCTGCAAAACCTCCATCACGGGTTCGATTCCCGTCGTGGCCTCCAACAACTGACCTAAGTCGTTCCCGCGCCCGCTCCACCGCGAGCTCGACGCCGCGGTGTTCGCCGCCTACGGCTGGCCGGAGCCGCCCGACGCGCTGGACGACGACACCATGCTCGCGCGCCTGTTGGCGCTGAACCTCGAACGTGCGGGAAGTAGCACGCCTCCGGGCGCCAGCCCGCATCGCGTGCCGCACAAGGTTCGCCGTACGATGACCTCGACCGAGCCGGGGTGGCGAAATGGCAGACGCAGCGGGCTTAAACCCCGCGGCTCGAAAGAGCGTGAGGGTTCGACCCCCTCTCCCGGCACCATCGCAACGACGGGGGACTGCGGCCACTCTGCCGAGCGCCGGGTTCGTGAGGAACCCGATCGTCCCCATCGGCCACGGCTCGCCCGAAAGACTTACTATCCACCCGGGCCGCCGATGTCATCGCCCTCGGCCCTCGAGAGATTGGGGACTCCGTCTTGCCCAACCCCACCCGCATGAAGTTTGGCATCTTCCTCGCCCCGTTCCACAGCCTGGGCGAGAACCCGACGCTGGCGATCCATCGTGACCTCGAGCTGATCGAGTGGCTCGACCAGCTGGGATACGACGAGGCGTGGGTGGGCGAGCACCACAGCGCCGGCTGGGAACTGATCGCCTCGCCCGAGGTCTTCATCGCGGCCGCCGCCGAACGCACGAAGCACATCAGGCTCGGCACGGGCGTCTCCTCGCTCCCGTACCACCACCCGCTCATCCTCGCGGACCGCATCATCCTGCTTGACCACCTCACGCGTGGGCGCGTCATGTTCGGAGTCGGTCCCGGTGCGCTGTCCTCGGACGCCGCGATGCTCGGCATCGAGGCGGTGACGCAGCGCCCGCGCATGGCGGAGGCGTTGGACGTGATCCTGCGCCTGTTCACCGAGGTCGATCCAATCTCGGTGGAGACGGACTGGTTCGTGATGCGCAACGCGCGGCTCCAGCTCCGCCCGTACAGCGATCCGCACCCCCTCGTCGCCGTCGCCGCCGTGCAGTCGCCCGCGGGGATGCAACTCGCCGGCAAGCACGGCGCGGCCGTCCTGACGCTCGCCCTGCCTCGAGGTGAGAAGCGGGAGTCCGCGCTCAAGGAGTACTGGGCGATCGCGGAGGAATCCGCCGCGCTGCACGGCCAGACCATGGACCGCAGCCAGTGGCGCATCGTGATCCACTGCCACCTCGCGGAGACCCGCGAGGAGGCGTTCGCCCAGACGCGAGTGAAGGCCGGTCAGTACCAGCGCGGCTACTTCACCGAGACGCTGGCGCACGACGACCCCGCGCCGGACCTGGCGCCCGAGGACATCCTGCCGGAGCTGGTGAACCGCGGCTCGTGGTGCGTCGGCACGCCTGACGATCTCATCGAGTTCATCGAGATGCTGCAAGAGCGCAGCGGCGGCTTCGGCGGCCTGATGATCCAGGCGGTCGAATGGGCCGACCGCGACGCCGTCCGCAAGAGTTACGAACTGCTCGCGCGCTACGTCATGCCGAGGTTCCAGGGCGCGCTCGTGGGGCTTGAGGCGTCTCAGCGCGACGCCAGCGCGGACGCAAAGGTGCTGCGCGCGAAGTTCAACGAGGCGATCGAGCGCGCCCGGCAGGAACCTGCCCGTTAGCGACCAACAACAACCGGAAAACGGCGCCGTCGGGGACGGTGTGGGATGGGGGGCTCTCACATGAAGATCGAAGACAACCGCGGCATCTCGGACCTCCTCGTCGGCGAGGCGCAGCAGCTCTGCACCGGGTTCGGGTTCCTCGAAGGCCCCGTGTGGGTGGCCTCGGACAACGCGCTGCTGTTTAGCGACATCCCCAACGACCGTTCCTACCGCTGGCGTCCCGGCACGACGGTCGCCGAGGTGTTCCGCGAGCCCAGCGGCATGTCGAACGCGAACACCCTCGACGCCGAGGGCAACGTGGTGATCTGCGAGCACGCCGGACGGCGCGTCTCGCGCGCCTCGTACGACGCGCCGAACGAGGCGGTCACACTCGCCGGGGAGTGGGAGGGCCAGCGACTCAACAGCCCGAACGACCTCGTCGTCCACTCGTCGGGGTCGATCTTCTTCACGGACCCGAACTTCGGATGCAACCAGGCGCGCGTGCCCCTCCTCGGGTACAAGGGACAGACGCAGGAGCTGACCTACCAGGGCGTGTACCGCATCGACCCGGACGGCTCGTTGCACCGCCTGGTGATGCAGGGCTTCTACCAGCCGAACGGCCTCGTCTTCACGCCCGACGAATCGGCGCTGTACATCAACGACTCCGCGAACCGGATCATCTGGCGCTTCGAGATGAACTCTGATCTCACGCTCGGCAAGCGCACCTTGTTTGTCGACCAGCACGGCGACCCACGTCCGGGCAACCCGGACGGCATGAAGGTCGACACCGAGGGTCGCCTCTGGACGACGGGCGCCGGCGGCGTCTCGGCACACACGGCCAAGGGCGAGTACCTCGGCGTGTTCGAGACCGACACGCACGCCGCGAACCTCGCGTTCGGGGGCGACGCGTTCTCGACGCTCTTCCTGACCGCGGGCACCACCGTCTGGAGCGTGGAGACCGCCGTCACGGGAATCGGGCCGGGGTCGCGCTAGCATGCCCGCAGCGGGAAGAGGGGTTGTCCCCTTCCCCGACGCGAGCAGCATCGCCGCTAGATCACACCGTCCCGTTCGAGGTCGCTCATCTGGCTGCTGCTGAGGCCGAGCAGGTCGCCGTAGACGTACTCCGTGTGCTCGCGCAGCTGCGGGGCGCGGCGAGCCGGGACGGCGGGCGTCCTCGACAGTCGAGGCACGAAGCGCTCAATGCCGACCTCGCCGATCTCGGGCGTGGCGATCACCGGGTACATCTCCCGGTGACGGAGCTGGGCGTCGTACTCCACGCGATCCTCGGCGCCCTGCACCGCAACGGCGATCACGCCCACCTGCTGGAGCACCGACTGGATCTCATAGCGACGTCGAGGTGCGGTCCACGTCGAGATGATCTCGTCGAGCGTGTCCTGGTGGGCGACGCGTGCCTCGTTCGTCGCGAAGCGCGGGTCGGCGAGCAACTCAGGCTTGCCGATCGCGGTGCAGAGCGCCTCGAACTGCGGCTGCGTCTCGGCGGCGATGAATACCCACCAGTCCTGCCCCTGCCGGTCGATGCCGGCGCAGCGGTAGGTGTTGTGCGGCGCGACCGCGGGCCACTCGCTGTGGTTGCCCGGCGGGAAGCCGGGGCGGCGCGTCGGCCGTCCATTGACCTGGTAGTCGAGGAAGTACGGGCCCAGCAGCGCCATGCCCGCCTCGGTGACCGCGTAGTCGACGCGCAGGCCCTCGCCGGTGCGCTTCGCCTGCATCAGGCCCATCAGCAGGCCCAGGCCGCTGCACCAGCCGCCCGTGACGTCCATGTATGAGTAGCCCCACCCGGCAGGCATCTTCCCCGGCAGGCCCGAGGTGAACGTCAGCCCGCTCGCGCCCTGCGCGATCTGTCCGTACGAACGGAAGCCCCCCCACTCGCCCTGGTGCCCGAAGCCCGAGGTGCTGTGGTAGACGAGCTTCGGGTTGAGCGCGTGCAGCTGATCCCAGCCGAGGTCCCAACTGGACAGCACGCCGCCGCTGAAGTTCTCGGTCAACGCGTCGCTCCGCTGGAGCAGGCGCTCGAAGAGCTTCTTGCCCTCCGGGTGCCTCGTGTTGAGGTTCACCGCGAGCTTGCCGCTGTGCAGCTGGTTCCAGTACGGGTGCGAGTAGTACGGCGTCGTGTTGGAGTCGCTCCGCCACGGACGGCCCGTCCACTCCTGCTGCTCCGCGCCGTTCGAGGGGTGCGCATCGAAGCGGTGGTCATCCGGTCGCAACGGCGGCTCGATGTGAATCACCTCGGCGCCGTACGGGGTGAGCATGCGCCCCGCGACCGGGCCGACCGTCTTCCACGAGAGGTCGATGATCCTCGTGCCGTTGAGGAAGCCCGGCGCGATCTCCGGCGCGTGCGCGGTGCGCTGCGACTCGCGAGGCGGCGTCGAGGTGACGTGCGCAGCGATGCGCGGCGCGGCCACGGGAGCGGAGTCAGCGGCCGCATGCACGACGCCGGTCCGGATCAGCGCGTTCGTGGCGGCCTCGTCGACATCGATCTCGGCGAGGATCGTGCGCGTGTGCTCACCGAGGTGCGGCGCACGCCGCGCGGGCCGCGAGCCGAGCGCGTCGGCGGAGAAGAGCGCGCGCGGGAAGGCCACCGACTTGCCGATCTCCGGCTGCTCCACGTCCACCCAGTAGCCGCGCTGCTTGAAGTGCTCGAACGCGAGGTTCTCCTCGGGCGCGCGGATCACCGTCCACGGGATGCCGACCGTCTGGCCTCGGACGAACGCCTCGTCAGCAGGCACCTTCGCGCAGAGCGCCTCGAGCACCGGGTCGATGACAGCGCGGAGATTCCCGTTGCGGTAGGTCGCGTCGTTCCACTGCTCGTCCCACAGATCCTCGCCGACGCCGACCTCTTTGATCCACGCGACGAACTGCGGCCAGTTGCGGTCGTTGAACTGCGCGTTGGAGCCCTGGATGAACTTGCCGTCCGCCGTGGGCATCGCGGCAGGGCGTCCCTGCGTCGGCCGCGCGTGCTGCCCGGTCTGGCGCAGCAGGCCCTGGTTGTACCAGAGCCACTGCGGCACCGCCGCCTCGGTGCTGACCGCGACGCAGTCATGGATCGACAGGTCGACGTACTGACCGAGGCCGCTCGACAGCCGCTCGAAGAGCGCAGCGGTGATCGTGTGCGTGGCGATCACGCTCGACATGCTGAACGAGTGGTTGCGCTGCCCGCCGATCGGCGTCTCGCGTGGGTCGGAGTAGCCGCTGCTGCCCATCACCCCGCCCGACGCAAGGTGCGCGTGGTCGTTCATCGCGTGGTCGACCCACGGCCCGTCCTGGCCGAAGTCGGTGAGCGAGAGGTACACGAGGCCAGCGTTGCTCGGCGCGATCGAGGCGTAGTCGAGGCCGAGCGCGGCCAGCGTCCTCGGCTGCGTGCTCTCGATGAAGACGTCCGCCGTCGCGAGCAAGCGGCGCAGCAGGTCCTGCCCCGGCGCACGCTCGATGTCAATGCAGATGCTGTCCTTGCCGGTGTTGAAGAACCAGTAGTCGAGGCAGCGGTCGGGGTCGGGCTGGTCCTGCACGAACGGGCCGGTCCACCTGGACGGGCTGCCGGCAATCGGCTCGACCTGGATCACGCGCGCGCCGGACTCCGCGAGCAATTTGCCCGCGAACTGGTTCCGGCGATCAGCCAGCTCGACGACGGTGAATCCCTCGAACACTCCGGGCATGGCTGCACTCCCCGCGCTACGCGCTCGACGTTCGGCGCGTCTCCTCGTGACACGCGGGATGGTAGCGCACGAATCACGCGCGTTGTCCAACCGCCGGGAGTTCGCTGCATGAGCGCCGGACATGTAGACGGGCGCCCCTCTCGGAGCGCCCGTCCTCGAATGTCGCTCAGCCGCGAGGCTAACTGCGCGTCACCGTGACACCGGTCACCGTCGTGAACCCGACGGGGAACGCTGCCTCGAACGCCGACCGCAGGAAGGCGGGGGCGCCCACGATCAGCAGACGGAACGCACCGGTGCTGTCCTGCACCCACGCGCCCGTGCCGCCGGCGGCGCTGGTCGCCGCGTCGAGCTGAGCGACCGTGCCGCCGGTGAAGACGACCTGCGCCATCTTGCCGCTGCCGAAGTTCGGCGGCGACGAGAAGGTGCCGGTGCCCGTGCCAGCGGTCAGTGCGAGGCCCGGCGGCAGGACGAATCCGCCCGGCTCGAACGTCACGGTCTGAGACGTCATCGCCCCGTTCACCGAGAACGAGATGACGTCGCCGGTCGCAGCTGTGAGCGCCGGGATGTCGAGGACCCAGTTGCCGCCGCTGTCGGCCATTGCCGTGGCGACCGTCATTCCATGGTTGAGCGCGAGCACCGTTTCCCCCGCAGTCAGGCCTGAGCCGTACGCCTGGTACGGCAGCAGGTCAGTCCCCGTCGTCGGGCCCGTGCCCACGACCAGCGAGTAGGTGCCATTGCCGCCCGACTGCCACGTCGCGGCGGGCGTCGCGACGGCGGTGTTGCCGCCAACCGTGAACCCGACTGTCGCCCCCGCAGTGGGAGCGCACGAGGCCGTCGAAACGATCGAGAGCGACCACATGCCCGCGTTGCTGACCGTCGCGGAGGCGCAGACGGTCCCATTGATGTACGCGGCGACCAGGCTACCGCTGGTCAGTCCGCCGCCGGAGAAGGACGCCGTACCATTCGTGGACGTCGTCCCGGTGATCGGCGTCAGCGTGTATCCGTACGTGTCCAGCGGCAGCCCTCGCGGACGCCACTCCGCCGTGGGCGATGCCGTCGCCGGCACACCGTTGAGCGTGAACGCCACGGGCGAGCCCGGCTGCGGACGGCAGCGCGCGTCGGCGCGAATCAGGATCGACCACTGCCCGGACCGGCTCGCGATCGTCGTGCCGCACAGCAGGCCGTTGATGTACGCGCTGACTCGATCGCCGCGGTTCAAGGACTGACCGTAGAAGTAGTCCTGGAACGAACGGTGGTCGTTGTCGTACTTGCGCCGGTTGTCGTCCCACCGATCGTCCTTCGGCTTCGGAGTCGGAGTCGGCGTGGCGGTGGGGGCCGGAGTCGGGGCCGGGGTCGGCGTCACGACGACGTTGGTCACGTTGATCGACAGCGACTTCATCGCCACGTGGTAACCGCCGTCAGACAGCAGCACCACGAAATTGTACGTACCGGTCGCGCTCGGTGTGCCTTCGATGAGGCCCGTCGAGGTGTTCAGCGAGAGGTCCGGCGGCAGTACGCCTGAAGAGATCGACCAGCTGTACGGGGCGACGCCGCCGATCACGCCCAGCGTCTGGGAGTACGCAACCGTCTTCACGCCACCGGGCAGCGAGTTCGTCGAGACGACCAGCGTCGCGGCAGCGGTGATGTTCAGCGGGTAGGTCGCCGTCGCCGTGTGCGACGCGGAGTCCGCCACCAACCCGCACCGCCTGGCCGATGCCGCTCAGCACGCCGTGGTACGCGAAGAGCTCCGACTTCCGGAACGGCTGGGCCTGCCGCAGATCCTCGAACTGGATCGGGTGGTTGCTCGCGATCGCGAGATCCGCGAACGACCCGGTGCGCGGTCCGATCTTCCAAAGCGCGAGGAACTCCTCGTCCCACCCACGCCCGGTGACCTGGCCGAGGTAACTCGACCCCACCTCGATACGCATGCTGCGAGTCAGCGGCACGTCCAGGAGCCGTTCCAGCGCCGCCAGCGCCTCCTCGAACAACTCGTCGATGGGCGAGTCGGTCAGCGCTCGGTTGGCGATGCGGCGCAGCGCCTGCTGGCGCTCGGCCAGCTCCTGCGCGCGGGTCTCGCTGGCACGCAGGGCTTTGACGTCGATCACTGTCGCCGACACGCCGATGACCGTGTCCTGGACGCGGACCGGGAACCAGTACACGTGGAACCCGCGAAGCCGTCCACCATCCTCCGGGTCAGGCAGCGACATGTCGAAGTCCGACGCCTCGCCGGCGAGGACCTCGGCGAACCGTTCCGCGACCAGCGGCCACACCTGGGGCCAGAGGTCGGCAACGGTGCGCCCGAGCTGCTCCTGCATGGAGTGCTTGTTCATCGCCACGAAGCCGTCGCTGGCGAACATGAGACGCGCGCTCGTGTCGAGCAGCGCAAGGCCGACCCCTTGCGCAGGGTCAGGCAACGAACGATCGGCCGCAGGCAACTGGCCGGTCATAGACGCTCCGGGGATCGGTGGTCGGTCTCCGTGTGCCGGCATCATGCTCGACGGCGGCACCGCATATCTATTGCATGATGCAGGACGCCGCAACGTTTTCGTGATCTGCGCGTTCGCGCCGGCCCATCGGTATTCCCGCATACCATGGGCGGGCCAGACGCCACCCCGAGGCCACCACCCGAGCGGACGCGGTGGTCGCGAGGAGCGCCGGGGCGGGACGCTACGTCTCGACGGGTGCCTCGGTCGTGACCTCGAGGCCGACGAAGGCGCGGCCGCGCGGACTGAGCCGGTAGCCGACGTCAAGGCTCTCCGTCAGGCCCAGCGCCTTGAGTCGCCGCACGTCCGCCTTGAACCGCACCAGTTCGCGGTCGAAGCGCTCCGCGAGGTCGGCGGCGCGGGTGCCCTCGTGCTCCGCGATCGTGCGCAGCAGTTCCATCGTCCATGCACCGCGTCCGCCGCCGTCCATCCGCGCCAGGCCGGACGCGATCGTCGCGCGGTCCTCGTCGCTCAGCGCGCCGTCCGCGGCCAGCAGCGCACGCTCGTCCCGCACGTCGCCGCGGTAGCGGAACCCGATACGGTAGAGGTCACCCTCGAACCCGTCGAGGTCTTCCAGCAGCTCGTTCGCGGAGTCGTAGCCCGCGGCGATCGCGTCCGCATCGTCGAGCTGGGACGGCGCGATCACCTCAACCTCGGTCGCTTCGACGAAGCCTCCCGTGTACAGACGGTAGATGCCGCCCGTGCGCGCCTGCGGGCGCTTCCACCGACGGACGGTGAGCGTGATCAGGCCGCGGCGGATCGGCTCGTGGAACTGTTCGGCAAAGAGCATGCAGTCAGTGTACGCGGAGGCTACCGGACCAGCGTCACGGCGGTGTTCGCGGCGATGCCCGCCGCGAACTTCGTGCGGAACGGCTCGTTCACGAACGTCGGGCCGTTCACCACGAACAGCAGGAACGCGCCCGATGAATCCTGGGCCCACACGCCCTTCGCCTCGCCGGCCTGCGCTGCGGCCTCGAGCTGCGCGACGGAGCCGCCGCCGTACACGACGAGCGCCATGCTGCCGGTGCCGAACCGGGGCGACGTCACGAACGCGCCCGTCCCAGTCGCCGGCACTGGCGCCAGGGATGTCGAGGTGGGTGTGGCGGAGAACATCCCGACGAGGGTCCCGCAGGCGCTGTCGTTCCCCTGCGCGACGAACGACCCGCCCACGGCGGTCGGCGCGCTGACGACGGCCACGCTCCCGGTTGCGATCGACTTCGCGAGGTACGTCC
>CANIRU010000005.1 GCA_947470025.1 Chloroflexota bacterium
GAGTGGGTGGATCGGCGCAGACGCGAGCGATGAAGCGCGTCGCCGGCACGCTGCGCCTCGACCTCTCGCAGTACCGCGAGCTCCAGGCGTTCGCGCAGTTCGGCACGGACGACCTCGACGCCGCCACGCGCCAGCAGCTCCTGCGAGGTGCGCGCCTGACGGAGCTGCTGAAGCAGCCGCAGTACCAGCCGCTGTCCCTCGGCCAGCAGGTCACGGTGCTGTACGCGGGTGTCAACGGCTTCCTGGACGACGTCCCCGTGGAGAAGGTGCTCGACTTCGAGAGGGCCTTCCACGAGTACATGTCGGCCGGCCACTCGGACATGGTCAACGAGATCACGACCTCCGGCAACCTCGTCGAGGAAGTCGAGGCCAAGCTGAAGGCCGCGATCACGGAGTTCAAGGCTTCGGTCGCCTACTAGGCGGTTCGTAGAACAACAGGCGTGACGCCCTCGGGCGTCACGCACGGCCGGGTCTTCGAGACCCGGGGAAGAGCGGGCATCGATGGCGGGTGGCGGTCAGGTACGCGGAATCCGCGACCGTATCCGGTCAGTCTCCAGTACCGCGAAGGTCACGCGGGCGATGGAGCTCGTCGCGGCATCGAAGATGCGCCGCGCGCAGGATCGCGCCGTCCAGGCGCGTCCGTACGCCGAGACGATGCGCACCGTGCTCGCGCAGCTGGCGGCGGTCACGTCCGGTGGCGACACCTCCACGCTGCACCCGCTGCTCCAGACGCGCGAGCCGAAGCACGTCACGTACGTCCACATCACCGCCGACCGAGGTCTGGCGGGTGGTCTGAACTCCAACATGAACCGCGCGGGTGCGTCGCTGATCCTCGAGCACCAGCCGAAGGTCGACCGCATCTCGGTCATCACGGCTGGCCGCAAGGGGCGCGACTTCTTCCGTCGATCGGGCATGGAGCTGCTCGCGGACTTCCCCGAGCTCGGCGACTTCCCGAACTTCGAGGATGTCCGCCCGATCGCACGCCTGATCATCGACGAGTTCACCTCGGGCCGTGTGGACCAGGTGTTCATCGGCTTCCAGCGCTTCGTCAACGCCGCCGTGCAGCGTCCGACGATCCGGCAGTTGCTGCCGATCGTTGCGCCGGCGGACGTACTGGCGGGGGCAGGCGCGTCCAACACCGACTTCATCTTCGAGCCCTCGCCCGAGGAGCTCCTCGCGACCCTGCTCCCTCGCTTCGTCGAGATGCAGGTGTACGAGGCGGTCCTGGAGGCACGGGCATCGGAGCAATCC
Organism: Chloroflexota bacterium; assembly: GCA_947470025.1. Classification (GTDB taxonomy): domain Bacteria; phylum Chloroflexota; class Dehalococcoidia; order UBA2979; family UBA2979; genus SHYQ01. Next base: position 1,252 of record CANIRU010000005.1, read on the forward strand.
GCGCGCATGGTCGCCATGCGGCAGGCAACGGACGCGGCGAAGGAGATGGTCTCGGACCTCACCCTCGCCTACAACAAGGCACGTCAGGATTCGATCACCGGCGAGCTGCTCGACATTGTCGGCGGCACCGCGGCGGTCGAGAACAAGTAACGCGTACGCGCTCAGGCATTTAAGGCCCCACCGCTCGGGAGGCTGTCATGGCAACTGGATCCGTTCGTCAGGTCATCGGCACGGTCGTCGATGTGGAGTTCCCGCAGGGGCAGCTCCCCGACCTCTTCAACGCCGTCAACATCGACCTGAAGGGGAGCATCCTCATTGCTGAGGTGCAGCAGCACCTGGGCAACAACTGGGTGCGCTGCCTCGCGCTCGACGCGACGGAGGGCCTCGCCCGCGGCGCCAAGGTGGAGGACACCGGCAAGGCGATCTCCGTCCCGGTCGGCCCGGTCACCCTCGGACGCATCTTTAACGTCGTCGGCAAGGCGCTCGACCCGGGCATTCCGATCCCGGACGACGTGAAGCGCATGCCGATCCACCGCTCCGCCCCGGCGTACGCGGACCAGGAGACCAGCGCCCAGATGCTGGAGACCGGCGTCAAGGTCATCGACCTCGTCGCCCCGCTGCCCCGTGGTGGCAAGGTTGGCCTGTTCGGCGGCGCCGGCACCGGCAAGACCGTCACCAACACCGAGCTGATTCGTAACCTCGCCACCGAGCACGGCGGTCTGTCCGTCTTCGCCGGCGTGGGCGAGCGCTCCCGCGAGGGCAACGACCTCTGGCACGAGATGCGCGAGTCGGGCGTGCTCGACAAGACCGCCCTTGTGTACGGCCAGATGAACGAGCCCCCCGGCGTGCGTCTCCGCATCGCCCTGACCGGTCTGACGATGGCCGAGTACTTCCGCGACGAGGAAGGCCGCGACGTCCTCCTCTTCGTCGACAACATCTACCGCTACACCCTCGCCGGCATGGAGGTGTCCGCCCTCCTCGGCCGCATGCCCTCCGCCGTCGGTTACCAGCCGACGCTGGCCACCGAGGTCGGTGCGCTCGAGGAGCGCATCACGTCCACGAACAAGGGCTCGATCACCTCGTTCCAGGCGATCTACGTCCCCGCCGACGACTACACCGACCCCGGTGTGGCCACGACGTTCGGTCACCTGGACGCCACGGTCACGCTGGACCGCACGCTGGTTGAGCAGGGCCTGTTCCCCGCCATCAACCCGCTGACCTCCAACAGCCGCATCCTGGACCCGCTGGTCGTCGGCCAGGAGCACTACGACGTCGCCCGCGGCGTCGTGCGCACGCTCCAGCGCTACAAGGACCTGCAGGACATCATCGCCATCCTCGGCATCGAGGAGCTCTCGGACGACGACAAGCGCACCGTTGCGCGCGCCCGCCGCATCCAGCGCTTCTTCTCGCAGCCGATGTTCGTGGCGGAGCAGTTCACCGGCACGCCCGGCCAGTACGTGCCGATCGCGGAGACCATCCGCGGCTTCAAGGAGATCCTCGAGGGTCGTCACGACGCGCTGCCGGAGCAGGCGTTCTACATGGTCGGCAACATCGACATGGTCGTGGAGAAGGCGGCCCGCATGGCCGCGCAGGGCTAGCACGCGATGCCGCTGAAGCTCACCATCGTCACGGCGCAGCGCACCGTCCTGGAGCAGGACGGTGTGACGAAGCTCGTCGTCCCGGCCGCTGAGGGCCAGATCACGATCCTGCCGAGCCACGCCGCGCTCATGTCCAGCCTCGCCATCGGCGAGATGGTCGTGTTCACCGGCAGCGCCTCGGAGTCGATCGCGATCCACGGTGGGTTCATCCAGGTCGCGAACGACGAGGTGAGCGTCCTCGCGGACGCGGCGGAGACGGTCGATCAGATCGACCTCGACCGCGCCGAGGCCGCCCGCTCCCGCGCCCAGGCGCGTCTGCAGGGCCGCGATGTCGACCTCGTCGGGGGCATGGACGTGCTCCGTGCGCAGTTCGCGCTCCAACGCTCGCTCACTCGCCTGCGCGTCGCACGCCGCCGGGCCGGCGGCGCCACGGGCGTGCCATCCTCGCGGCCGTAACCTCGAGGCAGCAGGTACTAACGAAGGGCTCCCGCGAGGGAGCCCTTCTTCGTGGCGCGCGCCGGCTGCCACGAGCGACGTGGGTCCGAGCGGGAACCTCAGCCGCCTCTGCTAACCTCGATCCGTGGTCTCAGCGGCCACGAGGGGGTGCGAGGTGATGGAAGACACCGTGATGGCGCGGGCACGATCGACCGAGCGGGACGCGTTCGCCCTGCCGGGGATCGTCGGCATCGCGCTGATCCTCGTGTTCGGGTTTGGGGCGCTGCTGGCGGCCTTGACGCTCTCACCGCTGGGCATGGCCGGCGCGATCGTCTCTGGCTTCGCCGCGTTCGTGAGCCTCCTCGGGTTCATGGTGCTCCAGCCGAACGAGGCCGGCGTGGTTGTGATCCTCGGCAGCTACCAGGGCACCGTGCGGAAGTCCGGGTTCTGGTGGGTGAACCCGCTGTCCGCCGGCCAGAACCGCGTCGTGTCCCTGCGCACGCGGAACTTCATCAGCAACACCTCGAAGGTGAACGACGCCAACGGCAACCCCATCAACATCGCGGCGGTCGTCGTCTGGCAGGTGGTCGACACGGCTCCCGCGGTCTTCGACGTCGAGGACTACGAGCGGTTCGTGTTCCTCCAGGCGGAGACCGCCATCCGTCACGTCGCGCGCTCGTACCCGTACGACGACTACGGTGATGATGCGGCGGTGGTGACCCTCACCGGCAACGCCGACGCGGTCGCCGACACGTTGTCCGCCGAGCTCCAGGAGCGCCTGACGCTTGCCGGCGTGCACGTCGTGGAGACGCGGCTGACCGACCTGTCGTACGCCCCCGAGATCGCGGAGGTGATGCTGCGTCGCCAGCAGGCGAGCGCCGTGGTCGCAGCACGCCAGCGGATCGTGGAGGGCGCGGTTGGCATGGTCCGCCTCGCCGTCGACCAGATCGAGGCGGAGGACATCGCGCACCTCGACGCCGCGCAGAAGGCGATGCTGGTCACGAACCTGCTCACCGTGCTCGTGAGCGAAGCCCCGACGACGCCGATGGTGAACGTCGGCCCCACGCCCGCGCGCCTGACGTAGCCCAGGCGCAGCGGCCGGATGAACGTCCCGTACCGCGCGGGACGTTCCGCCGTAGGTGCGGCGCCGCACGTCGTACATCCTGAGAATGGAAGAGCATCAGGGCGTCCCCGCCCGCGCTCGGATCTAGGGAGCACCACGTGAGCGCCTTCATCAACTTCATGAACGGTGGCATCGGCAGGTCCGCCCGGATCGTGCTGGGTCTCGCGTTGATCTACGTGGGCCTGGTGACCCTCGGCGGTGGTACGACGGGGTACATCGTCGCCGCGGTCGGACTCGTCCCGATCGTTCTCGGTGTCTCGGGGCGATGCATGGTGGAGTTCCTGCCGGGCGCGTAGCGCCTGGGGTCGGTCTCACCGCCGGGCGGGGCTTCTCTGTATCCTGTGCAGCAGCGGTCCCCGCACAGGAGGTTCGATGCCACCCGCAGAGCAGTGCTACGTCATCGGCGGCGGGCGGCCCCTTCGAGGTGACGTGACCGTCTCCGGTTCGAAGAACGCCGCGCTCTACGCGGTCGCCGCGGGACTGCTCACCGCCGACACACTCACCCTCACGAACGTCCCGCGCATCGCCGACATCGAGGAGATGGCGGAGATCATGCGGCTCCTCGGATCAACCGTGGAGATCGAAGGGGAGACGGTGCGCATCTCGACCCCGGTGATCACCTCGACCGCACCGCCCGCCGACCTCGTCATGCGGCTGCGGGCGTCGTTCCTCGTCATGGGGCCGCTGCTCGCGCGACAGGGCGAGGCGGAGTGCGTGCCGCCGGGCGGCGACGTCATCGGCTCGCGTCCGCTCGATGTGCACTTCGTCGGGTTCAAGATGCTCGGCGCCTCCGTGAGCCGCCATGGCGCCAACTGGCGCGTCGAGTCGCCGAAGCTGCATGGCGCACGCATCTTCTTTGACTACCCGAGCGTCCTCGGCACAGTGAACGTGCTCTTCGCAGCGGTGCTCGCCGACGGCCACACGACGATCGTCAACGCCGCCCCGGAGCCCGAGGTCGCGATGGCCGCCGAGTTGCTCAACGCCATGGGCGCGAAGATCACCGGCGAAGGCACCCCGACGATCGAGGTCGACGGCGTGTCGTCGCTCCACGGCGCGGAGTTCGCGATCATCCCCGATCGCCTCGAGGCGGGCACCTACCTCCTCGCGGGCGCGGCGACGGGCGGGGACGTGCGCATCACCAATGCCGTGCCGCATCACATGGAATCGCTGGTCGCGAAGATGCGCGAGATGGGGATGACGGTCGAGGTCGGCGAGGGCATCGGTATCCGCGCCGCCTCGCATGGCCCGCTGCAGGCCGTGCAGGTGCAGGCCGTGCCGTACCCCGGCTTCGCGACCGACCTGCACCCCCAGATGGCCGCCGCGATGACGCAGGCGCAGGGCATCTCGCTGGTGCATGAGCGCGTCTACGACAACCGCACGCTGTACGTGAATGAGCTCCGCAAGCTGGGTGCGCGCATCATCACTGCCGGCGACACCGTGATCGTCGAGGGGGCGACCCCGCTCATCGGTGGCGCCGTGCGTGCCCTCGACATCCGCGCGGGAGCGTCGGTCGTGGTCGCGGCGCTGGCGGCGCAGGGCGAGTCGACGATCCTCGGCATCGGTCACCTCGATCGCGGCTACGCGGGCCTCGAGGATCGCCTGCGCGCCCTCGGCGCCGAGATCGAGCGCCGCTAGCGCCGGGCGAGACACGCCGATTGCGTGCGAACGGGGCGTCGAGGCGCTAACCTGCGGCAGCGTCGACATCGCGTCGAGTTGTCCACAAATCTATCCACAGCCTTCGGCGAGTGTCGGGAACTCGGAGTCGCGCGCCTTCATGTTCGGCAAGCGCATCGGCATCGACCTTGGCACTGCGAACGTGCTCGTCTACGAGCAGGGCCGCGGCGTGGTCATCGACGAGCCGGCGGTCGTCGCGATCACCGAGCGCGACAACACGGTGGTCGCCGTGGGCAACGAGGCGCGCGCGATGATCGGGCGGCACCCCGGATCGATCCAGGTCATCCGCCCGATGCGCGACGGCGTGATCGCCGACTACCTGATCACCGAGGCGATGCTGCGCTACTTCATCCAGCGCGTGATCGGCCGCTTTAACCTCGTGCGGCCGGAGGTGATGATCTGCGTGCCGGTGGGCGTGAACAGCGTCGAGCAGCGCGCCGTGCGCGACGCCGCCGAGGCGGCAGGCGCGAGGCGTCCCGCGCATCTGATCCCGGAACCCTTGGCCGCGGCGATCGGCGCGGAGATCCCGGTCGGCAGCCCGCGCGGGCACATGGTCGTCGACATCGGCGGCGGACGCACCGAGGCGGCCGTGATCTCGATGTTCGGCATTGTCGCGAGCGAGTCCGTGCGCGTCGCCGGCGACCGCCTGGACGACGCGATCGCGCAGTACATCCGGCGTCGCCACAACCTCGTCGTCGGTGAGCGCACCGCCGAGGAGGTGAAGATCGCGATCGGCTCGGCGATCCCGCTGACCGAGGACCTCGTGACCGGCGTCCGTGGACGCGATCAGATCACCGGCCTCCCGCGCACGATCACGGTGCGCTCTTCCGAGATATCGCAGGCGATCCACGATCACCTCGGTACGATCGTGCAGACGGTGCGCCGAGTGCTGGAACGCACCCCTCCGGAGCTGGCATCCGACGTCATCGACCGCGGCATCGTGCTGACCGGCGGCGGCGCGCTGCTCCGCCACCTCGACGACCTGTTGCTGCACGAGACGGGCGTCCCCGTGCACGTTGCGGAGGATCCGCTGCGCTGCGTGGTGAAGGGCGCCGGCGCCGCGCTCGACTACATCGACGTGATCGAACGTTCCATGCCCACCGAGGAAGAGTCCCTCATCAGCGACTCGTCGAGGTAGTTCGCCGCGCCTCGGCGGATCGGCGCGGGGTCATCGCACGTCGGCCGGTTGAGGTTCAACCGCGGGGCGGCCCATCCCCCTGCCCCTTCCCTGCGCGGGAAGGGGGATGAGATGCGAAGGTTTCGCCCTCGCGCTCCCGACCAGACCAAGGGTGCTTCGCATCTCGCAGCCAGTCACAGACTCGAACTCGGCTGGGGCTCGCTCTGTTCTCCCACGTTCACTTTGGATTGCAGATGGCGGGTACGCGGCCTGTGTAGCTCCGCCGGGAGTGTGAGGGGCGCAGCTCCTCACACTTGGTTCTCTTCTTCTGAACCCCTCCCGCGCCGGGAGGGGAGGGGGTGGGCCGCCCCGCGGTTGAACCTCGACCAGCCGAGCGGCGATGAGCCCACGCCCGGGCTCCCGGGGGTTGTTCAACCTCGGGCGGGACGGGGGCAGGTTAGTCGGCGCGGGCGACGCGGTCGCGCTGTCGGAGTTTCAAGTGGTAGGTCATGCTCTGGAGGAAGAGCACCGGGTTGATGTGCTTCAGCTCCACGCCCACCGGCACCTGCACGCGGGCCGGGGTGTAGTTGAGCACCGCGCGGACGCCGCCGCGCACCAGCGTGTCCGCCACGTCCTGCGCCGCGTCCGCCGTCACCGCGACGATGCCGATGTCCACCGGCGTCTTGCGCAGGTCAGCTTCGAGGTCGGCGGCGTTCAGAATCGTGTTGCCATCCAGCGTCGTGCCGATGATGCCGGGGCTGGAGTCGTAGCGGCCCACGATGTCGAAGCCCTGGCCTTCGAACCCCGGGTAGGACGAGAGCGCCCGACCGAGGCGGCCGATGCCGACCACGACGACACGCCACCGCCGGTCGAGGCCGAGGATGAAGCGCAGCTCCTCGGCGAGCCGAACCACGGAGTAGCCGCGTCCCTGCTTGCCGAAGCGGCCGAAGTACGAGAGATCCTTGCGGATCTGGGCAGGCGTGACGCCCAGTTCCTCGCCGAGCTCCTGGGAGGAGATGACGGCGCGGCCCTCCTGCTCCAGCCGCGACAGCAGCCGGTAATACAGGGGCAGACGGTCGATGACGACGTCAGGAATCTCAATCGGCAAACCAGGCCCCTGTCCCGCGCGTCCGGGGCGTTCACGGAGATGCCGCGAACCCGAGGATCATACCCCGCGCAAGGGTGCGCGCAATTTTGCGGCCTCGCGCTTCCGCCGACACATGAGGCGAGTTGGATGCGCTTCGGAGGGCGCCCTCGATAGGATCGAGGCATGAGCGACGCGACATCCTCGAACGGCGCGACAACGGACGAACGCATCTCGCGTCTCCTCCGCGAGGGGACGTCCGCGACGCCGTTCATCGACCTGTCGGGAGGCGTCTTCGAGATGGGGTCGCACGGGCGGCCGGACGAGCTGCCGCTGCGCGCCGTCCGCGTGCGCCCGTTCTCCGTGGCACTGGCGCCGGTCACGAACGTCGAGTTCGCCGCGTTCCTCGCGGCCACCGAGCATGAGCCGCCGCGCTACTGGGACGACCCGCACTTCCGCCGGCCGGACTGCCCCGTGATTGGCGTCTCGTGGTTCGACGCCGTCGACTACTGCGCGTGGCTCAGCGAGGTGCTCGGGCGAGCGTGTCGGTTATCGACAGAGGCCGAGCGCGAGTACGCGGCGCGCGGCCCGGAACCTCGAGGTGTCTACGACTGGGGTGACGCGCCATGGTCGGAGGGCGTCCACGCCTTCGGCGCTGCGGGCGGCGACCGTCCGCATCCGGTCGGCAGCACGCCACCAAACGGCTTCGGTCTGTACCACATGGGCGACAACGTCCACGAGTGGTGCAGCGACTGGTACGCCCCAGACGGCTACGCGCGCGAGGTGAGGCCGGACGGTGGCCCCGTCGAGGATCCTCGGGGCCCTGAGGAGGGGGAACGGCGCGCCTCGCGGGGCGGGTCGTGGCGACATCGGATCAAGGTGGCGCGTATCGCCGCGCGATCCTCGCTTGCGCCGGACCGGCGGTACAACGACTACGGGATGCGTGTGTACGCCGAGCCGCTCGCGGACGCCATCGAGGGGCGGTCCTAGGACCTCGGCGGCTTCAGGGTGCGGGTCAGCAGGAGCCGCCAGAGCACGCTGCCGCCGAGAAATCCCGCGAACGCGCCCAGGACATCGAACAGCAGGTCGGAGAGCTGTGCGGTGCGCGTGGGCGTGAAGCTCTGCGCCCACTCGGTCAGGCCGCCGAACAGCCACATGACGAGCATCACCATGACCAGCGTCCGCTGCGGGGCGCGACGCGCCGCGGCGCTCGTCGCGTACCAGAGCGAGACGCACACGCCGAGGAGCGCGAAGAGCAGTGTGTGGCCGGCGGCCTCCTCTTCCTCCTGTGACCAGCCCGGCGGCGGAGAGAGCGAGGGGGCGAGGGCGCCCGGCGTCGCCGGCGTGGCGGTGGCGCTCGCCATGAACGTGCCCCAGTGCGGAGGCTCCGGAGTCAGCGTGACGTACAGGATCGCGATTGCGACCAGCAGCGTGGCGACCTGCGCGCCTCGACGGAGCATCGTTCCGTTCATCTGACGAGGTTACAGGCGCGCGGGCTAGTGCGGCAGCGACCGTCCGGTGTCTCCACGCCGCTCGCCGGTACAATCGAGGCATGTCGACCGTCTCGTCGAACTCGCCTGTGGTGGTGGAGCCGTGGCGCGGCGCAGGCCCTGCTGCCGCGGCCGCTGCCCTGCGCGACCGCCCGCGGCTCGCGTGGCTTGACTCATCGATGACGGACGCGCGCCTCGGGCGCTGGTCGATCGTCGCCAGCGACCCGCGCTGGGCGCTGACGGCCTATGGCACGGACGTGGTGCTGGAGGCGGCCGACGGGCCTCGACGGCTCGCGTCCGGAGCGCTGCATGCCTTCGCCCGCGCGGTCGAGGACGAGCCGCGCGCGGTGCTGCCGGCTAACGCGTTCGACAGTGCACCCCACCTCCCGTTCCTCGGCGGCGCGATCGGCGTCCTCGGCTTCGAGCTGGGACGCGAGGTGGAACGACTGCCCGCGACCACGCGCGACGACGTCGGTGCGCCGGATCTCGCATTCGGCTGGTATGACGCGGCGCTCGTCTGGGACGGTGCGCGTGATGAAGGCTGGCTCGCCGGCCGCGCCGAGGCCGTGCGCGCGCTCCGTGCGCGGCTCGCCGAGGGCTCGCGCACGGTGCCCCGCGCGGCGAGCGCGGGTGTGCTGCGGAGCAACATGACGCGCACCGCGTACCTGGACGCCGTCGCCCGCGCGCGCCGGTACATCGCGGCGGGCGACATCTACCAGGTGAACTTCGCGCAGCGCTTCTCCGCGCCGTACGGCGGCAGCGGCTTCGACCTGTACCGGCGGCTGCGATCCGTGAGCCCCGCGCCGTTCGCCGCGTACCTCGACCTCCGAGGTGACTTCGGCGGCGTCGAGGTGCTCTCGTCGTCGCCGGAGCGGTTCCTGCTCGCGCACGGCGACCGGCTGGAGACGCGCCCGATCAAGGGCACACGTCCGCGCGGCGCGACGCGTGCTTCTGATGCGGAATACGTCGAGGCTTTGAGACGCAGTGTTAAAGATCGTGCCGAGCACCTGATGATCGTGGACCTCGAACGGAACGACCTCGGTCGCGTCGCGGCGACGGGTACCGTGCGCGTGCCGGAGTTCGCTGCACTGGAGACGTACGCGCAGGTGCACCACCTCACCTCGACGGTCGAGGCGCGCCGGCGCGAGGGTGTGGGGCTCGAAGCGCTTCTGCGCGCGACGTTCCCCGGCGGCTCGATCTCCGGCGCGCCGAAGATCCGCGCGCTTGAGATCATCGACGAGTTGGAGCCGACGGTGCGCGGCGTCTACACGGGCGCGATCGGGTATGTGTCCGCGCGCCGTGCGCCCGAGGACTGGCGCCTCGACCTGAACATCGCGATCCGCACAATCACGCTCGCGGACGGTGTCGCGCATCTGCACGTCGGTGGCGCGATCGTCCATGACTCCGACCCGGAGTCCGAGTACGTGGAGACGCTGGACAAGGCGCGCGGCATGGCGCGGGCCCTCGGCGTAGTGCTCCCCGACGAGGCAGGCGTACCGTCCGCTGCTCCGGCCTCCACCTCGACTCCGACCGCGCACTCGTGAGCGGATACGCCTGGGTCGACGGCGCCGTCATCCCGCGCGACGAGGCGCGCATCTCCATCGACGACTTCGCGGTGCGCTACGGCGTCGCGTGCTTCGAGACCATGCTCGCGCGCGGCGGTCGCGTGTTCCGCCTATCCGCGCACCTCGACAGGCTCGAGGACGGCCTGCGTGCGATGGGTGTCGAGGCACCCGATCGCGCGATCCTCGAACGGGCCGTGGATGAGACGCTCGCCGCGAACGGGCTCACCGCGCCGCAAATTGGGGCGAGTGTGCGACTGACGGTGACTGCGGGCAGCGGGCATATCCCCGCGCTCAATGCAGCAGCCGCGCCGTCGGTCATCGTGACCACCGACCCGCTGCCGCCGCTGCCCGCGCCGCCTCGGCTACGTGTAGTCAGCACAAGGATCGATGCGCACCGCCCGCTGCGTGGCGCGAAGACGTCGCAGTTCCTCCCGTACCTCCTCGCACGCGCCGAGGGGCGGGCCGCTGGTGCGGACGACGCGGTGCTGCTGAACCACGACGGCGCGATTGTCGAAGCGGCGACGGCCAACCTGTTCGTCCTTCGCGACGGCACGCTGCACACGCCCACCCTCGATGACGGCCCGTTGCCCGGCGTCACGCGGGCCGCGCTGATCGAGGTCGCACGGAGCCTCGATGTGCCGGTCGTGGAACGGACGATCGGGCTGGACGACGTGGCGCAGGCGGAGGCGATCCTGCTGACCAGCAGCATCGCGGGGATCGTGAGCGCCGCATCGCTCGTGGCTGCACCGCCCGAAGCACCGAGTCACCTCGACTGGTCGACACGCGATCCGGAGCCGCCACTGATATCAAGACTGGTCGAGGGCTACGAGTCGCTGATCCGCGACTCGTGTGAACCGTAGCGTGGGGATCGAGGGTTACGCGTTGGCCTTCGAGTAGTCCAGCTCCTCGGGCATCCGGAACTCGATCGTCTCCTCGGCGACGATCACGGGCTCGACGCGCGTCACGCCGCGCGCGCGCAGGTCGTCGATGATCGGCTGGAGCAGCGTGTCCGGCACGGAGGCGCCCGCGGTTAGCCCGACGATCCCGACGCCCTCGTACCACGCGGGGTCGATCTCCTCGATGCCGTCGACTCGATAGGCGGGGGTGCCGGTGGCCGCCGCGACCTCGCGCAGGCGCACGGAGTTGCTGGAGTTCTGCGAGCCGATCACGATCACGAGGTCGGCGCGCTCCGCGATCACTTTCACCGCGGCCTGCCGGTTGGTGGTCGCGTAGCAGATGTCGTTGCGCACCTCGGCGTTCGGGTAGCGCTCGCGGATGGCGTCGATGGTCGCGGCGGTGTCGTCGACGGAGAGCGTGGTCTGCGTCACGACGAAGATCGGCCGGTTGCCCTCGACCAGCGACTGCACGTCATGCGGGGTGTCCACGACGCGCGTGCGATCGAGCGCCTCCCCCTTCGTCCCCTCGACCTCGTCGTGGCCCTCATGCCCCACGAGGAGCACGTCGAAGCCATCCTTCGCCGCCTTCTTCGTCTCGAGGTGCACCTTCGTCACCAGCGGGCACGTGGCGTCGATGATCCGCAGCCCGCGATCGCGCGCGGCCTGCACCACGGACGGTGCGATGCCGTGCGCCGAGAAGACGATGCGCGCGCCTGGCGGCACCTCGCTCACATCCTCGACGAAGATCGCGCCGCGGCTGCGGAAGTCGTCTACCACATAGCGGTTGTGCACGATCTCGTGGAATGCGTAGACGGGCTCGGTGGAGTCATCGAGCACCTGGTCGAGCACGTTGATCGCGCGGACGACGCCGGCGCAAAAGCCTCGAGGTTCCGCCAGCAGGATGGTGTGGGGCATGTGAGCGCCTTTCGCCCACCCATGGTACCAACCGCTACTTGCGGTCGCGCGTGATCGAAGCGATGCGCTGCGCGACGGCCCCACCGAGGAGCCCTGCGCCGAGCGCGAGCAGCACCACCCACGTTCCCAGCGCGCCGGTCGTTGCGGTGGCCTCGGTCGGCCCGGTCGCCGGATGCGCGGGGGTCGGCGTGCTGGCCGCGACGGCGCGAGGCCGCCCCGGCGTGGGTTGCTCGACGACCACGGCATCGCGATACGTGCCGTCCGGACCGAAGCGCCGCTCGATCGCGCGGCCGGTGCCCGGCACAGGGATCCGCGCACCCACCTGGAAGGTCGTGTCGTCGCCGTACGAGAACGCGTCCACCTGTTGCCCGTCCGCGCTCGCCAGCACGAGCCGGTCGCCGCTGTTGCCGAGCCCGTTGCCGATCCCCTGCGGCAGCCGGAACGCCGTCGCGCCAGCAACATCCGCGAGGCGCGCCGTGACGACGAGCATCCCGCCCGGAGGGATGACGAGCGCCGGCAACGTCACCGATCCGCTGTTGTCGCGAATCGTCATGCCCTCGACGGACGCTGGTGAGATCCCGAGGTTCGTCAGCTCGATCCACTCGTACTCGTGGTCGCGGCCGGGGTGCGCGGGGTCGGGGAGGATCTGCGTCATCCGGATCGCGCGCTGAGCGTCCAGGATGCCCGGCGCCAGTTCCACACGGCTGTCGGAAGATGTCGCGGTTGCAGAGGGCGAAGGCGCGCGCGACGCACTCGTCGCCCGTGCAGCCGAGGTGTCGCGTTCGGTCGGGGCCGCGGTGCTCGACGGCCTGATCGCTGGCGTCGCGGCGCTCGTGGGCGGCGGTACGGCGGCCACCGGAGCACGAGGTGTGCCGTTCGTCGAAGGATCGGGGGCCTGCGTCCGTGCGAACGACACGTTGTCGATGATCAGCCACGCGCCGCCCGGATCGTCAGTGCGTAGCAGGAAGCGCACGGTCGCGCTGCCGGCGATCGGCGGCGCCTGGATCGCACCGGTGCCGACGACCTGGTAGCGCGGCGCCGCGGCGTCCGCGCGTTGCTCGTTCGCGACGACGGCGAACGAATCGTCGATCGTGATCGAAGCGCCGCTGGCGTTGTCGGTGGAGTGCCAGGCGATACGCATCCACCCGGCCTCGACGTTGCCGCGCGTGCTGAGGAGCGCGTTCGCCTGGTACCACCCACCGGGTTCGATGCCACCGATCGCCTGCTCGACCCATACGGTGGTCGAACTGCCCGCGTAGAGCACCATCGACTGCCCCTCGCCGGGGATCCACCTGTCGGTCCACGCGCGGCCTCGGGCGATCGTCCAGCCTGCGAGGTTTGCGTCGAACGTCGTGTTGACCAGGCGCGTCGGTATCTCGACGGGCGGGGGCGGCGTTGCGCGCGGTCGAGGCAGCACGACGCGCCCGGTCGCGGGCGGCGGCGTCGCGAGCGGGACCGCGGGGCCGGGATTCGGATCAGGCGGCGGATCGTCCACGAACGTCGGCACGACCGTCGGCGTGGGCGTGGGCGCCGTCTCGGTGATCACAATGTCGTCCACGGAGAAGCGCGCACCGGCCGCGGTCACGCTGCCGCTGATCACCACAAGCACGTGCGCCGTGCCTGGCGGTGCGGTGATGCTCGACACCGCGAGAGGCACGTACCCCGCCGTCGGCCCGGCGCGCGCTGCCAGATTCGAGGCAAGCGATGAGCCATCGGTCTTCACGAGCTCGATGCGCGCTGTGACTGAGGAGATCGTCGCGGCGGGGATGCGGACCGCGAGCGACATCGTGTACTGGTTGCCGGGCGCCGCCGGGGTCAGCCAGTACTGCGTGCGAACGGTAACGGTCCCGGCTGCGGTCGACTGCACGTGGCCGGAAGCGGCGCCGCTCGCCACCGGCTGCGATGCGTCGATCGTCAGCGTGCCGCCGGTCGCCGCGGCCCAGCCGACAGCGCCGCCCTCGAAGTCCCCGTTGAGCAGGCCGGCGGCGGATGCGGAGGGTCGAAGGAGCGCGAGCGCCGCGGCCAGCGTTGCAAGCAACAGCGGAGCGAGGGCCCGGCGCATCTGATCCGCTTTCGCATCGTCACGGGACGGCGCGCGGAACGTACAGGATCGTCAGCAAGTTGGAAAGCCTCGGAGCCCCGGGGTGTCAGGCCATCGCGAATGCCCGGCGCAAGAGCTTGGCGGCAGTCTCGGTCGCGCGCATTCCCTCCGGGAAGTAGTGCGCGTTCGCGAAGAAGCCGTGGATCTGCCCGGCGGCGCATTCCGTCTCCACCTCGACGCCCGCGGCCTTGAGGGCTGCCGCGTAGGCGTTGCCCTCGTCGCGCAGGGGGTCGCACTCCGCCGTCAGGACGTACGCGGGGGGCAGGCCCTCGAGGCTCTTCGCGCGCGCCGGTGAGACGTGCGGGTCGGTCCGGTCCGCGCCCTCCGGCAGGTAGTGGTCCCAGAACCACGCCATCGACTCCGGCGTCAGGCCGAAGGTGCGGTTCACGCGGAACGACTCCGTGTCCATGGCGGCGTCCGTGACGGGGTAGATCAGCAGCTGGTAGGCGAGGTCGAAGCCCGCGCGGTCGCGCACCATCTGCGCCACCACGGTCGCGAGCGTGCCGCCCGCGGAGTCGCCGCCGACCGCGATCCTCGAGGAGTCGCCACCGAAGCGCTTGGCGTTCTGGTACGCCCACACCACCGCGGCGTACGCGTCATCGCGCGCGGCGGGGTACTTGTGTTCGGGCGCGAGCCGATAGTCCACCGAGATGACGATGCACTCGCTGAGGGAGCACAGCCGCCGCGCCGTCGCGTCCGCGATGTCGAGCGTGCCGATCACCCAGCCACCGCCGTGGTACCAGACGAGGATCGGAAGGTTGGGTGTGTCGCTGGGCCAGTAGACGCGCACCGGCACGGGCCCGTCCGGTCCCGCGACGTTCATGTCCTGCACGTCGTGGACCTCGGGGCCGGGAGGTCCCGGCACGCGCGTCGCGCGCACGGCCTCTGGGGTGCTCTCCTGCATCGGCGGGATACCGGACGCAGCGATCGTGTCGAGCCACGTCTGGGCGATGGGGTCGATGGCCATGTGAGTCCTCCGAGGTACGCGACGCGCCCTGCGCGTCCCCGGACGATACCCGCGCGCGCCCCGGCCTGTCACGCCTCGGTGGCTGCTTCGTCGCCTGGAGCCGGGCGGAGCATCCGCGGGGGTGAGATTCGTCGCTGCCACCTGAGCCCCACCCGCACGTCGACGATCCGCCCCGGCCAGCGCGCGCCCCCGGCCCCCGGCGCACCTCGACGATGGTCGTACGCTGGATGCATGGCGGGCCAGCACGACAGCGTCGAGGCGAGTGTGTATCCGGGTGCGTTCCACCCGGCCGTCCGCACGTGGTTCGAACGCCGCTTCGGCGCGCCGACGGACGCGCAGGCGACCGGCTGGCCGCACATCGCGGCGCACGAGGACACGCTGCTCGCGGCGCCGACCGGCTCCGGCAAGACGCTCGCCGCGTTTCTCGTCGGGATCGACTCGCTGATCCGGCAGGCCGAGGCGGGAGAAGGCGCGGCCGGTACGACGATCCTCTACGTGTCGCCGCTGAAGGCGCTCTCGAACGACATCCAGCGCAACCTGCAACAGCCGCTCCAGGAGATCCGCGCCGTCGCGGAAGAGCTCGGGTACGACCTGCCACCGATCACGGTCGGTCTGCGCACGGGCGACACGCCGCAGTCGGAGCGGCAGGCGCTGGTGCGTCGTCCGCCGCACATCCTCGTCACCACGCCGGAGTCGCTCTATCTCATGGTCACGGCCGAGCGCGCCCGTGCGACGCTGACCGGCGTGCGGACCGTGATCGTCGACGAGATCCACGCGCTCGCCCGTGACCGTCGCGGCTCGCACCTCGCGCTGACGCTCGCGCGCCTCGACCACGTCGTCGAGGGCGCGGGGATGCCGTGCCCGGCGCGCGTCGGCCTGTCTGCGACGCAGCGGCCGATGTCCGAGATCGCGCGGTTCCTCGTCGGCATGGAACGCGATGGCGCTGAGCGTGCGTGCCATGTCCTCGACCTCGGCCACCAGCGCGACATCGAGCTGCACCTCGAGGTCCCGCCGAGCGACCTCGAGGCGGTGATGCCGAAGGAGCAGTGGGGCAACGTCTACGACCGCCTCGCCGCGCTCGTGCTGGAGCACCGCACGACGCTGATCTTCGTCAACACGCGCACGCACTCCGAGAAGATCTCGCACGAGCTGGCGGAGCGCCTCGGCGAGGACGCTGTCTCCGCGCACCATGGCTCGTTGTCGCGCGAGCGGCGGCAGCGCGTCGAGGAGCGCCTGAAGTCCGGTGAGCTGCGCGCGCTGGTCGCGACCGCCTCGCTGGAGCTCGGCATCGACATCGGCGCGATCGACCTCGTGTGCCAGGTCGGATCGCCGAGGAGCATCGCCACGTTCCTCCAACGCATCGGCCGGTCGGGCCACGCGCTCGGCCTCCGCCCGCACGGCCGCCTGTTCCCGACGACGCGCGACGAGCTGATCGAGTGCGCCGCGCTGGTGCGGGGCGTGCGCGCCGGTCACCTCGACCGCATCGTGCAGCCCGTCGCCCCGCTCGACGTGCTCGCACAGCAGATCGTCGCGGAGGTCGCGTGCGAGGAGTGGCGCGAGGACGCGCTGTACGACCTCGTGCGCACTGCGGCCCCGTACGCCTCGCTCACGCGCGAGGCGTACGAGGAAGTCGTGGAGATGGCCGCAACAGGCGTGGGAGACGGCGCGGGACGCTCGCCCGCGCTGATCAGCCGCGACCGCATCCACGGCATGCTGCGCCCGAAGCGCGCCGCGCGGCTCACTGCGATCACCAACGGCGGGACGATCCCCGAGCTCGGCGACTACCGCGTCGTCACGGAGCCGGAGGGCACATTCGTCGGCACGCTGAACGAGGACTTCGCGATGGAGTCGCGCGGTGGCGACATCTTCACGCTCGGCACCACCTCGTGGCGCATCGCGCGCGTGGAGCCCTCGGTCGTGCGGGTGACGGACGCGCACGGCGCGCCGCCGACGATCCCGTTCTGGCTCGGCGAGGCACCCGGCCGGACGCGTGAGCTCTCGTCCGAGGTCGGTCGTCTGCGCCGCGACATTGTCGCGGGCCTCGACGATCACGCGGGAGGGCCGCTTGCGCTGCGCGACCGCCTCGTCGAGGAGTGCGCGCTGACCGACCTGGGCGCGCAGCAGATGATGGACTACATCCTGGCGACGCGTGATGGCCTCGGCGTGGTGCCCAGCGACACGGACGTCGTCTTCGAGCGGTTCTTCGATGACTCCGGCGGGATGCAGCTGGTCGTGCACGCGCCGTTCGGGATGCGCGTGAACCGCGCGTGGGGGCTCGCCCTGCGCAAGCGTTTCTGCGTCGCGTTCGACTTCGAACTGCAGGCCGCGGCGAACGACGATGCGATCCTGCTCTCGACCGGCATGGCGCACGCGTGGCCCCTCGAGGAGGCCTACGACTGGGTCACCCCCGCGAACGCCGAGGAGTCCGTGCGCCAGTCCGTGTTCTACGTGCCGCTGTTCCCGACGCGCTGGCGCTGGAACATCACCCGCGCGCTCGCCCTGTCGAGACAGCGCGGCGGCAAACGCGTGCCGCCGTTCATCCAGCGGATGCGTGCCGACGACCTGATGTCTGCTGTCTTCCCGGAGCAGATCGGCTGCCAGGAGAACCTCGACGGCCCGCTGACGCTGCCCGACCACCCGCTGATGCGTCAGACGATGGACGACTGCCTGCACGAGGCGATGGACGTCGAGGGGCTGATCTATGTCCTCGACCGCGTCAAAGCGGGCACGATCCGCTACCACGCGCGGGACACGATCGAGCCGAGTCCGATGGCGCATGAGATCGTCACCGGCAAGCCGTACACCTACCTAGACGACGCGCCGATCGAGGAGCGCCGCACCCGCGCCGTGTCGCTGCGGCGCACGCTGCCCGTCGATGCACGCGACCTCGCCGCGCTTGATCCGGAGGCGATCGCGCGCGTGGCCGACGAGGCGTGGCCGGAAGCCCGCAACGCCGAGGAGGTCCATGACGCGCTGCTGGGATTCGTCGCGATCGCCGAGCCGTTCATCGCCGACTGGCGAGACTCGCTGCACATGCTGCGCGCGGAGGGGCGCGCCGAGTACATCGAGCACCACGGCCGCCGCCTGTGGTTCGCGGTGGAGCACGTTGCATCCGTGCGGCTGCTGTTCCCCGACGCGCTGCTGCCGCCGCTGTTCCACGTCCCGCCCGAGGCGATCCTGCCGATCGAGCACCGCGAGGCGGCGCGCATCCTGACGCTGCGCGGCCATGCGGAGGCCCTCGGCGTGACGAACGCCGCCGACCTCGCCGCGCGGACCGGTCTCGAGGCCACCGACGTCGAGTACGGGCTGGTGATGACGGAGGCGCAGGGCTTCGTGCTGCGCGGCCAGTACACCCCCGGCAAGCACATCGCCGAGCATGACGAGGTGTGCGACCGCCGCCTGCTCGCCCGCATCCACCGTTACACGCTCGACCGGCTGCGGCGCGAGATCGATCCCGTGTCGCGGCAGGACTACATGCGCTTTCTGCTGCGCTGGCAGCGCCTCTCGCCGAAGCATCGTGCCGAGGGCCGCGGCGGCCTCCGCGAGGTGCTCGCGCGCCTCGAAGGGTTCGAGGCGCCCGCCTCGGCTTGGGAGTCCGACCTCCTACGCGCGCGCATGACCGAGTACCACGCCTCATGGCTCGACGAGCTGTGCCTCGCCGGTGAGGCGGCGTGGGCGCGCCTCACGCCTCGACGCCCCGCGCCGATCGAGGATGGCGCCCCTTCCGGGCAGCGCAGTATTGCGGGCACTGCTGCCACGCGCGCGACGCCGGTCACCGTCGCGCTGCGCACCGACATGCCGGCACTTCTCGCGGCGACGCGTGCCTACCTGCCGACGCCGACGGTGCCCGAGGCCGGCGCGGCGGCGGAGATCCTCGAGTTGCTGAACACGCGTGGCGCTCTGTTCTTCGACGAGATCGTGACCGGCACGCGCCGCCTCGCGACGGACGTCGAGCAGGGCCTGCGCGAGATCGCAGGCGGTCGTCGAGGTGGGCGACAGGCGCCTCGACGTTCGGGGATGTACGCCCGCGGCGGGTTCTTCGCAGGCGGTGGTCCTCCGGGCCGCTGGTCCGTGGTGCGTGCCCCCGAGATCGAGCGCGGCACTGAGGAGGACCTCGCCGAGTCGATCGCCGGCATGCTGTTGCGTCGCTACGGCGTGCTGTTCCGTGACCTCGTGTCGCGCGAGAGCGTGGCGATGCCGTGGCGCTCGATCGCCCATGCCCTCCGCCGCTTCGAGGCGCGAGGCACCGTCCGCGGTGGCCGCTTCGTGCAGGGTGTCGCCGGCGAGCAGTACGCGCTCCCCGACGCCGTGACCGCGCTGCGCGAGACGCGCCGGGACGCCCTCGACGGCGAGCGCATCATCGTGAGCGCGGTCGATCCGGTGAACCTGACGGGCGTCTTCCTACCCGGCGCGCGCATCCCCGCCCAGCGTGGCCGCACGATCGAGTTCGTCGACGGCCTCCCCGCCGAGGTGTTCCCCGCCGCCCGCAGGGAGCGCACGCCCGCCTCGACGACCTAGCGGCCTGGAGGCGACGCGGCGAGGTCAGAGCGGGCGGGCGGTTCATGCTCCTCGGCGGGTCGAGGTGGTCGCGCGGGGCGGCCACCCCTACCCCTCCCGGCGCGGGAGGGGTTCAGAAAGGAACATGGGGGCTGCGCCCCCAGACCCCGGCGGAACTTGGCGTGGCCACGCAGCGTCGGTGCGAGTGATTCGGACCACCGTCCGAGTCCGGAGCTCGGGGGCTGTTGGGGGTGAACCCCCAACAATTCAACCCCCTTTCCGCGCCGGGAAGGGGGCAGGGGGATGGGCCGCCCCACGGCTGAACCTCGAACTGATCGAAGGGGCGACGACCGCCCGCTCGGTTCCGCCCGCGACGATCGAGGGCGCGTGCTAGTCCTCGTCGCCCTCGTCTTCATCGAGGCCGTCGTCGAGCACGAGGCCGATGTCGTTGCCGGCGGGGTCACGGAAGATCGCGTAGGTTACGCCACCGGGGATGACGGTGATCTCCTTCACGACCGAACCGCCTGCCCGCTTCGCCTTCTCGAGGTAGTACGTCAGGTCGTCGACGGCGATGTAGACGACGACCTTGGAGCGGTCCTCGGCGGAATCGACCGCCCCGCCGATGCCGTCGTCCTCGTCGGCGGGGATGACCATGCCGTAGTCCATCTGGCTGGTGTCGACCGTCCACTTGAACGTGTCGCGGTAGAAGGACTGGAGCGCGGCCTTGTCCTGGTCAGGGCCGGCGAGGATCTCGAAATGCACGACGGGGTTCACGGGGACCTCGATTCAGGTGAGCGGGATTCGACGAGCGCGGCAACGCGCCCAGCGGCGCGTGACCCAGTGTACTGGCGCGCCTCGTCAGCACTCAGCCGCCGAGGACGCTCCGCGCACCGCTGGCGACGAACAGCACGCCGAGCACGAGCAGGAACGCCGCGCACGCGCCGAGCAGCCCGCGGTACGCGCGGTCGCCGAGCCACCTCGACCCCGACCCCACTAGGGTGGCGACGAACGTCAGCCAGAGCAGGTCGCTCACGATGTGCCCGAGGAACACCGCGAGCGGCCCGCTCCACCCGATGTGCAGCGAGTCCACGGTGAGCTTCGTCCCCACGGTCGCCCACCAGATCAGCCAGTACGGGTTGGCGACGCTCACCGCGATGCCGAGCAGCGCGACAGCCCGGAACGCCCCGAACGATCGGTCACGTCGAGGTGCGCTCGGGGCATCGTCCGCCGCGACCTGCGCGACACGCTTGGCGAGCGAAGCGGTCGGCACGGAACGCGCCGTCGTCCACGCCATCCACAGCAGCACGAGGCCACCGACGAGCGAGATACCGGTCGTCGTCAGACTGTCGCTGCCGACGTAACGGGACAGGCCGAGGGCAAGCAGGACGATCGTGACGCCCTCGGCAACGGCGTGGCCCGCCGTGGCGAAGGGGCCAGCCACCCAGCCGCGTCGGGCGCCCTCGCGCATGGCGAGGATCGTGAGCGGGCCGGGACTGAGCGCGCCGCTCAACCCCACGCCGAATGCGACCGCCGCAACTGCCAGCCACTCGCCCATCGGACCCCCTCGTGGCAGAGCATAGTCCGGTCGCATCGCGGCACCTCGGACGGCCCGCGTGCGTTATCGTCCGGCGGCACCCCACGCCATCACCCGCAACTCGAGGAGCACACGCATGGATCTTCAACTCACCGGCAAGCGCGCGATCGTGACCGGCGGCAGCCGGGGCATCGGCAAGGCGTGCGCGCGCGAACTGGCGCGCGAGGGCTGCGACGTCGTGCTGTTCGCCCGCACCGAGGACACCCTGCGCGCGGCGGCGGCTGAGCTCGCATCGGAGACCGGGCGCAAGATCACCCCGATCGTCTGCGACACCAGCAGCGACGAGTCGGTGAAGTCCGCCGTGCGTGACGCCCTCGTGGCGCTCGGCGGGGGCGTGGACATCCTCGTGAACTGCGCGGCCACGGCGGGCGGACAGGCCGCGGCCCCGACACTCGCCGAGGTAAACGATGACAACTACTGGGCCGACATGAACGTGAAGGTCCTTGGCTACCTGCGCACCGCCCGTGAACTGGCGCCGACGATGATCGAGCAGGGCTGGGGCCGGATCATCAACATCAGCGGCCTCGCGGCGCGGCAGTCTGGATCGCTGATCGGAAGCATGCGCAATGTCTCGGTCGCCGCGCTGACGAAGAACCTCGCGGACCAGCTCGGCCCGCACGGCATCAACGTCACTGTCGTCCACCCCGGCCTGACCCGCACCGAGGCGACCCCCGGCGTCATCAAGTGGCGCGCGGAGACCAGCGGCCGGAGCGAGGCCGAGATCGAGAAGCAGATGGCCGAGGGGAACGTGGTCCGCCGCTTCATCGACGCCGAGGACATCGCGGCGGTCGTCACGTTCCTCGCATCGCCTCGGTCGGTCGCGATCACCGGCGACGCGGTCGCCGCCGGTGGCGGCGCGCCCCGGGCCATCTACTACTAGCGAGGCGTCCAAGGACGACGTGGGGGGCGTGGGGTCGGTCGCGCCTCGTGCCGTTCGAGGCGCAACTGCGAGGCGACCCATCCCCCTGCCCCCTTCCCTGCGCGGGAAGGGGGATGAGAAGCGAAGGGCTTGGCCCTTCGCGCATCCCAATCGGCCGTGCGGCTCCCCGCACGCTTCTGGTCTCGCCGCTAGAAACGGACGATTCCGCCGGAGTGTGAGGGGCGCAGCTCCTCACACTTGGTTGCTCTGTTCTGAACCCCTCCCGAGCCGGGAGGGGTAGGGGGGGCGTCTCGCAGTTGCACTTTGAACTGCGCGACCAACGCCGTCGCGCCCGCGTGGTTCTCGATGCGCCTACCGCAGCCGTGCGTTCCGGAGCCGCAGGCTGTTCGTCATCACGCTGACACTGGAGAACGCCATCGCCGCCGCGGCGACGATCGGGTTGAGGAAGCCCTGGTCGCCGAAGATCGGGTGCAGGATCGCCGGCACCTCGGTCTGCAGGATCACGCTGAACAGTAGGTAGCCCGCGCCGGCCGCGATCGGAATGAGTGCGACGTTGTAGCCGAACGCCCACGCGAGGTTCTGCCACATCGTGCGCATCGTCGCCTCGCTCAGGGCCATCGCCTGCGCCACGCCCGCGAGGTCGGCGCGCATCAGCGTGACCGGCGCGGTCTCCATCGCGACATCCGTTCCGCCGCCGATCGCGATGCCGAGGTCGGCCGCAGCCAGCGCCGGAGCATCGTTAATGCCGTCGCCGACCATGGCGACCACGCGCCCCTGCGTCCGCAGCTGCTGCACGATCGCCGCCTTGCCCTCGGGCTTCACGTTCGCCTCGACCTGGTCGATGCCGACCTGCCTCGCGACGGCGCGCGCGGTGGCCTCGCCATCGCCCGTGAGCATGACGACCTGCACACCGCGCACCTGCAGCGCAGCGACGCCGTCCTGCGCGGTGACGCGCACGCGATCGGCGACGGCGATCATCCCGGCGGGCCTGCCATCGACGGCCACGAGGAGCGCGGTCTCGCCCTCGGTCGTGGCGCGGTCGGCCTCGAACGCCAGTCGCATGCCGCCGCGTGTGGTGGCATCGATGCCCTGCTGCGCCATGAAGTCGGCGTTGCCGACCAGGAGCACGTGCGTCGTGCCGTCGATGACAACGGACGCCTCGACGCCGAGGCCGGGCACGGCGCGGAAGGTCAGCGGCCAGTCGAGCGCGAGACCTCGACGGTCGGCTTCGCGCTCCATCGCCGCGGCGTAGGGGTGCTCCGACCCGCGCTCCGCCGAGGCGACGAGGCGCAGCAGCGTCGGTTCGTCGACCAGGGCGTCGGGAGCGAGCGCGATGCGCGTGACCTCGGGGTGCCCCTCGGTGATCGTGCCGGTCTTGTCGAGGACCACCGTGTCGATGCGCCGCGCGACCTCGAGCGCCTCGGCGTCGCGGATCAGCACACCGAGGCGCGCCGCGCGGCCCATGCCGACCATGATCGCCGTCGGCGTTGCGAGGCCGAGGGCGCACGGGCACGCGATGATCAGCACGCTGACCGCGTTCAGGATCGCCAGCGTCAGTCGAGGTTCCGGACCGAACGTCCACCACACAACGAGCGTCGCCAGCGCGATCAGGATCACGATTGGCACGAATACGCTCGCGATGCGGTCGGCCAGCGCCTGGATCGGCGCCTTCGAGCCCTGTGCGTCCTCGACGAGCCGGATGATGCGCGCGAGGGCGGAGTCCGCGCCCACGGCGGTCGCGCGCACGCGCAACATCCCGTTGGCGTTCATCGTCGCACCGAACACGTGGTCGCCCGCGTGCTTCTCCACGGGCGCCGACTCGCCCGTAAGCATCGACTCATCGACGGCGGAAGCGCCCTCGACGACCTCGCCGTCGACCGGGATGCGCTCGGCCGGGCGCACGAGGACCACGTCGCCCGCCTGCACGGCGCGCACGGGGATCTCGTACTCCGTGTCGTCCTCGATCACACGCGCGGTCTGCGGGCGCAGCGCGATCAGCGAACGCACGGCGTCGGACGTCTGCCCCTTCGCGCGGGCCTCGAGCAGTCGCCCGAGGAGCACGAGGCCGATGATCGCCGTCGCGGTGTCGTAGTACACCGTCGTTGCGAACTGCGCTCCCTCGAATAGCCCGGGCGCGAACGTGACCACGACGGAGTACAGGAACGCCGCCGATGTGCCGAGCGCGACGAGGGAGTTCATGTCCGTCGAACCGTGGCGGCCGACCTTCCATGCGCCAACATAAAAGGGTGCTCCCGCCCAGAGTTGGACCGGTAGCGAGATGGCGAACAGCGCCACGTTCGTCCACGGCGAATGGCTGATCGTGTGGATCCACAGCCAGCCGAAGAGTTGGAAGCCGTACATGTGCAGCACCATGTAGCCCATGGTGATCGCCGCGACGGTGAGCGCGAACGTGGTGCGGATCGCGAGCGCAAAGATTTCCCGCGCGCGCTCCCGCTCGAGGCGGTCGCGCGCCGTGTCCTCGTCGATGCTCGCGTCCGGCAGGCGCAGGTCGTAGCCCGCGCGGTCGACGGCGGCGCGCAGCGCCTGCACGTTCACGCTCGGCGCGGCGTCCACGCTGGCCTGCTCTGTCGCGAGGTTCACCGAGGCGGTTGCCACGCCCTCGACCCCCGCGAGCGCCTTCTCGACGCGGCGCACGCAGGAGGCGCACGTCATCCCGCGCACATCGAAGCGCAGGTGGTCAAGGGGCATGATGGGGGACGGTGTGTCGGTGGTCATCGCGTAGATCCTCGATGCGTGCGGGCGGGTTACTTGTTCGCGACGCGATAGAGTTCGACGAGTTCGTTGAACACCTCGTCGGAGCGGCCCTCGTGCATCGCGTCCATGACGCAGTGGTGCAGGTGCCCTTCGAGCATCTTCGCCTCCATCTTCTCGATGGCACGGCGGATCGCATAGGTCTGCTTCAGCACGTCGACGCAGTAGGTGTCCTCGTCGATCATCCGGCGCACGCCGGCGAGGTGGCCCTCGATGTAGGCGAGGCGCTTGAGGACGTCCTTGCGGCTGTCATCGTCCATCGTTACGCCTTCCTCGGGACGGCCTGGACCGCCTCGACGGGCTGTCCCCACGGCATCAGCATGTGCTGCACGTCGATGTCGTAGCCGCCCGCCCCGTCCCCGAGTCGCGCGCGCAGCCGCTCGGCGGCGTTCGGCCCGACGAGCGTGTGGTGTCCGCAGCACGAGTGCGGCGGCTGGTCCGCCTGCGACCGGTCGAGGTGGAACACCTCTGTCGTGCTGCCGCAGGGGCAGGAGTAGGTGATGTCCGCGCCGGCCTCGGTCTTTTCGACCTTGAGGTAGCTCGGCTTGAAGTTCGGGATCTGTTGCATGTGGTGCTCGCCGCTCTTCGGCGCCGAGGCCATCGGCATGCCGATCATCCCGAGCGGCGTCATGCCGGGGTGCGCGGGCGCGGCGTCCCCTCCCTCGGGATTGCTGGCGGGCGCGTCGCCGAGGGGGTACCCCTCCTCCGCCAGCGCCTCCGCGACGCGGTCGAGGACGGCACCGCCGGCGACCTCCACGGCGAAGGTCTTGCTCTCGGGGTCACCGCCGAGGAACCGCGCACCCTCGATCTCGGCGACGGTGCGGCCGATCGTCGCGATGCAGTGCTCGCACGTGATGTCGGGGGCGTAGAGGGTCATCTGGGTCATCGGGCGCTCCTCGCGCGGTTCGGGTTCGTGTGCCACTACCGTACCACAGACCCCCACCCGGTGGGTATGGGTCTGGCATGCCGACGCCGCACGCTACCCTGTGCGCGGATCACCTCGAACCTCGAAAGGCCCGCCGTCATGACCTTCGCTTACACCACCTGGCATCCCGGGATGGACGAGCCCGCGCCCACCGTCGTCGCACTGCACGGACACGGGGCGAACGCGCAGGATCTGCTCGGCCTCGCGTCGTACCTCCCGGACGGGCGGGTGGCGATGCTCTGCCCGCAGGCCGAGTACCCCATCGGCCTCGGCCAGTACACGTGGTTCCGCCGCGACGCCGCCGGCCAACGATCCGTCGAGGAGTTCGAGCGCGTCGCCACGGACTTGCGCACCTTCGTCGAGGAGATGGTGCCGCGTACTGGCGGCGACCCGCGGCGCACGGTCGTCCTCGGCTTCTCGCAGGGCGGGACGCTCGCGTACCGCCTCGGCCTCGCATCGGGTGCGCCGTTCGCGGGCGTCGCCGCGCTGTCCACGTACTTCCCGGACGACATCGCCTCGGTCGTCGATCACGGCACCGCCGCCGCGATGCCCCTGCTCGTTCAGCACGGCACGCAGGACCCGATGATCGAGGTCTCCCGCGCGCAAGCCTCGCGCGACCTCCTCCAGACGATCGGCGCACAGCCCGAGTACCACGAGTACCCGATGGCACACGAGATCGGTCGCCAGAGCCTGACCGATCTCAGCGCATGGCTCACGCGCGTCCTGAAGTTGGACTAGCTCCGGATCTGCGGGGGTGTGGGGAAGGAGCCCCCACATCTTGTTCTGACTCCCCTCCCGCGCCGGGAGGGGTTGGGGGTGGGCCGCCCCGCGTAGTCACCTCGACCTCATCGAGGTGCTACCGCACCGCCGTCACCATCGACTCCCCCGGCTGCTGTGCCGCAGCCTCGCCGAGGGCGCGTGTGATCGCCTCGAAGTGCGATGAGAGCGCCTCGGCGTCTCGGCGCGCGATCAGCGGACGCGCGAACAGCCGCGCGAGGTCGCCCGTATGCACCGTCGCGCGCACGTCGGAGAATCCTGCCGCGCGCAGTGCCTCGACAAGCCAGTCCGTCGTCCAGCGGCGCAGTTCCACGACCAGCGATCGCCGCGCGAGCGGCGCGAGGCGTTCGAGCAGCGGTACGCCCAGCGACGACGCTGCATCGACCAGCGTCTCGCCGTACGCACGCCGCGCGTCCGCCGACGCGACGAGCGCCTCCGCATGCAGCCGCGCCGCCTCGCCGTCCGCGGGAAGCACGAGGACGTAGCGCCGCTCGCGCGGCGGATCCTGCGTGCGCACCGCGTACGTGTACACGAGCGAATCGACCCCAGCCACGAGTGTGATCGTCTCGAACCGCGGCACGGGAAGACGCCACACCTGGTACGAAGCCCGCAGTATGCCACCCGGTCGCAGCACGCGCGCGATCTCCGCGAACGCGGCCTCGGGGTCCTGCACCTCCTCGAGCGAGGCGGCAGCCGTGACGAGGTCGATCGAGGCGTCCCGCACCGGTAGCGCCATCCCGTCGCCGACGGCGAACGCCGCGTTCGCGATGCCGAGGCGAGCGCCGTTGCGTCGGCACACCTCGGCGCGCAGTGGCGCGGGGTCGATGCCGAGGATCCGCGTGTGCGGCAGCGCCGCCGCCAGCGGCAGCGACGGCCACCCGTCGCCCGGCCCTAAATCGAGGATGCGCGATCCGTCTACGGGAAGGGCAGCGGCGTAGTCGGCGACGCGGGCCGCGTCGGCCCAGTGCGCTTCGCGGCGCGCGTCATACGGGTCGTCGACGAAGGGGAGCGCACCGCTGCGCTGTCGAGGCATCCATGCGTACAGCGCGCGGGCGGAGTCGACGACCTCGGGCGGCGCGACCTCGTGCCAGTGCGCCTCGATCGCCGTGCGTGCCTCGTTCACTTCGAGGCGGGCAGCGAGGCGGGCGCGGGCGGCGTGGACGGCGCGATCGGCTGGCTCGACGCGAACATCGAGGCGAGCGCGGTCGTGAGCGGCACCGCTGCGACGATGCCGATGCTCCCGACGACGGTGCGCACGACCTCGGAAGCGAGGAACTCTCGGTTGAGCAGCGTGCCGACGCCCTCGGTCTGGCTCGCGAGGATCACGAGCAGCGGCATCGACGCCCCGGCGTAGGCGAGCACGAGCGTGTTCACGATCGACGCGATGTGGTCTCGGCCGATGCGCATCCCACGGTCGTACAGGGCGCGGCCCTGTAACGCCGGGTTGGCGTCGCGCAGCTCGAACACCGCCGAGGACTGCGTCATCGTCACGTCATCGAGGGCGCCCAGCGCGCCGATCAAGATGCCGCCCAGCAGCAGCCCGCGCGCATCGATCGCGCCGCCGAACAACACGAACACCGTCGAGGCTTCGTCGTTGCCGACGAGGCCGGTGAGCTTCGCCGCGACGATCGCGACCTGCGACAGCACGACGATCAGCACGAGCGCGAGCGCCGTCCCGCCGATCGCCGCGCCGCTCTTGCGGTCGACGCCGTGCGCGAGCGCCAGCGTGGAAGCCATGATCCCGACGCCGCCGACCAGCGAGACGAGGAGGGGGCTGTAGCCGCTGAGGATCGCCGGGATGATGAAGCGCATCAGCAGCAGATAGGTGACGGCGAGCCCCAGCAGCGACCGCACGCCGTACCAGCGGCCCACGAACAGCACGAGGCCCACGAATACCGCGGTGATCAGCCACAGCGCCCGCGTCCGGATGTGATCGACGATGAACGTCACTTCCTCGCCGTTCGGGCCGGGCGAGGATTGCACGAGCACGCCGTCCCCGGCCTTCGGCGGCACGAGCGATACCTCGCCAGCGACCGTGGACTCCTCGACGTTCACGACGCGCCCGCCGACCGCGACCTCCAGGGTGCGAGTGCGCTGTACCCCGCGGTCGGTCTTCGTCTCGTGCTCCTCGACGACGCGCACGACAATGCCGTCCTGCGTCGCGCCGGAGGGCTGCCGCTGCGCGACGTGGAACGCCCGCGGCGCGACGCCGACGAGCGCGACGAGGATCGCGAACACGATCGCGAACGCAGCGAGATCTCCGTGCACCAGCCCCCCGAAGAAGAAGCCGCGCACTCGATCAGGCATGGACGAAGACCGGCATCCCCACCTCGGCGAACTGGAAGATCTCCTCGGCCGCGCCCGTGCGGATGCAGCCGTTCGAGATGCGCCCGGTCGCGGCGTCCACGACCTTGCCGTCCTTGTCCAGGAGGAAGGAGTGGAACCCGTTGTCCTTCGCGGGGTCGAAGCCGACCCACCACTGGATGTAGGTGTTGTACGGGGCGTCGAAGGTTCTGGGCGCCGTCTTCACGTAGACATTGAAGAGGCCGGTCTGCGTGGACTCGTACGCGCCGGTGTCGACCTCCTTGCCGACCGCCACAGGGCCGATCTCCTTCAGCACCTGCCTGCCGTCCATCAGCCGCACGACGTAGTTCGAGACGTTCACCTCGATCCAGCGGCCCGTCTCGGGCGCCTTCGGCGGCGCGACGACGCGCGGCGCGGCGGTGGGGGTGCGCGTTGGCGTGGGCGTGGCGGTCTGCGTTGGCCGAGGCGTCGCGGTGGGTTCCGGCGTCGAGGTGCGCACGACGACCTCGGCGGTCGGTGCGGGCTTCGCGGGGGTCGAGGTGCACCCGGCCGCGATCACCGTAGCGAGCAGCAGGATCAGCGGAGCGAGGGGACGAAGGAGGGCGCGCAGGGGGCGATGCATGGCGCATCCATTCGTGATTACCCCCGCCACCGTCAGAGGAGCCGCGAGACCTGGACCTGCTAGAACAATGCGCCAAGGCGGATGAAGCGCTCGATCGCGTACACGATGAGCAGACCTCCGCCGATGGCGAACCATTTCCAGTAGTACTTGCCGGGGTCTTCCAGCGGTCCCATCAGCCTAGCGTAGCGCCGTCGCCACCTCATCCGCGAGCGGCAGGCTCGAGGTCAGTCCGGGGGATTCGATCCCGCCGAGATGCACGTACCCGCGGTCGTGCCAGACGAGGAAGTCGACGAGGCCCTGGTCGGGACGCTGGATCTTCGGGCGGTAGCCCACCTGTCCCGGCGCGATCTGGTCGTCGCGCAGGCCCGGCAGGAAGCGCCGGCCGCCTTCGAGGAACTTCGCGCGCCACTCGGGCGTCTCCACGTGGCGGTAGTCCATCGCGTCGTCCTCGGCGATCCACTCCGTCGAGGGGCCGAGGTGCACGCCACCCTCCGTGTCCACGGTGAGGTGCACGCCGAGCCCGCCGGCCTGGTGCTCCGGCAGCGGGTACACCGGCCTCGTGACCAGCCGCGCTGCCGCCGGGTCGACGATGTCGTAGTACCGCCCCGCGTTCGCGCGCTGTCGCATCACCGGCACCTCGATGCCGTCGTGTGCGCCACCGTCGAGGGGATAGCCGAGCATCGCGGCGAGGTGGGCCGCGCGGTGACCGGCGCTGTTCACCAAGGCGGCGCAGCGCAACGTGGACTCCGTGCCATCGGCGTCGCGCAGTGCGACCTCGAACCCACCCGGCGCGCGAACGATCGAGATGACCTCGTGGCGGTAGGCGATCAGCGCGCCGTAAGCGACGGCCTCCGCCTCGTACGACCTCGCGAGGGCGTAGTTGTCGACCACGCCCGTGCTGGGCGACCAGATCGCCTCGACGGTCGGGATGTGTGGCTCCAGCTCGCGGGCGCGCGCGCCCGTAATGCGCTCCACCCCGCGCACCTCGTTCGCGAGCGCCTGCTGGTACACCTCGTCGAGGCCCCCGCGCTCGTCCTCGGACAGCGCGACGATGATCTTGCCGGTCCGCCGGACCGGGACGGCGTGCGTCTCGGCCCACTCGTAGACGCGCGGGTTTCCTTCCCAGCACATCCGGTGCTTTAGCGATCCAGTTGGGTAATAGATCGAGGCGTGCACGACACCGCTGTTGTGCGAGGACGTTTCCCGCGCCATGCCCTCGTGCCGCTCGACGACGAGGACGCTGCGCCCATCGCGCGCCAGCCGCTGCGCGACCGCGAGCCCGACGGCGCCGGCGCCGATGATCACGACCTCGGCGTCGAGGTTGCCCGCCTGGGGGGTCGCGGTCACGCGGAGGCGACCTGTCCGTTGCCGGTGATCACGACGTTCGACGCCGACACCCCTTCGAGGTGCGCGCCCGGCGCGACGAGGGCGTCCGAGAGCGTCACACGCTTCAGCACCGCTCCCGCGCCGACCACCACGTTCGGGCCCAGCGTGCAGTCCTCGACCGTCGCGTCGTCCGCGACGAGGCTGCGGCGCTCGCCGAGGAGCACGCGCTGAGTGCCGACGAGTGCGGCCAGCGTGCCCGCGTCCAGCCACTCGCCTGCGAACACGCTGCCGCCCATCGGGCGGCCCTGCTCGTGCATGACGGAGAGCGTGCCGGAGAGCTCCACCTCGCCGCGCGGGCTCACCAGGGGGTGCGCGCGCATCTCCGCGACGACCTCCGGCGCGACCATCCAGATCCCGACCAGCGCGAGGTTCGACCTCGGCTCCGCGGGCTTCTCCTCCAGGTGCATCACCCGGTCACCCTCGAGCACCACGATGCCCATGTCCTTCGGCCGGTCCGTCTCGTGCAGCACGTACCAGGCGTCGTACCCCGACGCCATGAATGCATCGACGTGCGGGCGTAGGTCACCGAGGAGGATCGTGTCGACCGCGGCGACCACCACGTGCCGCCCCTCGAGGGCGTCCCCGACGCTGGTCATCGCGTCGCCGGAGCCCTTTGGCTCGTGCTGCACGGCGACGGTGACGGTGACGCCGGGCGGAGCCGCCTCGATCGCCGCAGGCCCGGTGCGGTCATCGCTCGGCCCGACGACGACCACGATCTCGCGCAGCCCTGCCGAGGCGAGCAGCTCCATCGAGTACGCGATGAGCGGCCGGTTGAGCAGCGGGATGAGCGACTTCGGCATGTCCTCGGACAGCGGCCGCAGCCGCGTGGCGCGGCCGCCGGTCAGGATCACGCCGAGGGGAGGCTGGGGCACGAGGATCTCCAATACTGCGCGCAGATCATGCGCGATTCTCGAGTTCAACGGAAAGTACCGCTGTAACTCCCCTGCCAAGCGTGGGCGGTACGCGGGCCTCCGCCGTCCCCGCGCCTACAATGGCGGCGTGCGGCTGAATCACCCCCTTGTCCCCTCGCTCCCGTCGAGCACCACGCGTCCACCCTCGACGCCGCCGACCCCGGTCGTCTACCGCGAGGTGGTCGAGCAACCGGGCGAGCAGACGGAGCGCCTGTGGCGCCTCGTCCTCATCGATGACGACGACCATTCGTACGAGTACGTGATCGAGATGCTGGGCGCGGTCTTCAGCTACAGCCGCGAGAAGGCGTTCGCCCTCGCGTGCATTGTGGACTCAGACGGCCGCGTCACCCTCATGACCGGCGAGCACGATGTCTGCGAGGCGAAGCAGGGGCAGGTCCATGCCTACGGCGCCGACCCCCGCATCCCGCGCTGCAAAGGCTCCATGACCGCCATCATCGAGGAAGCCGACACGCCCTTCGCCTGAGCGGCTTCCACCTCCGGTTGCAGAGCTGCGTGACGCTGCCTTATCGAGTTCCGCTGGGAGCTTGGGGGGCGCAGCCCCTGACGGTTAGTTCTTTCTTCTGAACCCCTCCCGCGCAGGGAGAGGCAGGGGCGAGCCGCCCCACGCTGCCAATCTCGACGCCCCGAGCGCCGAGAGCGTCCCCCCGGCTCGGCCCGGGGCGATGTGGGCTAGTCCTCGTACTCCGGCACCTCGAGCGCCACGCCGTCGTGCGAGTGCGCCACGATGCGGCGCTCGACCAGCTCGAGGTGGCGCGGGACGGTGGGGTTGGGGGAGCCCTCGGAGTGGCCGAGGCTCACGATCTCAGCGTGCAGGTGGCCCGGCGTCAGGTCGAGCATCGCGACCGTGCCGAGGCGGAACTCCTTGTGGTGCGGCAGCGTCGGGCTGCCAGAGTTCACCACCACCACCCCGTCGCGAAACTCGAGTCGCTCGACGTGCGTGTCTCCGCCGATCAGCACGTCCACGCGCTCCCCGCCGAGCGCGCGCTCCAGCAGCACCGGCACCGGCCGGTCCTCGGGCCGCAACTCATGCACCATCCCGATGCGCCACCCCTCGAGGTCGAGGATCTGCCGCTTCGCCATCCGGCGATCCTCGAAGTCGTCGTTGTTGCCCTGCGCCACCAGCAGCGGCGCGAACTGCTCGCACCAGTCGAGGACGAACGGCCGCACGACATCCCCCGCGTGGAGGATCAGGTCGACGCCCGTCAGGAACGCAGCCAGCTGCGGCCCGAGCTCATCGGGCGTCCGGATCAGCGACGGCAGGTGGGTGTCCGAGATCAGGGCGACGCGCATGCACCTCACGCTACCGCCGCGCGGTCAGCGCCGTCGAGGTGCCTGCATGGTCGATCCGGAGCGGGCGGAGCGTCCTCGATGGTTCGCGGCGTCGAGGTGGCAGCGCGGGGCGGCCCACCCCTGCCCCTCCCGGCGCGGGAGGGGTTCAGAGGAAGAAGAACCAACTGTGAGGAGCTGCGCCCCTCACACTCCCGGCAGAACGATGCGTTTCTAGTCAGCGCATTCGGAGCGGTCCAGCGGTATGGCTCTCAAGATGCGCCGAGGTGCGTAGCATCCTCGGTCCGGACCGGAGCGCGAGGGCGAAGCCCCCGCCAGTCATCCCCCTTCCCGCGCAGGGAAGGGGGCAGGGGGATGGGCCGCCCCACGCCGCCACCTCGACCCACCTCCCCACAAGGTTGTTCCGCCCGGCTCTCTTCCGCCAGCGCCGCGCGGCCACCTCGAGGCTGTGCGGGCACGCGCATCACGGGCGCGGGATTGACGCGCGGGAACGCGGCGGCGTAGAACCGGGCCGCAGTACCTCGGCGGCGCCGAGGCGAGGAGATGGCCGTGAACCAGGCTCGCAACGTCGCGATCGTTGGACTCTACGAGTGGCCGAAGCGCGTCGACCCCGACGTGTCGTCGATGCAGATCAAGGCGCGCTCCATCAAGCGCGCGCTGGATGACGCCGGCCTGACCTGGGCGGACATCGACGGGCTGTACGACGCCAACGACGGTGAGGGTGGTGGCGGCCTCGGCCTGTCGGCGTACCTCGGCATCCACCCGCGCGTCATCGACACCACCTCGGTCGGCGGGTCGTCGTACGAGTTCCAGGTGGCGCACGCCGTGCGTGACATCGCCGCCGGGCGCGTCAACGTCGCGGTGCTGTCGTACGGCTCGAAGGCCGCCTCGCAGCGCATCCCCATCGGCACTGGCGGGCCGAGGAGCGCGGGCAACTGGCAGGCGAACATGGAGAACGCCTACGGGCAGACGCTGATCTCCAACTACGCGATGGTCGCGATGCGCCATATGCACCAGTACGGCACGACCTCCGAGCAGCTCGCCGAGATCGCCGTCACCACGCGCGCCCACGCGATGCGCAACCCTGAGGCCGTGCAGGCGATGCAGGACCTCCAGTTCATGAACATCCGCGAGATCACCGTCACCGACGTCATGGAGTCGCGCGTCATCGCCGACCCGTTGCACCTACTCGAATGCTGCATGGTCAGCGACGGCGGCGGCGCGTTGATCCTCGCGAGCGCCGACGTCGCGCGCGGCACGAAGAAGAAGCCGGTGTGGGTCATCGGCAGCGGCGAGGGCATCGAGTACCGCCGGAACGGCAGCGACATCACCGTGTCCTCCGCCGCGCGCAGCGGCCCGGCCGCGTTCGCCGAGGCAGGCGTGTCGCCCAGCGAGATCGACGTCGCGATGATCTACGACTCGTTCACGATCACCGTCGCCGTCATGCTCGAGGACCTCGGCTTCTGCAAGAAGGGCGAGGCGGGCGCGTTCGTCGCGGACGGACGGCTGCGCTGGGACCGGCCCGGCGCGCCCGCGCTGAACACCGATGGCGGCGGGCTGTCGTCGAACCACCCCGGCATGCGCGGGCTGTTCCTGCTGCTGGAGGCCGCGCGGCAGATGCGCGGCGAGTCCACCTCGCAGGTCGCGAACCCGAGGCTCGCGCTGGCGCACGGCAATGGCGGCCAGCTTGGCGGCAACCACGCCGGCGGCACGAACATCCTCGCCGCCGACTAACTCACCCGAACACTTCGAGGAGCACCACATGCCCAGCCGACCACAGCCCTCCTTCCCCGAACACGACACGCAGCCCTACTGGGATGCGGTGAAGGACGGCAAGCTCACCTACCAGGTCTGCACCGATTGCGGTGCTGTCGTCTTTACCCCGCGCGGCCAGTGCACCGAGTGTGGCTCCGACCACCTCGAGGTGCGCGTGTCCTCGGGCACGGGGACGGTGTACACGTATTCCGTCATCCGTCAGAACCGCGTACCGGCGTTCGCCGAGCTGGGCGCGTACGCGCTCGCCTACGTCGACCTCGACGAGGGCTTCCGCATGCTGACCAACATCGTCGGCGTCGCGGACCCGACGAAGGACGTGAAGATCGGCCAGCGCGTGAAAGTGGAGTTCGAGGCGCAGGACACGGGCGACTACCCGATCCCCGTCTTCCGCCCCGTCTAGCGACGAGCGCACCGGGTCGCGTCGTATTGATGTAGATTCC
The DNA here is from genome assembly GCA_947470025.1 of Chloroflexota bacterium. Taxonomy (GTDB): domain Bacteria; phylum Chloroflexota; class Dehalococcoidia; order UBA2979; family UBA2979; genus SHYQ01. The sequence goes on from CANIRU010000005.1 coordinate 36,409, forward strand.
GCACTATCGAGCGTCGCGCGGGCGGGGGCACCCGGCGTCGACGCCGCATGGAGGGACTCCCATGTCATTCGTATATCCGCACCTCAGCGTCGTCGCCCTGCTCGCGGGCGCCGTGGCGCAGTTCGTCATCGGTTTCCTGTGGTACTCGCCGTACCTGCCGACCGGGAAGTCATGGATCGCGCAGATGGGAATCCCGGCGGACGCGAAGCCGGGCCTCGAGATGATCGGCTTCCCCATCGGCTCGATCCTCGCGGCGTGGGCCGTCGCGATGGTCTACGGCTGGTCGGGCGCATCCGGGCCGATGGACGGCGCGCTTGCGGGACTGACCGTCGCAGCCGCAGTCGCGGCGCAGGTGATCACCAGCGGCGTCGCCCACGCCACGCGTATACCGCCGATGTACGCGATCAACCTTGGCTACGTGGTCGTGTCGTACGCCGTCACCGGCGCGCTGATCGGTCTGCTTGCCTAACGTCCGATGCTCCGGCCCCCTCTCCCCCGTTCGGGGAGAGGGTTGAGGTGAGGGCCGCACCGCGCCTCTCGCCAGCTCGACTGGTCGAGGAGCCTCGACGGGCACGGGAACAACCCGCTTGCCGCGCGGCGCTCTGCGCGGCACGCTAGCGGCATGAGCCTCAACCTCCCCCGCCCCGGCGCGCCATGGGACGGCAATCCGCCGCTGAATCTGGCCCGGTGGTGCCTCGAACGGCACGCCGAGGATCCCGCGAGCCGTGACCGAGTTGCGTTCACCTTCGTCAACGAGGACGGCTCCGCGCAGTCGTGGACCTACACGGCGGTGTGGGAGCGCGTCCAGCGCCACGCCCGAGGCCTGCTTGCGGGCGGCATGGAGCCCGGCGACCGCATCCTGATCCGCCTGCCGCACTCGCCCGACTATGCATTCGCATTCTTCGGCGCGACGCTCGCCGGCCTCGTCCCCATCCCCGCCTCGCCGCTGCTGACCGCCGAGGAGGCCGCGTTCCTCGCCGAGGACGCGCAGGCAACCGCCGCCATCACCACGTGGGAGCTGCGCATCGAGGATTTCGAGGGCGCGACGCTGCTGCCCGGCGACCTCGACATGCTCGATGGCCCCGGTCCGCTTCCGGAGACGCATGCCGAGGACCCTGCGTTCCTCATCTACACCTCCGGCACGACCGACCGCCCGAAGGGCGCCGTCCACGCCCATCGCACCGTCCACGGCCGCGCGATGATGCGCGAGGGCTGGCAGGACTTCCGCCCCACGGACGTGACGCTGCACGCGGGCACGCTCAACTGGTCGTACACGCTGGGCGTCGGGCTGATGGACGCGTGGGCCGCCGGGGCGCACGCGATCCTCGCGGGTGGTGCGAGCACTCCCGACCGCTGGCCGGGGCTGATGCGCGACTTCGGCGTGACGGTGTTCGTCGCGGTGCCGACCGTGTACCGGCAGATGCTGAAGTACGCGCGGCCCGAGGACGCCGGGTCGCAGCTGCGCCACGTCCTCTGCGCCGGCGAGCCGCTGTCGCCGACGCTGCTCGATGAGTGGCGCGCGCGCGTCGGCACGCCGATGTACGAGGCCCTCGGCATGACTGAGGTGAGCACGTACATCTCGAGTGGCCCCTCGACCCCCACGCGCGCGGGCTCGCCGGGGCGCCCGCAGGCTGGTCGCATCGTTGCGATCCTGCCGCCCGAGGATGACGTCCCCATCGAACCGCTCCCGGCGGGCGAGATCGGGCTGCTCGCGGTGCATCGCTCGGACCCCGGCCTGATGCTCGGCTACTGGCGCCGGCCCGAGGAAGACGCGGCGGTCGTGCGCGGCGACTGGTTCGTCGGGGGCGACCTCGCCAGCCTCGACGAGGACGGCTACCTCTGGTTCCACGGCCGCGCTGACGACGTCATCAAGTCCTTCGGCTACCGCCTCTCCCCCGTCGAGATCGAGCACGCCATCGAGATGTTCCCCGCCGTCTCCGAGGCCGCTGTCGTGGCCCACCGCATCGACGAGATGAAGACGCTGGTCACCGCGTGCCTGGTGCCTCGCGAAGGCGCGGAGCTCGACGTCTCGGCGTTGCGCGCGCACGTCGCGCAGCATCTCGCCGAGTACAAGCGGCCGCACGAGTACGTGGTCGTCGAGTCGCTCCCGCGCACGCGCAACGGCAAGTTGCTGCGCCGCGCGCTCATCGAAGAGATCGAAGCAGGAGATCCCGCATGACGAGCCAGCGCAACAGCATCGAACTGTCCGAGGAGGACCAGCGGGAGTTGCTGGCGAACGCGCAAACGCTCCAGGTTGCGAGCCTCGGGCCGAACGGCTGGCCGCACATGGTGCCGATGTGGTTCGCCGTGGACGACGACGGGCTGATCTCGTTCACGACCTACGGGACCTCGCAGAAGGTCGTGAACCTCGAGCGTGACCCGCGCATCACCGTGCTGCTGGAGACGGGCACGGCCTACAGCGAACTGCGCGGCATCGCGATCGAGGGCGAGGCGGAGATCGTCCGTGACGCGGCGACCACGTTCCACACGCGCGGACTCATCGGCGCGAAGAACGAGGGCGCCCCGCGGCCGGAGAAGCCCGCCGCGGGCACCGAGTTCCCCTCGTGGGCCTCGAAGCGGGTCACGATCCGCGTCCATCCGAAGCGCACCCGCTCGTGGGATCACCGCAAGATCGGGTAGCGCGGATGGTCGGTCCGGGCACTTCGACGCGGGTCGACGAGCGCACGCTCGAGGACCTGATGCGCACCGCGCTCCCGCCGACGACCGTGGTGCTGCATAACGACGACGTGAACTCGATGGGCCACGTCATCATCTCGCTCCTCGAAAGTGTCCCCGAGCTCGAGCCCGACCGCGCGGTCGAGGTGATGCTGACCGCGCACGAGCACGGCCAGGCCGACGTCATCACGTGCCCCCTCGAACGCGCCGAGTTGTACCGCGACCGGCTGGAGCAGCACGGCCTGGTGGCGACGATCCGCCGCTAGCGCTCTTGCCCCCTCTCCCCGCTCGGGGAGAGGGCTGGGGTGAGGGCCTCCGTGGCGAGGTCGCGCGCAAGAGATCGGTCGAGGGGCTTAGGAGTTTCCCCTACCGTCCGACACTTGCCGTATGGAAATCGGACCACCCCTCGTCGACGTCCTGGCGCGCCTGCCATGGTTCCGCGATCTCTCGCGCGATCACCGCGCGAAGATGCTGGAAGACGTCGCTGCGCGCCTCGCTGTGGAGTCGTCACGCGAGGAGTTCACCGAGGTGTTGCTGGAGTGGTCGCGCGTCGCGCACCACGACACCAAGTGGGCGCGTCTCGAGTTGCTCCGCAACAGTGGCCTGCTCCACCCCTCGCAGCGCTAGCTTCGCTCGCCTCGCCCTGAGGTGACGTGCCCCGCCGCGCCTGTCGTCAGGTCTTCATCCAACAACTGTCGATGTGGCAACGTGGGGCGTCCCATCCCCGGCCCCTTCCCTGCGCGGGAAGGGGATGCGAAACGAGGGCTTCGCCCTCGTACTCCCACCGGGATCGAGTGCGCGCGTCTCGCGCCTCGGATCGAACGGTCCGCAGACTGGCAGAGTCCGCCGGGAGTGTGAGGGGCGCGGGGCTCCTCGCACTTGGTCCTCTCTGAACCCCTCCCGCGCCGGGAGGGGCAGGGGTGGGCCGCCCGTCGGTTGAACTTCGATGGGCTATCGCGAACACCGACCTGCCGCTCGGCCCGCCCGCAGGCGCAGCCTTAGCGGTCGGCGTGCAGCGTCGGCAAGCTGAGGGCGGTGCGACGTTCGTTGGCCGCACGGAAGACGATGTCCTCGTCGGACAGCGCCCGGCTCAACGCGGAGGTCGTCAGGCCGAGTTCCGGCGCGGCGCGTGCCAGTTGCCAGCCGGACGCCTCGATCACATCGAACATGCCAGCGACGGCCAGCGGGAACCGCGGGTTCTTCGGCGACATCGCCCATCGCCCGGTCGAGAGGGCCTCGCCGAGGGCGGCGAGCGTGCCCTTCATCACCACCCCGGGCGAGCACGGGTCGATGGAGACCGGGGCGCGGAGTTGGAACGCGATCTCGAGGCGGAGGCGGCGCAGCGCTTTCGCGCGGTTCTCGTGCTGGGAACGCGACTCGTTCGCCTCGCCGGTCAGCGTCGTGGGGCGGTGGCGCAGGCGCACCGCCGAGTCGGTCTTGTTCCGCTTCTGGCCCCCCGGCCCGCTGGCGCGGAACCGATCCACCTCGCACTGGGCGAGGAGTGCCTCGTCGGTGAGCTCGAGGTAGGCGCGCCAGTCGGCGACCTTCGTGGCGATGATGTCAGCCATGCCACGAGCCTACACGCTATGCCGCCTCTCCTGACGCCCCTATCCTGTCTCCCTGCCGTTCGAGGGTAGGAATCCTTGAGGCCCGCAGGTCGGGAGCGGGCCAGCCGGGTATCCCGGCATGGCTTGAGTCCGGGCCGGGCATACCCGGCGTGAGCCCCGAGAAGAACGAGGAGACGGCGATGGCGGACAAGAAGGTTCGAGCGCAGCTGGTCGGGGCCACCGGGTACGGCGGCCTCGGCATCCTCGAGCTGCTCCTCGGGCACCCCAACTTCGAGATCGCGGCGCTCATCGCGCGCGACGACGCGGGCCGACGCATCGACCACGTCTATCCGCACCTGACCGGCCGCTGCGAGATGACCGTCGAGGCTCCGGACGACAGCAAGATCGGCCGCGACTGCGACGTCGTCATCTTCGCGACGCCGGACCGTGTCTCGCAGGGCTACGCCGCCGACCTCACCGCGCGCGGTGTGCGGTTCATCGACTACTCCGGCGACTTCCGGTTCACCTCGACCGAGGACTACGCCCGCTACGCGGACCGCCACCCCTCGATCAAGGAGTCCACGCACGAGAACGCTGCGCTGCTCGGCCAGAACGCCTATGGCGTCTCTGAGCTGAACGCCGAGGCGATCGCGAACGCGCCGATGGTCGGGAACCCCGGCTGCTTCGCGATCGGCATCATCCTGGGCCTCGCTCCGCTCTACACCGATGGCCTCGTAGCCGACGGAATCGTCGCGGTAGATGGCCTCACGGGGTCCTCGGGTGCCGGGAAGAAGCCCGCGCCGACGCAGCACTTCTCCCACCTCAACGACAACGTGATCCCCTACCGCGTCCTGAACCACCAGCACGTCGTCGAAGCGGAGATGTCACTCGGCCGGATGGGCGCGGCGGGCGGGGCCACCGTCGATTTCATCCCGCACCTCCTCGGCACGACGCGCGGCATCCTGAACACGATGCACGTCACGCTGACGAAGCCGACCCCCCGCGCCGCCATCCTCGAGCGGTACCGCGAGTTCTTCGCTGGGCACCCGTTCGTCCGCGTGCTGGACGAGCCGCCTACGCTGAAGGGCACCCTGGGCTCGAACTACATCGACGTCTCGGTCTTCACCGCCGCCGGTGACCGCCGGGCCGTGGTCATGTCCTCGATCGACAACCTGATGAAGGGCCAGAGCGGCTCCGCGATGCAGAACCTGAACATCATGTTCGGCCTCCCGCAGAACACCGGCCTCGACCGGGGGCCCCTGTACCCGTAGGCGTGTACCCGGGGTGCGAGGCGCCCGGGCGTGCGAACGCTCGAGCCCGCCGCCGCGTTCAAGGGAGCGGGCCCGGATACCGGAGGCGTCGTGCCGTCCGACGCGGCACTCGAGCCCCCGGAGGCCGTATCGACGCCTCCCGACGCCCTTCAGACGCTCCCAGACGCTCTATCGAGGCCGGAGTCGCGGCACATCGTGGTATCCGCTGCCCCGCTGACCCGTATCGTGGTCTTGCACGCGAGAAGCGAACGTAAGCAGGGCAAACCTCGTTGAATGAATCGGAAGCGCCTCAGCGCAACCGCCCGGTCGTCAGTGCGGCCGACACAGCGGCAGTCGATGCCCTGGTCGATCGTGCCCGGCAGGGGGACGCAGACGCGTTCGGGTTGCTCTACGACCGCTTCCAGGCCGAGATCGTCCGCTATCTGGCTCACCGCATCGGTGACGCGGATATGGCGGAGGACCTCGCCCAGCAGGTGTTTCTGAAGGCCTGGCAGGCCATCCCGCGCTACGAGGCGCGGGGCGTCCCGTTCAAGGCCTGGCTCTACCGGATGGCTCACAACCAGATGGTGGACTACTTCCGCACCCGTCGGCAGACGACGGACCTCGACGGCATCGATGTGCCGGAGGAGGCGGAGGCGGAGACGCTGGTGTTGGCGGCGGAGATGAGCGACGCGCTGGGAACAGCGCTGGGCAGGCTGTCGGAGGATCATCGCCAGGTGCTGACGCTGCGGTTTCTCATGGAGAAGTCCGCGCGCGAGATCGGCGAGATCATGGGACGGAAGGAGGTCACGATCCGTGGCCTCCAGATGCGGGCGCTGCAGGCACTGAGGCGCGAGATCGAAGAAACGGGTGGACTGCCGTGAATCGTCGGCAAGACCTCGCCAGCATCATCGACCTCTGCCTCGACGACATCGTCGAGGGTCGCGCCACCGTGTCCGACTGCCTGGAGCGCTACCCGGAGCACCGCGCGGAGCTCGAGGGCATCCTGTTCACCGCCACTTCGATGCAGTCCATCCCCCATCTGGCCGAGCTGGCGCCGAACCCAATCCGCCGCGCCATGCTCATGGAGCTGATCCGCGAGACGCCGCAGCAGCGGCGCTCGCTGCTCGGCGCGTTCGGGTTGCCCTCGTTCAGCACGATGTTCACGCTCGGCCTTGTGCCGCGCGTCACCGCCGCCGCCGCGCCGATCGCGATCGCCGCGGCGATCGGGATGTTCCTGCTCGTCAGCCAGCCCTCGACGCCCGCCGCGGCTTCCACGCTCACGGTCTTCGCGGGCGCGGCCGAGGAGCAGGTGGACGGCTCGTGGCGCCCGCTGCCCGACGGCGCGAGCCTCGGACAGGGCGTCCGTCTCCGCACCACCGCCGAGGGGCACGCGCTGCTGACCTTCCCGGACGGCTCCACGTCCTCCCTCGACCCGTCGACGGAGATCGCAATCGAGCGGCTCTCCGCCGGCGTCCCGCGCAACGTGCAGATCCGCCAGTACTCCGGCCGCCTCTGGAATGACGTCGTCACGGACGAGCGCCCGGGTTCGCGGTACGAGGTGGTGACGCAGGACGCGGTCGTGCAGGTGCACGGCACGGTCTTTGAGACGTCGATCGTCGACGGCCAGACGGCCGTCGCCACGTCCGAGGGTCTCGTGGACGTGGTGCTGGGCGCCGACCGCGTCTCCGTCCCGACCGGCCAGATCGTCCGGGCGCAGGCCCAGAAGGTCGCGGCCCGCTCCAATCTGCCCGAGGCCGGCAGCCTGACCATCGACGCCCCGTTCGCGGCCGCCCTGGTCTCAGAGCGCGGCGAGGCGACCGGCGCGCGTGCGGACGGCGCGATCTTCCGCCAGATCCGTGGCGTCAACACCTCGAACCCGGGCGACGGTCCGCAGAAGTTCGACTTCCAGCGCCTCGACCCTGGCATGTACACGCTGAACCTCCAGCGCTTTGAAGCGGGCTCGGGCGACCTCGTGCTGAGCGTGAACGGCGTCGAGCGGCGCGTGCCGATCGATGACTCGACCGGTGCGGCCCAGGTGCGCGTCCGCGTGGAGACGCAGGACGGGAAGGCGCGCGTGACCATCGCCGAGCCGGCCCCCCGCGCCGTGCCCGCGGTTCCCGAGCAGGCCGTCCGCGTCGTGGAGACGGAGCGGACGAAGAAGGTCGCGGACGTCGCCGCCCAGCGCGCGGTCACCGTGGCGCAGAAGCCGCCCTCGACCCGCCCAACGGACTCCCCGACGACCTCGACGCCGCCGCGCCCGCAGACCGGCACGACGGGGGCGACCGGCGCCACCGGGACGCAGGGCGGATCACCCACAGGAGCTACCGGCACTCAGGCCGGCGCGACCGTCCCGTCCCGGACCCCGGCCCCGCCGGCGATCCCGACCGGCGCGCTCCTCTCGGCGAACGAGGTTTTCGCCCGCCGCCTCCGCGAGGCGACCGCCGGCAGCGACGCCCCGGCGATCCGCGCTGCCCTCCGTGAGATCGCGGACAACGGCGACGCGAACAACGCCCGCGCGCAATTCACGATCCTCGCGGTGCTGTTGAACAACGCCGAGTCGGCGGCCCGGGTGACGACAGCGCTATCCGGGGACACGGCGCTCCGCTCGAAGCTGATCGACCGGCTCAGCGTGATGCCGGGAGACCAGGCGGACCGCCTGCGCCGTGCGCTCCTCGCCGAGCCGAACCGCCCGCGCCCGGCGAGCACTCCGGAGCCGACGCGCACCCCCACGCCGGCCGGTACGCGGCCGCCCACCACCCCGCCGCGCTCGGCCGAGCCCACGCTGCCCACCGTCGTGGACGGCTTCAGCATCCGCCTCCGCGTAGCCCTCGGCTCGAAGGACAACGAGGTGTTGCGTCGTGCCCTCGCGGAGGTCGTCGCTGACGACTCGTCCGTGACCCGCGCCCGCTTCGAGGTGCTCGCGGCGCTCGCTGATGACCGCGAGGCCGCCGGACGGGTGGACGGCGCCCTCGATGGCGGAGCGACCCTGCGGACACGGCTGCTGGCGGCGGTGGACTCCTTCGCGGCGGAAGAGTCGCGAGGTCGCCTTCGGCAGCTGCTGAGTGATGTGCCCTCGGCGGCGACGGCGACGCCGGCCGCCACCGCGACGACGACGACCGCCAACCTGTTGAGCTCGACGCCGACGAGCACACCGACCGCCGCGCCGACACAGACCGCGACGCCGGTCGCGACCGCCACGCCCGGCAGCTAGAGCCCCACCCCCACGAAGGCGGGCCAGCTAGGCCAGCGTGACGCCTTCAGAGAGCAGACGGCTGTGCACGCGGACGATCATCCGGTGCCGCACCTCGGCGGCGTCGCGCCACGAGGTGGCCCGCACCCGTAGCTGCATCTCGGCCTTGCCGCCCTCGACGCCCTGGTAGCGGAAGACGATGCGCCCACCGCCCGCGACCAGATCGCTCTCCTCGTCGCACATCCTCGACAGCTCGTCCAGGCACGCGTCCTGCACGGCTACCAGGTCTTCCTCGGTGGAGACGTGGAGCACCAGCAGCACGTCCGTCTCGGGCGTGGTGGAATCAAAGTTCGTCATCGTCGCCTGGGCGAGCACGGAGTTCGGCACGAGCACGATGTTGTTGTCGGTCGAGCGGATCCGCGTTGCGCGCCAGCCGATGTCCTCGATCGTCCCAGAGGGGCCGCCCTGCACCTGGATCGCATCGCCGATCCGGATCGACTGGTCGGACAGCAGGAACGACGACGCGAAGATGTTCGCGAGCATCGGCTGCAGCGCGAGCGCCACGGCGAGGCCGCCGAGCCCGAGGCCCGCGAGCAGCGGGCTGATTTCGATGCCCACGGTCGCCAGCACCATGAGGAGCCCGGCGATCCAGATCAGCCCGCGGAGCGCGCGTTGCAGCGGCGGGAGGGAGTGGAGCCTCGCGCGAGTCGCGATGGAGCGGTTCGCGTACCACTGCGTGAGCGGGACGATCAGCCGCTGCGCGCCATAGACCACCACGATGATCGTGAACGCGATCCACGCGCGGTCGACCACCTGCCAGCCGTCGTGCAGGTAGGACAACCGGCGCAGCACGATGAAGAACGTCTGCACCACGATCAGCACGCCCAGCGGCCCGTGCAGCGTGCGCACGGCAAGGTCTGTCGCTCCGTTCGAGCCGGTGAAGCGCCGCAGCAGCGCGACGATCAGCCGAGGCACGACCAGCGCGACGAGCACCGCCGCGCCGAGGATGGCGACTGCGGTCAGGGTCTCGGTCCACTGGTCAGAGGTCAGTTGCAGGGCGTTCACGCGTCGATGCTAGCCGATCTCACGTTCCGCGCCCCAGCTGCGCGAGCGCGGCGGCCACGTCCTCCGGCGTGTCCACGTCGAGGAAGGACAACCCTTCCGGATCGGCGGCGCGCCAGTCTGCTTCGGCAAGCCGGGTCGCGTGCAGTATGTCCGCGACCGCCATCGGCGCGCGGTCGCCCGCCTCGATGCGCGCGCGCAGCGTGCCGAGGGCGTCGCACACCATCGCGGAGCACAACGGCTGCGCACGCCCGTCCGCGATCGGCAACACCCAACGCGCGCCACCCTCGAGGTCCGCGCGCAGCCGCTCGATGAGCAGGCGCAGCAGCGCGGTCTGGAGGAACGGCATGTCCACGCCGACCACCAGCGCCAGCGGCGCACGCGCGACCTCGAGGCCCCGCGCGATGCCGACCAGCGGGCCCTCGCCCTCGACCGGGTCTTCGGCGTGAACGACAGGGCAGGGGGCGTCCACCGCGGGCAGCGCGGCGCCCGGCGCGCGCACCACCACGATCTCGTCGACCACGGTCGCGAGCGCCGTCGCGGTGCGCTGCAGCAGCGACTGGCCGTCGAGGATCATCGAGGCCTTGTCGTGACCCATGCGGCGCGATCGGCCCCCCGCGAGCAGGATGCCGGTCACGGCCGGCGCAGCGTCGAGGTCTCCGGCGTCGGGCATCGCGTGCCTCCTCGCGGCGCTAGCATCGTAGATGCAGGCAGTGACGAGCGGAGCGAGCGCGTGGCGAGACAGCCGATCGAGGCCGTGATCTTCGACTGGGGCGGGACGCTGGCGGACTACGCCGCGATCGAGCTCATCGACATGTGGCGCATCGCCGCGCACCACCTGGCGGGCCACATCGACGTCGCGGAGCCGGAGATCCTTGCGCGCCTGACTGCCGTCGAGGAGCGCATGTGGGCGCGCACTACGACCGACGCCCGCGCGGCCTCGCTCTCGGACCTGCTCGCCGAGGCCACGCATGAGCTGGGCGCGGATGTCACCGCCGCCGTGCTCGAGGAGGCCGGGACGCACTACCTCGACACGTGGACGCCGCACATCGTCCACGATGCGCAGGCCGTCGAGGTGCTCACGGCGCTCCGCGAGCGCGGCCTGCGGATCGGGCTGCTCTCCAATACCCACTGGCCGCCCGCGTACCACGAGCATTTCCTCGAACGGGACGGTCTGGTAGACCTCATCGATGCCCGCGCTTACACGAGCGAGATGACGTACATGAAGCCGCACCCGGACGCGTTTCGTTACGCCCTCGACGCCGTCGGTGTGACCGAGGCCTCGCGCGCCGTGTTCGTGGGCGACCGCCTCTTCGACGACGTGTTCGGCGCGCAGCGCGCCGGGATGCGCGCCGTGCACCGCGTAAACGCGAAGGTGCCGAGCCACGAGGTCCGCCCCGACGCGACGATCGAGCGTCTCGAAGAGCTCCTCCCGATCATCGACGGGTGGCTCGCCGAGGAGTGAGAGCGAGCCGGGAGGCCATCACCCCAACCCTCTCCCATGAATGGGCGAGGGGGTCAGAGCGGGCGACTCTGAGCACGGTGCGGCCGCGCTGAGATTCAGAACCCTCGCCCACTCATGGGAGAGGGCAGGGTGAGGGCTTCCCGGCCTCCTCCCCCATCCCCTGCTCCGCCACTCTCCAGCTGCCGATGGTTATCGCATCGGGACGGATCCCGAGGAGGGTGGCCAAGATGGCTACGTTGCTGCTCATCGCGCTGGGGATCGTCGTGGTGCTTGCCGCCTCGGCGGTGTGGGACATTGTGCAGACGAATCACGCAATCCTGCGCGTGTACCCCGTGGTGGGCCGGTTGCGCTATCTCCTCGAGAAGGTCGGGCCGGAGTTGCGCCAGTACATCGTGACCAGCGACCTCGCGGAGCGGCCGTACCACCGCGCGCAGCGGTCGTGGGCGTACCGCGCGGCGAAGGGCGTGGACGCGGCAGTCGGCTTCGGCAGCCAGCAGGACCTCGGCCAGCCCGGCTCCTACCACTTCCTCCCGTCGCCGTTCCCGATGCTCCACTCCGAGGTACCTCAGGACGCGCGCCCGCACGTCGTCGGCCCGCATCGCCCTCGGCCGTTCGTGACGCGCTCGCGCATCGGCATCGCGCCGATGTCGTTCGGCGCGCTGTCCGAGGCGGCGGTGCGTGCGCTTGCGCTCGGTGCGGGCGAGGCGGGCATCGCGATCAACACCGGCGAGGGTGGCCTGTCGCCGCATCACCTCTCCGGCGGCGGCGCGGTGATCTTCCAGATCGGCCCGGCGAAGTACGGTGTCCGCACGCCGGCCGGGGACCTCGACTGGGATCGCCTGCGCGCGATCGGCAGCGACCCGCAGATCGCCGCGATCGAGATCAAGGTCAGCCAGGGTGCGAAGCCCGGCAAGGGCGGCATCCTCCCCGGCGCGAAGGTCACGCCCGAAATCGCCGCGATCCGAGGCATCCCGGTCGGCGAGGCCTCGCTCTCCCCGAACCGCTTCAGCGACTTCTCATCGCTGCCGGAACTCATCGACTTTGTCGAGCGCGTGAAGGCGACGGTGCCCGTGCCCGTGGGCGTGAAGATCGTCGTCGGCGACGCGTCCTTTGCGGATGACCTCGCGCGCACGCTCGCTGAGGAGGACCGCGGCCCGGACTACGTCTCCGTCGACGGCGCCGAGGGTGGCACCGGCGCGGCGCCGATGTCGCTCACCGACCACATGGGCTTGCCCTTGCAGGACGCCATTGTCGTCGTCGATGACGCGTATCGCCGGTGGGGCGTGCGTGAGCGCATCTCGATCATCGGCGCGGGGCGCATCGTCACGGGGGCGGAGGCGGCGTTCACGCTGGCCCTCGGCGCGGACATGGTGAACATCGGTCGAGGCTTCCTGTTCTCGATCGGCTGCATCCAGGCGCTGCGCTGCCACACCAACGAGTGTCCCACGGGCGTCGCGACGCAGAGCGCGTGGCGACAGCGCGGCCTCGTGCCCAACGACAAGCGGTCGCGCGTCGCGAACTATGCGATGGCGGTGAACGAGGACCTGATGGTCGTGACGCGATCGCTCGGCCTGCAATCACCCGCCGACCTCACGCGCGAGCACCTCGAGGTGGTCGTGGCGATCGGGCAGCGGATGCGCGCGAGCGACCTCTACCCGTACCCGCCGCTGACGCTGCAGGCGATGGTTTCGCCCGAGGTCATGTCACGTTTCGGCGGCGAGCAGCAGCCGGTCTACTGGGCCGCCTCGTAGCGATCGCGATCGCTCTATGCGCGTCCGACGTGGCGCGGGAACCAGCGCAGGTATTGCACCACGAGCAGCACGATGATCGTGACGTTCGTGAGGTTCGAGATGCGCCGGATGTTCGGGTTGGCGTAGAAGTTCACCTGCGTGATCACCACGAGCACCGCGATCACGACCAGCGCGCCCACGGTGAGCGCGTGCCGCGACAGCAGCGCGCCGATGCTCCCGGCCTCGCGGTATCCGTACACGACGAGTGCGATCCCCAGCGGCAGCAGCGCCGCCAGCGCCGCGAGGTGCGCCGCCACGAACGGCCCGCGCCACCCCTCGGCTCCCGCGAAGAGCATCGCGATCGTCACGCCGAGGGCGAGCAGGGCAGCGATCCCGGCGAAGCGAAACCAGCGGTCGACAGCGCGGAGCGTCGTGGTCTTCATGGCGTCCATCGTCGCACCGC